>NZ_LT669941.1:1067794-1423726 GCF_900128505.1 Parabacteroides timonensis
TGAACCTGTATTTCAGCCTTGAAGCTATTGTCGGAAGGCTTTTCATTGATGATAATATTAAAAGTACAGTCAATCCTTTCGTTGACAGCAAAGGTTGCATCCGTCCATTTCCGGTTATTGATAAACTCGATCAATGCTTTTTCCAATGTTTCAAACACCGTTGTCGTACCCTGGATCTTATCTCTGTTGATTTTGACCTGGGCTATCAACTCTTGTGCATTACCGGTAAAAGGTAGGGTTCCCAACAGGAACAGGAATAACAGTCTTTTAATCATTTTCATTTCAATAATGTTGCCAACTTGTTTACGATATCAGTCGCCACCCCCTGTTTACTTTTCAGCGGATAGCTGGCTACTTCTCCCTTGTTGTCGATAATTGAGATCTTATTGGTATCGCAACGAAATCCGGCACCGGCATCACGAAGTGAATTCAACACGATGAAATCGAGGTTTTTCCGCTTCAACTTACTTTCAGCATTGGTCGCTTCATTGTTCGTTTCCAACGCAAAACCGATCAGCACCTGCCCCTCCCGTTTGATTGCTCCTAAAGAGGCAGCAATATCCTTGTTAGGTACGAGGTGAAGCATAATATCCCCTTTACTTTCCCGTTTGATCTTCTCGTCAGCCTGTACCTCCGGACGGTAATCCGCCACGGCAGCACACAGAATTCCGGCATCCGCCTCCGGATAGGCAGCCATAGCTGCCTCGTACATCTCTTCGGCGGACTCTACATCGACCCGGTGTATATTCGGATGCGTCGTTGTCAACGAAACCGGTCCAGCGATCAATGTAACTTCCGCTCCCTGCGCTGCACAGGCTTCCGCCAATGCAAATCCCATCTTTCCGGAAGAATAGTTACCTATAAAACGTACGGGATCAATCTTTTCGTACGTCGGACCGGCAGTTATTACAATCTTTTTTTTTTCAAGTACGGATCGGGAAGCAAAAAACTCTTCCAGGACAGTGATTATCTTGTCCGGTTCTTCCATTCTTCCCTTGCCAACCAGATGGCTGGCCAACTCGCCTTCGGCTGGTTCAATGATATGGTTTCCGAATGAACGGAGACGATCCAGGTTCTGCTGGGTAGAAGGATGAGCAAACATATCCAGGTCCATAGCGGGAGCCACAAACACCGGAGCTTTACATGACAGATAAGTCGTGATCAACATATTATCTGCAATACCGTTCGCCATCTTACCGATCGTCGAAGCCGTAGCCGGAGCAATCAGCATAGCATCTGCCCATAATCCGAGGTCGACATGGCTGTTCCATGAACCGTCGCGGTTAGAGAAAAACTCACTGATAACCGGCTTACTACTTAAAGCAGAAAGCGTTATCGGTGTAATAAACTCTTTTCCGGCAGGGGTTATCACCACCTGTACTTCAGCACCTTTCTTCACCAGGGCACGGATAATATAAGCAGCCTTGTATGCCGCTATACTTCCTGTAATTCCCAGTATGATATGTTTACCTTTCAACATCTTTTTTTCTTATAAACGCAACATCAGGATGTCGCGCGTTACCTTACTGTCAATATTATGGTGTTCACCCAAATGCCAGCCCTGCTTATCTACCGGGGCAGCCAGTGCATCCAGATCGCTTTCCTTAATACCGCATTCGCCTAAACGGGTTTTCAATCCCATATGACGGAAGAAATCTTCACAGGCAGCGATCGTTTTACGGGCACGTTCCTCTTCTGTTCCTCCTGTAATGCCGAATACGACTTCACCCATACGTGCCAGTTTCACCTGTTTTTCCTTAAACATGTAAGTCATGACACCCGGCAACAGAATAGCCAATGTCTGTGCATGATCCAAACCGAACTGGGCAGTCAGAGCATATCCCATCCGATGGGACGACCAGTCCTGAGGCACTCCTTGTCCGATCCATACATTCAAAGCATTGGTGGCAGCCCACATCAGGTTGGCACGGATATCATAATCGTTCGGATGATCCAGTACTTTCATTCCTTCTTCATAGATAACCTTCATCAGGCCTTCGGAGAAAGCATCCTGTACTTTTGCATTAACGGGATAGGTCAGATATTGTTCGACAACATGGATAAACGAGTCCACCACGCCGTTCGCCACCTGCCGGGCAGGTAATGAATAAGTCACTTCCGGATCCAGGATAGCGAACTGAGGGAAGACTAACGGACTGGCAAAGTTCAGTTTTTCGCGAGTCCCGACACGTGAAATAACAGAACGTTCGTTCATTTCCGAACCGGTAGCCGATAAAGTCAAGACAGCCCCCAATGGCAATGCCTGTTTTATCACCCCACCTTTCGAAAGAATATCCCAGGGCTCTCCTTCGTAATAATAAGCGGCCGCAATAAATTTGGTAGCGTCGATAACCGACCCTCCACCTACAGCCAACAGAAAGTTTATATTTTTCTCCTTGACGATCTCTACCGCTTTCATACAGGTTTCATAGTGCGGATTGGCCTCGATACCCGGAAATTCCGTCACCTCAAAGCCTTTCAATGCCTCTGTCACCTGGTCATAGATACCGTTCTTCTTTATACTTCCGCCTCCGTAGACCATCAAGACCTTGCTTCCGGCAGGGATCAAAGCGGATAAACGTGCAATTGAGCCTTTCCCGAAGACAACCTTTACAGGATTGGCAAACTCAAAGTTGTTCATTGCTGTTATTTCGAATTAAAACCTCTCAATTTAATTTCGGTGAGTATCTTCTTGGTATTCAGCGGGAAGTCACCGTTCATAATCCAGGAATAATATCCGGGGTCTGTCTTTAATACTTCTTCTACCAGCTTTCCTTTATATTTACCGAAGTTGATCACTTCCTCTCCCTTTTCGTTATATACCATGCGTCCGGCAAAATCCACATTGTCGGTAAAGCTGGAATATTTGGAAAGAAAATCAATATCGTTCTGTAATTCGGAATAACGGTCCAGCTGCGCCTTCAGGATCTCGTAGGTAGCCATTGTATCTGCTTCTGCCGTATGGGCATTTTCCAGACTCTTGTCACAATAGAACTTATAGGCAGCCGACAATGTACGTTGTTCCATTTTATGGAAAATAGTCTGAACATCGACAAATTTGCGTTTATTCAGGTCGATATCCACGCCTGCCCGAAGGAATTCTTCCGCCAGCAGAGGAATATCGAAACGGTTGGAGTTGTATCCGGCCAGGTCGCAACCTTCGATCTGTGCAGCCAGCGACTTGGCTATTTCTTTAAAGGTAGGACAATCTTTTACATCTTCATCCGTAATACCATGAATGGCAGTCGACTCCGGTGGAATCGGCATTTCCGGATTGATCCTTCTCGTCTTCGTCTCTTCCTTGCCGTTAGGGTGAACCTTTACAAAAGAGATTTCAACGATACGGTCTTTTACGATATTTATACCCGTAGTCTCCAGGTCGAAGAAGACTATCGGGTTCTTTAAGTTTAATTGCATTTTTTATTTGTTAGTCATTCAACATCATCGGCATGAGAAGCATCAATAAGTCTTCGTTCTCTTCATTTTCTGCAGGAACGATCAAACCGGCACGTGATGGATCAGCCAATTCCAGAATTACTTCTTCCGAGTTAATGTTACTCAATATTTCAATCAGGTAAGTTGCCTTGAAACCGATGTTCAGCTCTGTTCCGTCAAACTGGCACACGATCTTTTCTTCCGCAGAAGTAGAGAAATCGATATCCTGTGCAGAAACAATCATTTCACTCTCCTTCAACTGCAACTTAACCAGGCTGCTTGCCGGGTTGGAGAATACAGATACACGTTTCAGTGCATTCAGGAATGAAACACGATCGATCGTTACCTTAAACGGATTTTCCTGCGGAATTACACTGTTATAGTTCGGATAACGTCCTTCGATCAGGCGGCAAACCATTTCAAAGTTCGTGCAATTCACATAAGCATTATTGTCATCAAACTTGATACTTACCATTTCTGAACCTTTAGCCAGCACATTCTTCAATAGGTTAGCCGGTTTCTTCGGCAAAATGAAAGAAGCTCTTTCCGGCGATTTCACCGACAGGTTACGTAAACGAACCAGTTTATGTCCGTCCGAAGCGACAAAAGTCAGGTCATCCGTATGAATGTCGAAATAGACACCGTTCATCACCGGACGAAGCTCGTCGTCGGCTGTTGCAAATAAAGAACGGCTGATACCGTTGAGCAACATCTGCGATTCGACAGTAATTGCGATCGCATTATCATTCAGCGGCTTCTGTTGCGGATAGGTATCCCCTTTCTGCCCGATGAAATTGTACTTTCCGTTCTGGAAATGGATAAAGATCTCCAGGTTCTCATCGTTGATATCAAAAGTAAGCGGTTGCTCCGGCAATTCTTTCAAAGGATCGAGCAGTATCTTAGCAGAAACAGCGAAAAGCCCGGTACCTTTTGAATTCATCACCTCAACAGAAGTAACCAGACGTGTTTCAGCATCCGAAGCTGTTATAGTCAGTTTATTACCGTCAAGGTCGAACAGGAAGCTGTCGAGAATAGGTAAAGAGTTCTTAGACGCAATAACTTTGCTGATAGACTGCAAACGGGATAACAGCGCAGTGCTGGATACATCAAATCTCATGGTTCTTAATTGTTTATATTATTAATCTTATTATTATACATTTTATTCGCGATGCGTCATAAACGCCCATACAAAAGTAAAAAAATATTTGATTTGAAGCATTATTATACGCGTTCTTTTCTTTCAGTTGAAAAGAACAAAAAAAGAGGTTCTCTTTTGGGAGAACCTCTTTTTGTATTTTATAGAGCAAAGATTATTTCGCGAAATAATCTTTTACCAATTCGTTTGGAACCATTTCTTCCTGGAAGATGTAAGCACCAGTTTTCGGAGACTTAACCATCTTAATTACTTTTGAGTAAGTACGACCGTCACCTTTCTTAAATGTTGCAACTGCTTTTTTTGCCATCGTTTAAAATCTCCTATTACTTAATTTCTTTGTGTAAAGTCATCTTCTTCAGGATCGGGTTGTATTTCATCAATTCCAATCTCTGAGTTGTATTTTTTCTATTCTTGGTAGTGATATATCTGGATGTACCCGGCATACCGCTTTCTTTGTGTTCAGTACATTCCATGATTACCTGAACTCTGTTACCTTTTGCTTTCTTTGCCATTTCTTATTTTCCTCCAAATTAAGCGTTTAAATAACCTTTTTCAGCTGCCTTCTTAATCGCTGCATCTAAACCCAGCTTATTGATAGTACGCAAGCCTGCGGCTGAAATATTCAGGCTAACCCAACAATCCTGTTCTACCCAGTAGAACTTTTTAGTAAACAGGTTAACATCAAACTTACGTTTCGTTCTTCTCTTAGAGTGAGAAACGTTGTTGCCAACCATTGCTTTCTTTCCGGTAATTTGACAAATTTTAGACATTGCTATCTTCTTTTTTTATTAACGCAATAAATTAATTACAACTCCTGCTATCTGTCTTCCCTTTCCGAACTAGCATCATGATCAGAACGAAGATTCTAATAGAGTTTCTCTCTTTACAGGGCGCAAAGGTAAAAAATATTTTTTATTATTCCACACAAATCTGCAATAAATTTCACCTATACCTATATATAAACATTCATGCAACAAAAGAACAACTTTTTCGGTTCTACTAATAATAATAAACATAAATACTTACAGATATTATGGCTAAAAATTTTAAAGAAGCAGTAAAACACAGGAGATCCTATTACAATATCACTAACAGTTCTCCTATATCAGACAATGAAATTAAAGAGATTATCGACTTTGCAGTAACAAACGTACCTTCGGCATTCAATTCACAATCGACAAGGATTGTTCTTCTTTTAGGTGAAAATCATAAGAAATTCTGGGATATCACAAAAGAGGCCCTGCGTGTTATCGTTCCGGCAGAAGCGTTTGAAAAAACACTTGTCAAGATTAATACCAGTTTCGATTGCGGATACGGCACTATCCTGTTTTATGAAGATATGGAAGTGGTGGAGAATTTACAGAAAGCATTTCCAAGCTACAAAGATAACTTCCCCATTTGGTCGCAGCAGACATCAGCGATGCATCAGTTCGCTATATGGACAATGCTAGAGGATGCCGGTCTAGGTGCTTCCCTGCAACATTATAATCCATTGATCGATGAAATGGCACAGAAAGAATGGAACATCAATCCAAACTGGAAATTGATCGCCCAAATGCCGTTCGGAACGCCGACCAAAGAACCGGGTGAAAAAGACTTCAGACCTTTGAGTGAAAGGGTTTTGATATTTAAATAATTAAAGTTAGTTGATTATGAAATACGATATAGCCATTATCGGAGGAGGACCTGCCGGCTACACTGCTGGTGAACAGGCCGCCGAAAATGGGTTAAAAACTATTCTCTTTGAAAAGAATGCCATCGGTGGAGTTTGCCTGAACGAAGGATGTATTCCTACCAAGACATTATTATATTCAGCCAAAATACTGGATAGTATAAAGAGTGCTTCCAAATATGGAATACAGGCGGATGCTTCTCCGGGCTTCGATTTGGGTAAGATTATTGCCAGAAAGAACAAGACTGTAAAAAAGCTGACGCTCGGAGTCAAAGCCAAACTCAATGGCAATGGTGTGACAATCGTGCAGGGAGAAGCAGTTATCCGGGGAGAAGAATACGGATATATCCTGATCCAATGCGGTGAGGAGGTATTCGCTGTAAAAAACATCCTGCTTTGTACTGGCTCTGAAACTGTCATCCCCCCTATCAAAGGGTTGTCGGACGTAGCGTACTGGACTTCAAAAGAAGCACTGGACATGAAAGAGCTTCCCCAGTCGATTGCTATTATCGGAGGTGGAGTGATCGGTATCGAATTTGCTTCATTCTTTAACAGTATGGGCGTCAAAGTGAAGGTTATCGAAATGATGCCTGAAATACTTGGAGCTATGGATAAAGAAGCGTCGGCTATGCTCCGTACAGAGTATGCAAAGAAAGGCGTCGAGTTTTTCCTTGAGACAAAAGTTATCGAGGTAACACCCGACAGTGTCATTGTGGAAAAAGACGGGAAAACAGAGAAGATCGAAGCAGACAAAATATTGGTCAGTGTCGGCCGTAGAGCGAATATCAGTAATCTGGGTCTTGAAACACTCTCTGTGGAACTTCTCCGCAATGGTGTGAAAGTGAACGAATATATGCAAACCTCCCATCCTCATGTGTATGCCTGTGGTGACGTAACCGGTTTCTCCATGTTGGCTCATACGGCCTACCGGGAAGCGGAAGTCGCCATCAATCATCTATTGGGACGCGAAGACAGGATGAGTTACAAAGCTATTCCAGCCGTTGTTTACACCAATCCGGAAGTCGCAGGCGTAGGAAAAACAGAAGAAGAGTTGAAAGCTGAAGGTACGCCCTATAATGTGGTAAAGATCCCTATGACTTATTCCGGTCGTTTTATGGCAGAGAATGAGACGGGAACCGGATTATGCAAGCTTATCACCGACACAGACGACCGCATTATCGGTTGCCATCTACTGGGAAACCCTGCGTCGGAAATCATTATTGCAGCCGGCATTGCCGTAGAAAACGGTTACACGACAGAGCAATTCAAAAAGAATATCTTTCCCCATCCTACGGTTGGAGAAGTTATACATGAAAGTTTATACATGTAATGCTTTGCGTTTACAACACCCATACAGACGCCTGGTTCAATCTCGCAGCAGAAGAATATCTTCTAAAGAACTTTTCGGAAGATATCTTTATGTTGTGGCAGAATGAACCGGCTGTCGTTATCGGGAAACATCAGAATATATGGGCAGAAGCCGATATGGAGTTTATAGAGGAAAAGCAAATCCGGATAGCCCGCCGCTTCTCCGGAGGTGGTGCAGTGTATCACGACATGGGAAACCTGAACCTCACCTTTATTGAAAACAGCAGCCAGATCGACTCCATCCGGTTTACAGAAAGTATAATCCGCTTCCTTGAGAGTCTCGGAATTCATGCAAAAGCCGACGAACGGCAGGGATTAACCGTCGACGGGCTGAAAATATCCGGAAGTGCACAGGCTATCCATAAACACAGGATGATGCATCATGCGACCTTGTTGTTTTCCACAGATCTGGATATGCTTAACCAGGTTCTTCAACCATCGGGTATCTTATCCTCTCACGGAACCATCCCCCATCCTTATTTTGTCAAATCGGTAAAAAGCCCGGTCACAAACCTATCCGGTATGTTTCCAAAATCCACCTCCATCGACGAACTGAAACGCTCGCTGATGGACTATTTTTTCACTCATACAGATAATAACCGTTATTACGAGTTCAACGCAAGTGACCTGGAAGAGATCCGGTTGTTAAGGAATAACAAATATGCTGACAAAAACTGGATTTACAACACTTAACCCTTGTAACATAGAACTTTCCACATCTAACCGTTGTTCTATTTTAACGATAGAGAATATTAAAACGTATAGGTCAACTGGACTTATCCGGCGAAAGAACAAAGCAAAAAGATTAATAAACTATGGCTACATTTGAAATAAAAATGCCCAAGTTGGGCGAAAGCGTTACGGAAGGTACCATTATCTCCTGGTCTGTAAAAAACGGTGATCAGGTAAACGAAGATGATGTGCTTTTTGAAGTAAGTACGGCAAAAGTAAGTGCGGAGATCCCATCTCCCGTTGCCGGCAAAGTACTTAAAATATTATTTAGTGAAGGCGATACGGTGGCTGTGGGAACAACTGTGGCCATTATCCAACTGGAAGGATCTGAAGAGGATATTCCCGACAACAATGCAACTCCCCAAGAAGAAGCAGACAATAACACTGCAAGTGCAAACGCTGTAAATTCATCTACCATCATTCCAAAGGCACAGGCTGCAAAAGAAGATGAAAGATGGTATTCACCCGTCGTTCTTCAGATGGCTAAAGAAGCCAATCTGAGTAAAGAAGAAATGGACCTTATTCCGGGAACCGGCTATATGGGACGTTTAAGTAAAAAAGATATGAAAGATTATCTTTCCGGAAAGAAAGGTACAACTCCAAAGCAGCAACCTCAATCCGCTCAGGCTGTATCGGAGAAAAAGTCGGAACCGGCTATTCAGGTTCAACAGGCAGTAACACCTTCTCCGTCACATTCCTCTACCATTACAGCCGCTCCATCGTCGGCTACCGCAGAAGATAAGGTGGTTGAAATGGATCGCGTACACAAGATTGTTGCAGATCATATGGTATTATCCAAAAAGGTTTCCCCGCACGTCACTACAGTAGTAGAAGTAGACGTTACCAAACTGGTGAAATGGCGTACCCGTAACAAAGATGCTTTCCAGAAACGTGAAGGTATCAGCCTGACATATATGCCGGCTATTACGGAGGCTACTGCCAAAGCGCTGGCTGATTTCCCACAGGTAAATGCGTCGGTAGAAGGTTATCAGATGATCCTGAAGAAACATATCAACGTAGGTATTGCCGTCTCTTTAAATGACGGAAACCTGATTGTTCCAGTTGTTCATGATGCCGACAAACTGAATCTGAACGGTCTGGCTGTCGCCATCGACTCACTGGCAAACAAAGCTCGTAACAATAAACTATCTCCGGACGATATTCAGGGAGGAACCTTTACGATCACCAATTTCGGAACATTCAAGAACCTGTTCGGCACACCGATCATCAACCAACCCCAGGTAGCTATTCTGGGAGTAGGCTATATCGAGAAAAAACCGGCAGTGATTGAAACACCGGAAGGCGATATGATCGGCATCCGCCATAAAATGTATCTGTCGTTATCATACGACCACCGGATCATTAACGGAACATTGGGTGGTGCTTTCCTGCGCCGCATTGCCGATTATCTGGAAAACTGGGATCTTTAATAATTAATATGCTCAAAAATGAAAAAGTACGATATAAAAAATACAGATAAGGAAACCCTGAAAAAATGGTTTTACCTGATGACATTAGGACGGGCTCTCGATGAAAAGGCCCCTTCTTACCTGTTACAATCGCTGGGCTGGTCATATCATGCCCCTTATGCCGGTCATGACGGCATCCAGCTCGCGATCGGACAGGTATTCAAAAAAGGAGAAGACTTCCTGTTCCCCTATTACCGGGATATGCTCACGGTACTATCAGCAGGAATGACCCCTGAAGAAGTTATACTGAACGGAATATCCAAAGCGACCGACCTAACAAGTGCCGGACGGCATATGTCTAACCATTTCTCCAAAATGGAATGGAATATAGAGAACATATCGTCTGCCACAGGAACCCACGACCTGCATGCCGCCGGTGTAGGCAGGGCTATGGTTTATTATAAACACAAAGGAGTGGCTATCACTTCTCACGGTGAATCGGCAACCTCCGAAGGATTCGTATATGAAGCCATTAACGGAGCCAGTACGGAACGTTTACCGGTGATATTCGTTATTCAGGATAACGGATACGGGATCTCCGTACCCAAAGAAGATCAAACCGCCAATCGGAAGGTAGCCGATAACTTCTCCGGTTTCAAAAACCTGAAGATCATTCATTGTAACGGTAAAGACGTATTCGACTCGATGAATGCCATGACAGAGGCAAAAGAATATGCTCTCAATCGTATTCCGGTAATTGTACAAGCCAATTGCGTGCGTATCGGCTCCCACTCCAATTCGGATAAGCACACCTTATACCGCGATGAAAACGAGCTGAATTACGTAAAGGCGGCCGATCCCTTACAGAAATTTCGGCGTATGCTTCTCCGGTACAAACGTTTCACGGAGGAAGAACTGAAAGAGATCGAGGATAAAGCCAAGAAAGACCTAAGCGTAGCTAACCGGAAAGCATTAGCTGCTCCTGATCCGGACCCTGCAACGGTTACCGACTTTGTATTACCGGAACCTTATCTCCCTAAGAAATATGTAGACGGCGTACAAAATGAATCCGGAGATAAGGAAACATTGGCTACGGCTATCAACAAAACCCTGAAAGCCGAATTCCGGCATAATCCGGATACTTTTATCTGGGGACAAGATATTGCCAACAAAGAAAAAGGGGGTGTTTTCAACATCTCGAAAGGCATGCAACAGGAATTTGGTGATGCCCGTGTATTTAATGCGCCGATTGCAGAAGATTATATCGTCGGATCGGCAAATGGGATGTGCCGATTCGATCCAAAGATACATGTTGTAATCGAAGGAGCCGAATTTGCAGATTACTTCTGGCCTGCCATCGAACAATATGTAGAATGTACACACGAATACTGGAGAAGCTATGGGCAGTTTACTCCGAACATCACCCTGCGACTCGCTTCCGGTGGTTATATCGGTGGTGGCTTGTACCATTCCCAGACAATAGAAGGTGCGCTGACGACCCTACCGGGAGCACGTATCGTTTACCCTTCGTTTGCCGACGATGCAGCCGGCCTGCTCCGGACCAGCATGCGTTCCAAAGGTTTCACTCTATTTCTGGAACCAAAAGCGTTGTACAATGCCACCGAAGCGGCAACTTTTGTACCTGACGATTTTGAAGTTCCTTTCGGGAAAGCTCGTATCCGTCGCCCAGGAGAAGATATGAGTATTATCACATACGGAAATACGACCCATCTTTGTTTGAATGTCGCAGAACAATTACAGAAAGAACACGGTCGAAATGTCGAAGTGATCGATATACGCTCGTTGATCCCACTGGATAAAGAGACGATCTTCGACTCTGTAAAAAAGACAAGTAAGGTTTTAATCGTACATGAAGACAAAATATTCTCTGGTTTTGGGGCAGAAATAGCCAGTATGATCGGTGCTGAGTTATTCCAGTATCTGGATGCTCCCATACAACGGGTCGGTTCAATATTTACCCCGGTCGGGTTCCACCCGATCCTCGAAAAAGCGATCCTCCCGAATGAGGAGAAAATTTATAAAGCGGCAAAAGAATTGTTGGATTATTAATAGAATGAAATATGAAAAAGATTGGATTATTTTATGGTTCGTCTACTGCAAAGACGGCAGCAGTTGCTCAAAAGATAAAAGATGCATTCCATGACGTTCAGATCGATATTATCCCGGTTGAAAATTCAGGAGAGAGTGATTTCGAGACATACGATCATATCATTGCAGGCTCGTCAACCTGGTTTGACGGAGAACTACCCACGTATTGGGATGAAATAATGCCGATAGTAACCTCTTCCGACCTGAAAGGGAAAAAAGTAGCAGTCTTTGGCCTGGGAGACCAGGTTAAATATCCGGATAATTTCGTCGATGCGATCGGTTATCTGGCAGAAGCTTTTGCCAAACGGGGAGCCATCGTGGTAGGCCATACCTCAACAGAAGGATACCACTTCAATCAATCCCAGGCAGTAAAAAAAGGTAAGTTCGTAGGATTAGCGCTGGATATCGAAAATCAACCCGAAAAGACAGATGAACGGATCAAACATTGGGTTAATCAAGTGAAACATGAATTTGAAAGCGAAACGTTCTCTGCAGATAATTCGTTCAATTGCTAAATCAAGTAAGGTCTTGTAGAAATATTACTACAAGACCTTACTGTTATTATATTATCTATTCTCTTTTATCATCCACCCCACTTCCTGAAGAATCTTTCGATCTATCTCACGAATATTTCCATTATAATCCGGACCGATATTCAGTGAAAAGATATTCCCGTATTCAATAGCTTCCTTATAATCTTTATAGACTTTTTCTGCCGGATAAACCAATGAGTCATGTTGTGGCAATGAATAAAACCAATCGGCTCCACCTTCATGAGCGGGTAATAAGGGATAAGTAAACTCCGCGACTAAATAACCATCGTAAGCTTTCTCGTTCTTTCCAGCATCTGCCACCCAAGTAAGATTATCACCACCCAGCGGACCTGCACATCCCCGTTCACGTAAGCTCAAACGACCGGAAGGTGCCCCATGATTATATCCGACAAAACAATTGGGCTGAAACTGATGTACCCATGCCGTTGTTTCGTCATGTGAGAGGCCTCCATCCCCTACTGCATGATCAAACCAGATAAATTCTATCGGACCGTATTGAGTCAACAGTTCTTTCAACTGAGCTTTTTTCATTTCTGGATCACTTCCGCCTTTCTGACTTTGCCCACGTTCAGCTCCTTCCCAGTTCCAGTCTCCCTCTGAAAAATACAAGGCCAATTTTATTCCATATTTATTGCATGAAGCACGTAGTTCTCTCAGTACATCCATATCCAAGGGAGCATTGGTCACTTTCAAATCGGTTGTCTGTGTATCCCACAAACAAAAACCATCATGATGTTTGGTCAGGAACAGGATATAATTCATTCCTGCTTCTTTAGCCGTTTTTGCCCATTGATCGGTATTGCAGGAGGTTGCCCGGAAGAAAGATACATTATGTGGTTCCCCGGTCCACTCCTTACCGGAGAATGTACTGTATGACCAACAGATAAACATTCCAAAACGAAGATCAGCAATCTCCTGAGCCCTGACAGAATCCGGAATAATCTTTTTCCGGCCACAGCCTATAAATACACAAAATATTATTGTGCACCAGACAAACAGATTCCCTACTATTGTTTTCATGACATTATTATTAGAATTAAGTACCAACAAAAATAAAGAATCCTTTTCACATATAGTTTTATGATAAGAAAAGAATTGCTGTTCCGGATACTTATTTCTTCTTAGTAGGAAAAGAAAGAATATGCCAGGTTACTCCGATGCTGATCAGTATCAGTAAAATCCTCACCCAAAGATATTCAATTAAAAAGAGAGAGGTCAGAATAGCAGAAAGCCACATGACTGAAATAGAAATGATCTTCGATTGCAAAGGGATTGCCTTGTCAACCATATAGTTTCTGATATAAGAGCCGAAATAGCGATTACTCATCGCCCGGTTATATAACTTCTCCGAGCTGCGAAGATAAAACCAGCAGGTCAACAACCAGAAAGGAGTAGTCGGGAGCAACGGGACAAACAGGCCGATTGCTCCCAATATCAGGAAGAAAGAACCCAGGATGATATAGATAATACGTCTGGTTTCTCCCATTCTTATTCTACGGTATAATCTCCGATTTGTTTGTTACCGTTCAGGAAGTCTTTTACGCCCATCCGTTTCTTACCAGCCAATTGAAGATCCAAAAGACGGATATAACCATCTTCAACCACGATATCGATATAGCTCTTTGCATCTGTAAGGATAGTACCAACAGCCTGGTTATGAGATACAGGATGTTTTTCGGCCTGATAGACTTTTAAAGCCAGACGACTTCCATCCGCTGCAACCAATTCCGTCCAGGCCGCAGGATATGGAGACAAACCACGAATAAAATCATAGATTTTCTTTAACGGCTGATTCCAATCGATACGGCAGGTATCTTTAAATATCTTGGGAGCAGGACGTAACTCGATAACATCTTTAATAAACTCTTCCTGAGGAATGGCATCGACTTTACCGGCCAGCAACAAATCGACCGTCTCTGTAACCAACCCTGCACCTATTGTCATTAGTGCATCATGTACCATTCCCACATTATCGGTATCGGCTATCGGAAGGTGTTTCTGACGAATAATTTTTCCGGTATCGATTTCATGTGTAAGGAAGAAAGTTGTAACCCCAGTTTCAGTATCCCCGTTAATAACAGCCCAATTGATCGGAGCTGCTCCACGATATTGTGGTAACAAAGATGCATGCAGATTGAATGTTCCGAAGCGTGGCATATCCCACACTACTTCCGGCAACATACGAAAAGCAACCACTATCTGCAAATCGGCCTTCAGCGCACGCAGTTCTGAAATAAACACTTCATCCTTCAGCTTCTCCGGCTGCAACACCGGAAGATTCTGCGACAAAGCATATTCTTTTACCGGGCTGGCCTGTAAAACACTGCCATGACGTCCAACCGGTTTATCCGGCATCGTGATCACTCCTACTACATTATAACCACCTTCAACCAAGGCACGCAGGCTCTCCACTGCAAAGTCGGGAGTACCCATATATACAATCCGTAAATCTTTTTTTTCCATCTTTTAATCTCCTGAAAAGTTTTCTACCAATACTTCGCGGTATGAATTAAATATCTTCGACTTCGACATAAATCCGACATAACGGCCTTCTTCATCCACCACGGGAAGATTCCAGGCTTTCGTATCGTCAAATATCCCCATGATCTGCTCCATCGGGGTCCCTATCTGTATCTTGGCCGGGGCCGACACCATAAATTTAGAAACATGAAACCTGTTATATAACTCAGGACGGAACATAATGTTGCGGATATTGTCCAATTGCACAATCCCCAACAAGACACCTTTATCGTCAATAACCGGGAATGCATTTCGTCCGCTCTTTGCAATTACTTTTACCATATCGCCCAGCGACATTTCCGGTGATACAGTCTGGAAATCTTTCTCGATTACACTATCGGTATTCAGCAAAGTCAGTACGGCACGGTCTTTATGGTGTGTAAGCAATTCTCCTTTCTGAGCCAGACGCATCGAGTAGATACTGTGGGGTTCGAACATCAGGATTGTCAGGTATGAACTGATGGAAACGATCATTAACGGAAGGAAAAGATCGTATCCACCGGTAAGTTCCGCAATCAGGAACACTCCGGTAAGCGGTGCATGCATAACTCCCGACATGATCCCCGCCATACCTAACAGGGCAAAGTTCTTTTCCGAAATATACATCGTGAACGGGAAATAGTTGGAGGTATGAGCAAACAGGAATCCTGATATACAGCCTAAATACAAACTAGGTGCAAAAATACCACCACAACCGCCACCGGCATTAGTCGCACTCGATGCAAAAACTTTAGTCAGCAAGATGAGGAACAGGAATACGATAATTCCCCAGTAATTATCATTCAGGTCATAGAATAAACTCTTATCCATAATATGCGAGAACTGTCCGTTCAATAGAGAACCGATCGTATCGTAACCTTCACCATACAACGGAGGGAAAAGGAAGATCAGGATACTCAGCATCACGCCTCCCAACAGGAACTTCTTCCAGTAAACACCCAGTTTCCGGTACATTCCTTCCACCCGGTTCATCACACGGGTGAAATACAAGGATACCAGACCACAGAAAACGCCCAACAACAGTACATACGGAATACGTTCTATCTCAAAAACCTCGGTCTGAGAAAATTTAAACATAGCTTCCGTTCCAGTAAAAATATAGGAAACCGTTGCTGCCGTCACCGATGAAATCAATAAAGGCAATACAGAGGTCATGGTCAGGTCGAGCAATAATACCTCGATCACAAAGACCAGCCCGGCAATAGGAGCCTTAAAAATACCTGCAATCGCACCTGCTGCCCCACAGCCGACCAACAGCATTAAGGTCTTCTGCTCCATACGGAACAAACGTCCCAGGTTAGAACCGATAGCCGCTCCGGTCAAAACAATCGGGGCCTCTGCTCCTACCGATCCACCGAATCCGATAGTCACCGAACTGGCGACAATGGATGTCCAGGTATTATGCGGTTTGATCCGGCTCTTACGCTGCGAAATAGCATAAAGGATCTTAGTTACCCCATGACTGATATCATCACGTACGATATATTTAACGAACAATCCTGCCAGCAGGATACCAATTACCGGGTAAAGCAGATACAGATAGTTCACCCCACTGGCATCAAAATTCCCTGTAAGGATATGCTGTATCAGATGAATCAGCTGTTTCAGTATGATAGCGGACGCCGCCGTGCATATACCGACCAGAAAACTGATCACCAGAATAAAATGTTTCTCTTTTATATGCTGATCCCGCCACAACAGAAACCTGTAAAATAAACCTTCTTTTGCCATTTTAAATACCTTTACCTGTAAACACTGTCTTTACTGTGTAGATCAATATGGTTATATCCAGTAGTAACGACATATTTTCGTAATATAAAACATCATATTTCATGCGCTCGATCATCTTATCCACATCACCGGCATATCCATATTTCACCATTCCCAGGGAAGTGATACCGGGACGTACGTTATGCAGTAAATAATAGTAAGGCGCAACTTTTACTATCTGATCAATAAAATATTTCCGCTCCGGCCGTGGTCCTACTACCGACATATCCCCTTTCAGTACATTCCAGAACTGAGGAAATTCATCCAGCCGGTATTTCCGCATAATATGCCCGAACGGAGTAATACGTTCATCATTCTCGGACGACAACAACGGTCCTTTATCTTCGGCTCCTACATACATCGTCCGAAACTTATAGATCATAAAGGGTTTTCCCATATATCCGATCCGTTCCTGACGGAAAAAGACCGGTCCCGGAGAATCCTTCTTCACCCGATATGCAATATAAAGATACATCGGTAAAAACAGGACAAGTACCAAAACAGATATGGCTTTATCCATAAACAGCTTGATATTCTTTTCGACTTGCGAGAAATTGTTATCTGTCACATTCACCAAAGGAATGCCACGAATCGTCTTTATCTTTACCTGCGAGAGCATACTCAACTTATCGACCAGGACTTTGATCGGTAATTTATAAAGATAAAGCGAATAGAGTATATTCAATAATTTTTTATTATCATCCGTTTCTGCGGCAAGCACCAGCTCATCGACCCTCTTTTCTGCAACAATCATCGGTAAATCGTCCAAAACTCCCAACACTTCTTTTTGATCCACCTCTACCGGAGTTACTGGATCTTCCGGTATAAAACCAGAAATATTATATCCCATCCGATAAAGATCTTTAGCAATACTACAAGCCTTCTTCCCTGCTCCGATTATCAATACATTCATTGCCCCTTCCCTGCTTTTTATTTTCCGCAGGCCCGCAAGTGTGATAGACAGACGCGGGATATAGGTCAATACGAACTGTAAACCGAATAATACAAAAAAGAGTTCGTAGTAAATATGAAACGAACGAGGCAGGTCGTTCAATACAACGATAAAGAAAATCAAGACAACTCCGATCAAAGAAGTGACAAAAGTTGAAAACAACTCGGTCAACCTCGACTTTCCAAACGGTTTATTGTAATAACCTGAAAAATAGTACAGAGTCAGCCAGAAGAAAGGGATCAGAAACTGCCCTTTCAGTACCTGCATATAAGCCAAATAATTACTGAAAGAACCAGCCCCCTCATAAATAGCCACTTCCTTATATCGTAGCCAGTTAAACAGAAACCAGACTACAGCTGCAGAGATAAAATCTGATAATATGTATTTTCCTGCCTGCCTACTTTTCTTCATTCTTATCTGATAACCTGAATAAGACCTCCGGCACCAAGTTTTATAATATTTGATGGTTGTGCCTTGCTCATATCATCCTGACGATAGCCAACAATATAATCTACTCCGTTTTTAATTACATCCGATACTTCCGAGAAGTTAGCCGGTGAAAGTTCACCGCTCACATTGGCAGATGTCGACACCAATGGTTTACGGAAACGTTCGCACAGTTTACGCGAAAATTCTTCATTCGAAATACGAATACCCACGCTTCCATCGTCAGCCAACAGGTTTTTTGCCAGATTTTTTGCATTGGAGTAGATAATGGTCAGCGGCTTGTCTGCCACCTCGATCAAATCCCATGCAACATCGGGAACATCCGATACGTACATTTCGAGTTTTGCAGTACTATCCAACAAGACCAACATGGCCTTATTGTCTGCTCTTCTCTTTAACTCATACACACGCTGCACAGCTTCTTCATTCGTTGCATCGCAACCTATTCCCCAGATTGTATCTGTGGGATAGAGTATTATACCGCCTTCCTGCATTACTTCGCAGGCCTTTTTAATATCTTCCGTCATTGTTTTTTATAATATTGTGACAAATGTACAAATGATTCGTGTACTTATAAAAAAATAATAACAAAAAAACTATTTTCCCCGGGCTATTGCTATTATCCATTTTAAATTCCTAATTTTACGGGTTGAAAGGAAAACAGGGGCATCTTCCGGGAGATATAGATAAGACAGCAATTCCAGTCCCAGTTTCATCCGGTTGAAACTATTGTTTCATCGTGAAGAAACTTTAGTTTCACCCTAGTGAAACAATAGTTTCGTAAGGAAGAAAAAATAACATACCGCAAGGCTATGTAGAAAGATAAAAAAAGAAAAAATAATATATAATGACTAACAAATGGAATTTTCAAACCCCGACAGAAGAAGAATTACGTAAGAGAGATACGCTGGCGGCTGAGATCGGTTTCAGTCCCATTATCTGTCTCCTGCTTGTTCAGAGAGGGATTACCACGGCAGAAGAGGCAAGAAAGTTCTTTAAACCCAATCTCAACGACCTACATGATCCATTTCTGATGCCGGATATGGAAAAAGCAGTAAAACGGTTGAATAAAGCTCTTGGGAATAAAGAAAAAATTCTGGTTTACGGTGATTACGATGTAGACGGAACGACTGCCGTTTCGCTTGTGTTCAAATATTTAAGGCCCTACTCTTCGACTCTGGATTATTACATCCCGGATCGTTACGACGAAGGGTACGGTATTTCCTATAAGGGGATCAATTACGCGTATGAAAACGGCGTAACCTTAATTATCTCACTCGACTGCGGAATCAAAGCAATCGAAAAGATAGAGTATGCCAAAGAAAAAGGTATCGACTTTATCATTTGCGACCACCATATGCCGGACGATACACTTCCGGATGCGGTAGCCGTACTGGATGCCAAGCGGGTAGATTCTATCTATCCCTACGAACATTTATCGGGCTGCGGGGTCGGCTTTAAGTTTATGCAGGCTTTTGCCAAAAGCAATAACTTCCCCTTCTCAGAATTGGAAAAATTGCTTGAACTGACAGCAGTCAGTATCGCTTCCGACATCGTGCCTATTACAGGAGAAAACCGTATTCTGGCTTACTACGGACTAAAGCAACTAAACAGCAATCCCAGTCTGGGGTTGAAAGGGATCATAGACATCTGTGGTCTGACCGGAAAAGATATCACTATCAGCGACATCGTATTTAAAATAGGTCCCCGTATCAATGCTTCCGGGCGTATGATGAACGGAAAGGAAGCAGTAGACCTGCTACTGGCCAAAGATGTCGAATCGGCCCGCGAAAAGAGCGAAAATATCAACCAGTATAACGACGAACGCCGTGAACTGGACAAGAGAATAACAGACGAGGCCAACGCCATCATCGATGAATTCGCCAATATGGAAGACCGGAAGGCAATCGTAGTCTACAATCCGGGCTGGCATAAAGGAGTTATCGGTATTGTTGCCTCCCGCCTGACTGAAAAGTATTACCGCCCGGCAGTCGTACTGACCAAATCGTCCGAACTGATTACCGGTTCTGCCCGCTCGGTTACCGGCTTCGATATATACAAGGCGATAGAGAACTGTCGCGACCTGTTGGAAAACTTCGGAGGACATACCTATGCCGCCGGCCTTTCCCTGAAAGAGGAAAACCTAGAAGCTTTCACCGACCGTTTCCTGAAACTCGCTGCCGATGAAATCATCCCGGAGCAGATGACCCCGCAGATCGACATCGATGCCGTACTCGACCTGAAAGAAATCAACACCAAATTCATGAGCGAGCTCAAACGGATGAACCCGTTTGGACCCGACAACCAGAAGCCGGTGTTCTGCTCACTGAACGTCAAGGATTACGGTACAAGCAAGCTGGTAGGTAAAGAACTGGAACATATCAAACTGGAACTGATAGACGACAAGTCGAATACGCCGATTCACGGTATCGCTTTCGGGATGCATGAACACAGCAAATATATTAAGGGGATGAAACCTTTTAATATCTGCTATACCATCGAAGAAAATACGTATAACGGGAACACGACCTTACAGCTCATGGTTAAAGACATAAAGGTCGATGACATATGAAGGAAACCGGTGGACGTCTACCATAAGATATTAGAGAAGTACTGGGGATACCCTGCTTTTCGTCCTCTCCAGGAGGACATAATACACTCTGTTTGTGAGGGAAAAGACACACTGGGGCTAATGCCGACCGGTGGAGGTAAATCGATTACCTTCCAGGTGCCGGCATTGGCCATGGAAGGGATATGCATTGTCGTAACCCCACTGATCGCCTTGATGAAAGACCAGGTGGATAACCTGCGTCGTCTGGGCATCAAAGCTACTGCCGTATATTCGGGTATGACCCGTCAGGAAATAATCACCCAATTGGAAAACTGCATTTTCGGTAATTATAAATTCCTGTATGTATCGCCCGAACGTTTAGCGACCGACATATTTATAAGTAAGCTGCAAGCGATGAATGTTTGCCTGCTGGTTATCGACGAAAGCCACTGTATCTCTCAATGGGGATACGACTTCCGTCCTTCTTACATGAAGATAGCCGACATCCGCGAACAACTTCCCGATATACCCGTATTGGCACTTACGGCTACGGCAACACCTGAAGTAGTCAATGACATACAGGAACGGTTGCACTTCAAGGAAAAGAATGTCTTCCGGAAAAGTTTCGTACGGAAGAACCTTTCCTATATCGTACGGCGCACGGAAGATAAGATAAACTCACTCGTCTATATACTGGGGAAAGTTCCGGGAACCGCCATTGTCTATGTACGCAACAGGAAACGGACCAAAGAGGTAGCGACCCTACTGCGGGAAGCCGGTATATCGGCAGACTTTTTCCATGCCGGGCTCAATCGTGACGAGAAGAATCTCCGACAAAGCCGCTGGAAAAATAACGAATGCCGTGTCATCGTATCCACCAATGCTTTCGGTATGGGGATCGACAAACCGGACGTACGCCTGGTTGTCCATCTGGATATGCCCGGATCACTGGAAGAATACTATCAGGAAGCCGGACGCGCCGGGCGCGATGAACAACGGGCCTATGCTGTTGCTTTATGTTCGAATACGGACACTACAAAGCTCAAAAAACGACTGGCCGACGAGTATCCGGACAGGGAGTTTATCAGCCGGGTATACGATGCATTGGGCAATTATTACCAGATTGCTGTTGGATTCGGACTTGATACAGTACATGATTT
Organism: Parabacteroides timonensis; assembly: GCF_900128505.1. Classification (NCBI taxonomy): domain Bacteria; kingdom Pseudomonadati; phylum Bacteroidota; class Bacteroidia; order Bacteroidales; family Tannerellaceae; genus Parabacteroides; species Parabacteroides timonensis. The sequence continues at coordinate 1,089,630 of NZ_LT669941.1, forward strand.
CTCACTGATCGATTTCTGTTCAGCTTACAAGTTTTCACACTTGCAGGCTCATCATGCGCTGAAAATACTGGAACTGGCCGGTTATATAGAATATACGGAAGAACAGGACAATGCTTCCCGCCTGGTATTCACCGCCACCCGCGACGAACTTTACAAGTATCTGCACCAGGATAGAAAGACAGACGAAGTGATCCAATGCATCCTCCGTTCTTATACCGGACTGTTTTCCGATTATGTATATATTAATGAAGGACTGATCTCTACCCGAACCGGACTGAGCCAGCAAGAGATATATGACGTATTGATCGGACTTTCCAAATACAGGATCGTCAATTATATTCCACATAAAAAGACGCCACTCATCATCTATACCCGAACAAGGGAGGAGATCAAATACCTCTCCATCCCCCGCTCGGCCTATGAAGAGCGCAAAGAACGTTTTGAAAGCCGGATGAATCGGGTTATAGATTACATAGAGGAAAACCGGATCTGCCGGAGCCGGATGCTGATCACTTACTTCGGTGAAAAGGATACTTCCGATTGCGGTTGCTGCGATGTCTGCCTGGCCAAAAACGACTCGGGACTGAACAACCATACATTCAACACCATACGGGATGCTTTATTGAAAACACTGGAAGACAACGGACCCCAGGAAGTAAAAAAGCTGACGGAAGAGTTATCTTTCCCGGCAGACAAAATCATAACGGCTATTAGGTTTCTTTCCGAACATGATGATCGCTTTTCGCAGGAAGACGGTATTTTAAGCCTCACGAAAACGAACACAGTGTCCGATAACGAACAGCAATAGCGAAGCTGCAAATACTGTATTTCAACACATTACCTTTATGGCACAGACTTTGTTATTATACGCATCGAACAATAATAACAAAGTCTTTTATGTATAAAGTCTATTTCAGGCAGGCAGTTCAAATGCTGAAGCAAAATAAATTCTTCAGTATTATCTATATAGCCGGTACCGGCCTGGCTATCTCTATGGTTATGATATTGGCTATCCTGTATTATTTCCATACAGCCAACATAGAACCGGAAAGTTATCGCGACCGGATGATGATTGTCCAGTACGGGAAAGTCGCTAAAAAAGAAGGGAAAGGATATGGCAGCAGTCAACTATCGTACCCGACCATTAAAGAATGCTTCTACCCGATGCAAATCCCCGAAGCGGTTACGGCAGTCATACCTTTAGGAGAACAAAGTGAGTTTATCCAGTTGCAAGGTAACAAAAATGTCTATAACGGCCTTGTCATGGGAACAGATGCCGCATTCTGGAAAGTTTTCCGATTCTCATTCCTGTCAGGAGCCCCTTATACAGAAGAAGAATTCACCTCCGGCATCCGGAAAGCGGTCTTATGCGAATCGCTGGCACGAAAGTTGTTCAATACGACCGATGCAGCCGGAAAAACATTTCTACTGAATTTCGAAGAATACACAGTAGCCGGAGTCGTCAAAGACGTCCCTTCCATCGCTAATTATTGCTATGCAGAGTTGTGGTTGCCTTTCACCAACCGCCCCTCGCAGATCAAAGGAGGTGCGTGGTGTAACTATGTCCTGGGACGTATGCAGGTATATATCCTGGCTAAAAGCCCGAATGACTTTGATGCTATCCGCACGGAGGCAGAAGACCTTTGCCGCAAATACAATACCAGCACAACCCAGTACGATCTGATATTAAACGACCAGCCCGATACTATTTTCCGGGCCTACCTTCGCAGTGGCGAATCATTCAATATTCCCGACTATACACTGCTGTATATTCAGATAACACTGATCATCCTGATCCTGTTATTGGTTCCCTCTATCAACCTGACAGGAATGACGGCATCACGTATGAAGAAAAGAATGGAGGAACTCGGTATACGTAAAGCATTCGGTGCGATGAATAGGACATTATTGATGCAAGTTTTATATGAAAACCTATTGCTTACTCTACTCGGAGGCCTGACCGGCTTACTACTGTCCTACGGATTGGTCAGCCTGCTTAAAGGCTGGTTGCTGGGAAGATATAACTGGGATGGCAGTTCGCTGACCGCCTCGATAGACCTGTCACCTGGTATGTTCCTGAATCCGGCTATTTTCGGATACGCTTTTGCTTTTTGCCTGATACTTAATTTACTGTCTGCCCTCGTTCCTGCCTGGCGTGCCCTCAGGAAACCGGTTGTAGATGCATTAAACGATAAATAAACAGAACCATGATACAGCACCTTTTAAAACTTATATGGACACAACGCCGGCAAAATGCCTGGATCGTTGCCGAATTATTCATCGTATTTATACTGCTATGGTATATAATGGACTTTTTCATCACATTCGGATATACCGCTTCAATAGACAGTGCTTATGACATAAAAGATACCTATCAGGTACAACTTGCCACCATTCCGGAAAGCAGTCCGCTGTATGTCCGGTATGAAGAAGGAGAACAGCAGGCTGCCGCCGATTTCCTGTCTATCCTGGAACGTATCCGCCAGCATCCCCAGGTAGAGAGTGTATGTGTCTCCAACATGAGTGCCCCCTATTGTGCCAGTTACAGAGATATCAGGCTTTCGAAAGACACAATACAGACAAACGACTGTCATTTTCTGGAAGTCACTCCTTCTTACTTTGAGGTATTTCGCATCCATCCGTTAGCAGGTGGAGAACCGTCCCAGCTGGCAAAGGCCTTGAATGAAAACAGTGTAATTATTTCCCGCAAATTCGCCCAGGATGAATTTCCCGGCGAGCAGGCAAAAGGAAAACCCCTTTATCTGAAAGATGATGGCGAAGAATTTCTCATCGGCGACGTTTGCGGCCCTCTGAAACGAGACGACTACAGGCCCGAGGAATATGCAGCCTATCTGTTATTATCCAACTCCGATCTGGCCCAGATGGACGAAGGCGTACTATCCCAATTTGAAATCAGCATACGTGTCAAACCCGGGTTGAATCAACGGGATTTCATACAAAACTTCCAACAGGATATACGGGAACAACTGTCAGTAGGCAACTTTCTATTATATAAGGTAAGGTCTTTCGACGACCTGCGTTATACGTTATATCTTTCGGACGGACGAATGGATGAGATCCGCTACCGGGTTGCTTTCATGGTATTCCTTGTCTTCAATATATTTCTGGGAATTATAGGTACTTTCTGGTTCCGCAACGAATACCGGAAACCAGAGATCGGATTACGGCTGGCCGTCGGTTCCACACGGAGCCAGATACTACGAATGATGATCGGTGAAGGCTGGTTGTTGTTAAGCCTGGTTGCCATACCGGCCGTTATCCTCTGTATCAACCTGGCTAAAATGGAATTTATCGGCACGAATATTATGCATATTACTTTCTTTCGTATTTTCTTCGGGCTGCTGCTTACTTACTTGTTTATGGCATTTATCATTATGCTGGGAACCTGGTACCCGGCCTATCTGTCGTCACGTGTTGCACCGGCCGATACGTTGAGAAGTGAGTAATTAGAAAAGCTTTCCTATTTCCGGAGGAAGGTAAGCCGTTTATTCATTGTGAAGTTAACGGCACCATATACGAAAAGGCCCAGGAACTGGCCCAGGTATTCGTTCATATCACAGATCTCTACCATAAGTAAGAGAGACAGGAATTGCAGCCCGTAGGCACAGCCGAAAGCAACCAGGAAAAGAGGAATCTCACGCTGGAACTTTCCACTACGGGCTGAGAATATCCAGTATTTACTCCAAAAGAAATTATTGATAAGTGCTGCGACATATCCTGCGACATTCGACCATAGATAATTGCAGTCCATCCCCTCCATCAGCACCCAGATAACAAGGGCGGTAATGAGAGCATTCAACGTACCTACAATGATAAAACGCAGTATCCGTACAGACTCTTTCATGCGGCAAATATACGTGATTTTAAAGAGAACGACTCCTAATCCGCCGGATTATTCTTCATAAAAAACGTCTCGAAAAAGGCATCACGATAACTATTACCGATTGAAATCTCATATTTCCCAATAAACACGTCGTTGTTATCGAACGAGTCAATATAGTCAGTGTTAACAATATACGATTTATTTGTACGGAGAAAAACATCCTTCGGAAGCATTTCATGGATGGCTTTCAGATTCATCTTCGTTATGATCCGCTGGTCGGGTGTCTGGATCACGACATAATCCTTCAATCCCTCGATAAACAGGATATTCTTAAACTGTATCTTGAAATAACGACGTTCGGCTTTGACAAAAATATGATCGGCAGCAACAGACTCGACACTGTTCTTGTTATTGTCTGCCTTCAAAAGCGTATGATAAATCTGTGCCTTTCCAACAGCATGTTTGAAACGTTCTATCTCGATCGGTTTCACCAGGTAGTCGATCGCATCCACTTCGTAACTGTCGAGAGCATATTCCGCATAGGCAGTAACGAAAATGACCAGCGTTTCGGCCGGGATCATCCTGGCAAACTCCAATCCGTTTACACCGGGCATCTTGATATCCAGAAAGACCAGGTCGACAGGGCTGGCCTGCATAAATTTCCCCGCAGAAACAGCATCGCCAAAACTTCCACATAAAGATAATAACGGTGTATCCTGTACCAATAACTGGATAGCTTTACGCCCCAGCGGTTCATCATCTACAATTATGCAATTCATACAACTATTCTTTTTAAGTTTAAACGGAGATTGATCGTATATGTTATATCGGTCTCGTCTATTTGTAACGAATGACCGGTATCGTACAGTAGTTCCAGACGACGACGGATATTAGCCAGGCCTATGCCTCCATCGGCTTCCCGTTCCTTCTGTTCGGCCGGTTTCGAATTGATGCAGATAAAGGTAAGGCTTTCCTCTTCCACCTTGAAGTATAAATGTACATACGAGAGCTTCCGGTTATCGTTGTTATGCTTCACTGCATTTTCCACAAAAGGGATAAAAAGTAGAGGAGGAACAGTTATGTCTTCCATATTGCCTTCTGTGGATACGATGAAATCGAAGTTATCACGCCTTATCTTTTCCATATTCAGATAATCATTCAGGAAACAGATATCATCTTTCAGCCGTACCTCTTCCGATACGCTGTCTTTTAACTGGTACTTCAATAGGTCTTTCAATTTGGAAAGGACAAGAACAGCTTCATCGGGACTTTCTTTTATCAATACATTGGCATTGTTGAGCATATTGAAGAGGAAATGTGGGTTGATCTGGTTCTTCAGTTGTTCCAATTCCGACTGCATAGTTGCATTCTCCAACTGGTCGATACGCAACCCGTACTTTACATAATCCTGAAAGACAATGACAGCAGATGCTCCGGCAATAATCAGGCTCAACTGGATAATAGAAGAAACAAAAAAGAAAGCTGACAGCCAAAACTGGTATATTTCAAACTCCTTAACAATGTCCTCCTGCCGCAGTAAATAAGAAAATAAAAGAGCTAAAGCAATAACCAGAAATACACAGACAACATATCTTCCCGGTTTATTCTTCAGCAACAGACGCGGAGTCAATATAAATATGCTCAAATAAATAGGAACAAGCAATATCAAACTTTGTAAAATACAACTTTTAACAAACCCTTCTCCCTCTATCAAATCCAGATAAAAATTTACAGAGATTATTAGCATACTGAGAGAAAACAGCAGGAAATGCCTGAAGAACCTCCAACGTGGATCAACCAGCAAACGCAGTAAAAAACCGGACGTATTCATCACAACCTGATACATAAATTCGTTTTACAAATTCCTCCATCGTCCACCACCTCCAACTTATAGGAGTTTTTAAATAGCAAATCGAGGCGTTGATTCACACTTTCCAGATCTTCACAATTCTCCATGTGTCCACCCGGCATACCCGGAGCAAAACAGATGCAGGAAAAATGTAACTCTCCTTCTCCAGCCCGAAAACAGAAATGAACATCCAGCGGCAAATTCCCCAATGACGACAGCTTCACATAATGAATGGCAAACGGAATAAACAACAAAGGAGGTACTAACTTACGGCTAACATCCCCCTCTTTCATCACGCTAAAACTCAGATTCGCATGTCTCGTCTTTGCCAGTTCCAGGAAATGTTCAATGAATGAAATCTCAGAGATCAGCAACACCTTCTCCCGTTTCCCATCATACAACTGGTAACGGAGCAATCTACTTAGCTCCATCAAGACTATTGAAGCCTGTGCAGGGTTATCAAATGTCTGCTTACCCGCTTCATCAAGCATATTAAAAAGAAACTCCGGATTGATCTGATCTTTCAATAACTCCAATTCAGTTTTCAGGTTTACCTTCTCCAATTCGTTCTTTCGTTTATAGAACCCTATCCAATGACGTAGCAAAATCGTAATGGAAGTTCCTGCAATCAATAACCCGTAAAGGAAAAAATTACTTACAATCTCAACCGCCAGTATTCGATTCTTATAGAAAAAAGAATAATACCCCGGTTCCTGCCTGTAATATAAATTCAGCCAGTAATCACTCCCAAAAGAGACTACGATCATGACCAATATTAGTAAAGATACAGTAATGATATACAAGACATATCGATTTTTCAGCAGCAACCCTGGTAGCAAAACATACATATGCAGATAAATTCCTCCCAAATAGGAAAACAGTAAAATGAGGCTGACACACCAAATCACATCATCTACTTCGCCCAAAAAAGTCGCACAGGTCAAATAAGGCATATTGAACGCGACAAAAGTGAAGAATAGTATCAGCAACACATGCCTACCGATTCTATATTTCGGGGCTATCAGAAATTTAATCAAAAAACTATTATATGTAACTTCCGACTCCGGCATAACATTATTTCTTTACTTATTTAGACGAGGTAAAGGTGATACATTTTCTACGAACTACAAAACCCGATCTAATCAGAAACCATACTTAATCGCTACACTTGTATAAAAAGAAGGCGAAAAATGCGGATCATAGTCTCTGTCCATCGACCGGAACATGGCCTTCAAGCTCCGGTCATCGTAAAAGGCGGTCCGGTAAGCAGACAGGCCGATCGTTATGGGAACAGAAAGAGATTTTGTGATCGTCAGTTCCGGCTGTAATCCGGTTATTATGTACTGCTGTGTAAATATCTGATCCTTCCCCTCATGTTTGACAAAGGCAAGCATGCCACTCATCGAACCGATCAGTTTCAGGCGAAACAATTTATGCAACTGGACGCCACCCGACAATTCCGCCCCATCCATCATTGAGACATTAACCATATAACGTCCTTCAATCCGCCAGTCCACGAAAAGGGCCGGAAAGGCCATCGGGTAACCGAAGCTGGTGTTCAAAGCAAGCCCCATACCCACATCGAGATTATCCCTCAGATGCCAGATTGCCGCAGCCACTCCCACACCCATAACATTATTCCAACGGACATAAGCCAGGCTTCCGGTATCCATAAAGATCCCCGCTCCCACACTTGCCAATAACGACCATTTCTTACTTAACGGACGGATATAAGATACTGCCAGCTGTGCATTGAAAATATGCGGCAAGTCTATATATCCCGACAAGTCCTTGTTATTCATCGAAGCATAGGAAGCGCTCAGGCCGACCATCCAGGCCGTCGGATGATTGTTTTCATCCATCTTCATCGATACGGGGACATTGACTCCTCCCTGTATCACTTTCATATCGCCTTTTCCGCCAACCTTTTTGTTATCGACATCCTTGAAACCGGAAGAACCGATATATTCAGCCTTCAGCCAAACCTGCGCGCCTGTTTCCTGAAATATAAAAACTCCCAGCAAAATCAACCATACCCATCCTGTTTTCATATCATGCTTCTTTTTATTTTTGAACTTGATACAAAACTAGGCAAACAGTCAATAGCAGAACTTTTTAGTATACGAACCGATACTAATAATATACCAAACGAGTATTTTGGTATATTTTTTATATCTTTGCGCCCCATTTTTTCATTAAACAAAAGGCAAAGATGAACATAAACGAGTTGACATGCGGTTTAGATTTCGGAACCTCCAATTCCATTATCTCCCTCACTGATAAAACGACACAAAAAGAAGTATTCTCTTATAGCGCAAGCTCCATCCTTTATTTCCCGGATACAAACGAAATGACCTATTATGTGGGAAAGGAAGCCCACGACAAATATATAGAAGAGAATATGACCGGGCGCCTGCTGAAATCGGTCAAGACACTACTTCGTCAGGATAAGTTCCTTTCTACCTGGATATTCGGCAAACGAATGACACCAGACCAGCTCGTCACCTGCATCATCCGTCACTTGAAAGAGAAAGCGGAAGCTTTTACAGGCACGGAAATCACCGATGTGGTATTGGGAAGGCCTGCCATCTTTTCGGAAGATCCCAAACAAGAGAATCTGGCCGTCAACCGTCTGACACTTGCCGCCCGTAACGCAGGTTTTAGGAATATCAAGCTGCAACTGGAACCGATTGCCGCCGCTCTCTCCTACGAACAACGGCTCGACCATAACGAGAATGTCCTGGTAGCCGACCTCGGTGGTGGTACTTCCGATTTTACAATCATGAACCTGTCACCCGACAAAGTACGCAAAGAAGACCGGCAAGACGATATCATCGCCCACGGCGGGGTCTACATCGGTGGCGACCTGTTCGACTCGGAGATCATGTGGTATAAAGTAACTCCTCATCTGGGACGGGGCGTGAAATACCAGTCATACGATAAGGAGATTGAAGTACCCTCCATCCTTTACCGTGAACTGAAAAACTGGGAACGGACTTTTATGCTGAAAGAAAGTAAACTACGCCGTTCGATGGATAACTATTACCACCTTTCGGGTAACAATCCAAAGATAGACAATGTAAGGGTATTGATTGATAACAACTATGTTTTCTCGCTGTTCAAAGGAATCGAACAAGCCAAGATAAATTTGTCGAATGGGAAAAATACGACGATCGACTTTGAGAAAGAGACGATCAGTATTCACGAACCTTTCACTCCTGACGAATTCGCCACAGTCATCGAACGGCATACGACAGCGATCGAACAATATATCTGCCAACTACTCGAAACTTCCAAATACAGTGCTTCGGATATCGACTCCGTCTTTATCACAGGCGGTAGCAGTCTTGTCATACCGGTAAGAGAAATACTTTACCGTATCTTCGAAAAAGATAAAATCCGTACAGGCAATACATTCAATAGTGTGGCTTACGGATTGTCGTTAAGTTATTAGAAAAAGACTCATCTTTTTTATGAGGCGGAGCCTCATGCCGCAGGCTCTCTTTTGCCGTTTGCTTCAGCAAACGGATATCTAAAAGCTCCAGATTTGCCGGATCCTCTGTGGGTTTTAACCCCTTTCATATAGGAAAGAAGCCCTGTTAATAAAGGGGCTTAAGCCCACAAAGGAAGAGGCTTTGCCTCCTGTCTTTTATATCCGTCGGTTAAAAACCGACGGCAAAAGAGAGCCTCGGCACAAGGCGTTGCCTTGTAAAGAAAGATAGCTCATATCTGTCAATAATTGAAACGTATCACCGATTACTACCGTAATGGCTTGTTGACCGAAAAATACTGGGAACGATTGATATTACATCTTTGGGTGAGAAATGACATAGTCCATCAAGAACTATGTTAGTAACAGGTGGCAAAGGTAACATTTATAATCAAATACAAAAAGCATAACGCTTAAAAATCACAGTGACCAGTAAAAAAGTCAGAAGATATTGTCTGATTTCCTCAATCATTTTATACTCTTTGGGTACCATTAGGAATACACTTGACTAATGCAAACTTTCCTGGTTTTCACCTGGTTTACTGATTTATCATGAATTTCCTCCATAATCAAAGGTATGCTTTTAGCTGTACGCTTTAATTTATGGCATATCAAACATTGTTCTTGATGGACTAAATCATTTTAGTTATGAAAATAAAACAGCTAATTCACAGGACAATACATTTGATGTCACCTCGCTCTAATGCCGGAAATGAGGCAAAATCACAGACTTTTATACCTTATAAATTTACCCGTATGGCACTGACTTTCATCTGTCTGTTGCTGACCTCTTCTATGGCTTCGCTATGTGCACAGGGAATACTCGATACAAATATACAGATACGTAAAAATGACCCGACAGTGACGGTTACCGTTACGAATAACAAGGGGAATGCCAATCCCCAAGCCGGAGATGAGGTAACCGTAACCCTAGCCAACCTCCCGAAAACGAAGAAAGCGACCGTAAAAGCCGGTGAAAGTTTTGGCGATACTAAGCTTGACAGTTGGGATATCTCAACGAACGGCGGCAACTCTTTTACCTTCACAATGCCCGCTTACAAACTCTTTATCGATATAGATGTTCAATATATCACAGCGCCCGATACTTATACCTTGACGGTCGAAACGGAAGGACTCTCTTCCGCGAAGGTCGCCGTTACCGTAACAGCAACGAATATGACCGGTGCAAATTCTCCTTATCAGGTGAAACCCGGCACGGAGGTCACCGCCTCGCTGCCGGCTTCCCTGCCCTCGCACGTCAGCCTGCTGGGGATTGAAGGGAGTGCCACCGACGGCTCCTGGTTTCTGAACCCTGTTATCCCCGAAGGAGGTTCCTGTCCCGATCAGGTCACTTTCAATATGCCGGAGACCGATGTGATACTGCGTTTTATGTTTAAAGATGATACACCGCCGGGACCGGGTCCTACACCTGACCCTGACCCCGATCCCGCCCCCAAACCCGATCCCGTTTATCATAAGGTGACAATCCCGCCCGTAGAAGGTGCCGCTACCGATCCGGCAGCAGGAAGCCACCGGGTAGAGGCAGGGGAAGATTTCAGCTTCTACCTTACCCTCGATAAGGATTACGACCGATCCACCCCTGTGGTGACGACCGACCGGGGCGACGAACTGACACCCCGCACGAGCGACGGCGCTTACGTCGTCCGGACGGTGCGGCAGAATATTGCAATCCGCATCGACGGTATCCGGCGCAACACGGCGGTAAGCAACGAAAAGATCGAAACGCCCACCGCCGGTTTCAGCCTGAGCAGTTCGGGGAGCACCCTCCACATTTACAGCGACCTGCCCGGCGTGGCACGCATCTACACCTTCGGCGGTTCGCTGATCCGTACCGTCGATGTGGCGGCAGGCATGCAGTCGGTGCAGCTTCCCCGGGGCGTTTATATCGTGCAGATGGGAGAAAAAAGCCTGAAAATCGTTTTGTAAACAATACCTATATATAATGTATCCTATGAAGAAGACTTTATACCTGGCAGCCTTGTCCGCCCTGTTGCTTTCGGCGGCGGGTTGCAGCGAAAACGACCTTCCGGAAAGTGATTCAGCCGAAGTGGTTTTATCGACCCGTACGGGAAACGAAACGACGGATTTCCGTCTGTTGGTGTTCGACGATAGCGAGGGAAAATGCCTGCTCAACCAATCTTTCGGCTCGGGCAACAAGAGCGTAAAGCTGGCAAACGGCACCTACCGCTTCGTCACCCTTATCGGTATCGAGGGGTTTGACCTGCCTGCCGGCGGGACGACCGACGGTATCAGCCTGTCGACACCGATTGCCCTGAAAACAGGAAGCAAATGTTCTCCCGTACAGGTCTGCACTCCGCAAACGGTCAGCATATCGGGCACCTCCGTCTACACCGCCGACCTGAAGCCCGCCACCTGCCTGCTGAAACCGGAACTGAAAAATGCACCGGAAGGCGTTACTTTGGCGCTGACCAATATGTACAACGGTGTCTCCCTAACGGGAAAGTATGCCGATAATGAAGCCCTTTGTTCATCCTATTCGCTCGGTAGCGGAGAAAACATCTGCCTGCCGACGAAAGGAAATGCAGTGTTGCAATATACCTCCGAAACCGGCGAATCTGTTTCGGGTACGCTCAACCTGGGCATGCCGCTCGAAGCAGGCTACACCTATTCGTTTACCCTGCAATGGCACTACGGCAGCCTGAGCCTAACTTCCGAAATCAAGAAATGGGAAGAAATTAAAACTGTTACCGGCGACGCAGAGTAACCTTTCCCCTCTCGAGAGGGGGCAGGGGGTGTGTCACAGTCAACAAAAGTATAAACAATCAACATCTATCTAACTAAAAAACAACCAACCATGGCAAAAGATCCGACCCAGAAGGCGAAGCTCACGCTGAAAGCCATCGACCTGGCACTTACCCAGGACGTTACCGACGACTGTTACCTGCAACCCAAGTTGCAGAAGTGTCTAAACATACACGACCTCGCCAGCGAAGTCGCCGCCCTCAGCACCCGCCAGGAGGACGTGGACGAAATAGCCCGCACAGGCAATCTACTCCTGCGTCGCATGATGTGGTATATCTCTTCGGGGTATAGCGTCAGCACCCTGTTGGGCTATTTCCGCCCCACCTCGCAGGGTGTCTTTCTCGAAAGCGAACTCACATCGGCTCCCGACCGCAAACGCCTGAAGCTCGGTGTCGCCTACTCCATGAGCCAGGAAATGCGCCAGGCACTGGAAGAAGCCGAGATCGACGTCGAGATACAGAAGTCGGTCAGCGGCCCGCAATTATTCACCGTAGTCAGTGCACAGGATGCACAGAACCCGGCAGCCGCCGCCCGTGGCGAAGGCACGCCTGTCAGTGCAGGACAAACCTGTATCATCAAGGGAAAGAACATCAAGGTGGGCGGCACAGGAGCCCAGATCGGCGTCACCATCAAGCGCACCGACGGCGACTCTGCCGAAACGATCTTCTTCCCAGCCTCTAAACTCTATCCGAACACTGCCACGCAGGTCGGCTTCGTATTGCCTGCCACAGCCGTCGACGGTTCCGTGTGGAGCGTAACGCTTTGCACACAGCTCGGCAGCAACGGGGCGGCACTACTTAAAGAACCCCGCACAGCGATGATGTCGGGCAACTTCGTCGTAGGCGATGTATCCGATACGCCCGGCGGCGATGACGACAGACCCGTAATAGAGTAACCGGAAAATCGCGCAAAGTCCGTGATACCCATCGCGGACCTTGCGTGATAGTAATCGCGGACTTCGCGCGATAGCCATCGCGGACCTTCCGCGATAAAAAGAAAAGAATGACAACCCCAAAAAGAGATAGAAAAATGGACAGATTATCAGCATTCAGCAACAGGATGACGGTAGCGTTATGTTGCCTCTTCGCCTTTGCCGGCTGCACGGACGACACGACGACGGACGGCAACCGCCTGCCCGACGGCAAATACCCGATGACCTTCACCGCCGCCGTAGACGGACTGACCGTCACCCGCGCCGCGAATACTGCCGACGGAGTATGGACAACGGGTGACAAGATAGCCGTACAGGTCAGTAATGCCGCATCCGATAAAAAAATAAAGGAATATACTCCGTCGGATATTAATAACAACAGTGCCACCCTGACCTCCGACGACCCGTTCTACTGGCAGACCACCGCCGAAACGAAGACCGTCAGCGCCTGGTATTGCGGCGACGGTTCCATCGCTGCCGGAGAGTCGAATGCCGGTGCCGTGCCCGCATCATGGGAGGTACAAGCCGACCAAGCCCAAAACGACGGTTACCCAAAGAGCGACTTCCTCTATGCCGCCAAAAAAGACATCTCGTTCAGCGACGCGGATAAATCCCTACCCTTCGCCCACCAGACCGCACGAGTGGTAATAAACATCAAAAAAGCGGAAGTGGCAACGGATGCCAATGTTATCTCAAAAGTCATTATCGGCTACGACAACAACCTCGCCCTTTCGGGCGCATACACCGTACCCACACAGGGAAGCGGTACCACCGGCACATGGAACATAAGCAGTGGCAACAAAGGCACCATCACCCCGAAAATGACTACCACTCCCTCCGGCAATAGCGATATCCTGATAACCTATGCCGCCCTCGTCATTCCGCAGGATATGAAAGACAAGAAATTCATCGCCGTCACCCTGACGGACGGCAATACCTATTATTATACCCCCACGAGCACCGAAGCCGACCTCGAAAGCGGCAACCAATATACCTACGACATCACCGTGAAGTATGGCTATCTGGATGTGGTGACAGCAAAGGCGAACGGTGCATGGGGCGACGGAACAACCGAAAATGTGACCAGCACAACCAAAAGTTCTCGCATTAAATGAAGGTAATTGAATTATTAATCTATTAAAATCCAATCCCCGCTTGCGGGTTGAAAAATAAAAATAATAACAATGAAACGAATCATCCCCCATATTCCTAATATCACAGCGTCAGCCTCCGTGTTGTTTGCTTCGGTCGTCGTGTTTGCCTCTGCCTTTTTGCTTTCCGGATGCAGTGAAAGCGAACTGCCCGGCGACGACGATAACGGTAACAACAACCGCCCCGCCCTCACCATCGAGGTATCCGATGGCGGCTATGCTCCCGCCGCAGGCGAGAAGTCCGATACCCGCGAGAATCCCGCCACCCGTGCCACAGAGAACGACTATACCACCCAATTCACCGCCGGTGACAAAATAGGCGTCTATGCCGTAAAGGACGGTGCCATAGTAGACGGTGTAAACAACCTCTGCCTCGTCGCCACTACCATGACTGCTCCCGATGGTAGCACCTCCCTTGTATGGCAAACCACCGACGGTAAAACTCCTTTCAATATCTCCGGTGCTGCCTACTATGCTTATTACCCTTGGCAATCCGGCGCCGATATGGCGAACAAGGTCATAGCTTCTGCTGATAACGCCGCCGCTTTCTTTGCCAACGTCATCAGCGGCTGGTCTCCCTCCACCGATCAGGGAACCTACGCCGCCTACACCTCCTTCGACCTGATGATAGCCCAGGGTACCACCTCCAACAAAACCCTCTCTTTCTCCATGCAGCACCAAATGGCGCTGGTGGTAATCGACCTGCCGAAGACAAAGTACACGCTGACGGATGTAAGCAGCAATCAGCTTCCCGATTACATCCTCGATGCCCCCGATACGAAATTCAACGACTTCACCCCCTGCCGGATGGGTGACGGCACTTATCGTTACCTGATAAATCCTGCCGCAACCGTTCCCCAACCGACAACCTTCTCCGGTAGCTACACCAATGCCATCCCTGCTACTGCCGAATGGAAATTTACAGCTAACGTCTCTGCCAGCCAGTACAAGAAATATGTGGTAGATAACGGTTCTGCAACCGTTATTGATAAATCCCACCAATTGCAAGTAGGCGATTTCTTTATGAAAGACGGTACGCTGCTCTCCAAAGATACATATTCCTTGTCCAACGAGCAGAAAGAGGCCTGCATCGGCATTGTTCTGAAAGTCGGTAGAGACGAAAGCGGCGATTGGGAAGATGATTGCAAGTACAAGCAGAAAGACGGCACAACTCCTATGAATGACATTCACGGTTACGTTCTTTCGTTGAAGGAAGGTAATGGTGGAAGAACTTGTGCGTGGGGTTCTATCGGTACATCAGTAGTATATGAAGAAGACGATGTGGATATGATGAATAGGGAGAAGAATACAGGTTTTTACGGTTATAAGAATACGCAGGCAATCATCCTGTTCAACAAAAGTCAAAGTGGTGACTTGTCAACCGCATTTCCCGCCGCTTATCATGCGACAGCAGGCTACGAAAAAGCGCAGCAAGCTCCCGCTAACAGTAGCGGTTGGTTTTTGCCTTCTGCCGGTCAGGGCCAGTATTGGTATCAAAACAAAGGTAACTTATTGCCAAGTTTTAAAAAAGCTCTCGGAAAAGATAATTTTGATTGGTCTGATTATTCTTATTGGTCGAGTTCGGAGTACAGTGACGATCCGAAGAACTCCGCGTGGGGCGTGAATTTCTTCTACAACGGCATGTACAACGACAATAAGGGCGGCGACGACTACAATAAGGTGCTGTCGTGTCTGGCTTTTTGATCTTATTTATCCATTAAAATTATTTATCTATAAAAAACCAATCCCCGCGAAGCGGGTCGGCGATATATTTAAACCATGGCTTTATCCGGATATTTACCTCTGTATCGTAACACCCGTCACGGCGGATATATTATCCGCCGTTTCACGAGTATTAGGATTTCAGGATGGTCATATTCGTTCACATCAGAGAGCCTCCGTCAACGTTCGGATATCGGAACATAAACAGTTTCATCCAATACATTCTTATACGCCGGACGGATAATACGTTTGCCGTCGAAATGAAGTTCTTCGATACGGTGAGCTGTCCAACCGACGATACGAGCCATGGCGAACAGCGGTGTATAGATTTCCTGCGGCAAGCCGATCATTTCATACACGAAGCCGGAATAGAAGTCTACGTTTGAAGAGACACGTTTCTTCGTTCCTTTATGTTTGGCGAAACATTCGATAGCACGTTCTTCCAGGAGTTCGAGGAAGGCAAACTCTTCTTCACGTCCCTTTTCCTTTGCCAGATCACGGGCCAGTTCCTTCAAGACAATGGCACGCGGGTCGGATATTGTATAAACGGCATGACCGATACCATAGATCAGACCCGTTTTATTGTAAGCCTCCTTATTCAGCATACGCATGAAATAAGTATCGATTTCATCCACATTCTTCCAATCTCCGATATTTTCTTTCAGATGGTTGAACATATCTACAACCTGGATATTGGCACCTCCGTGCAACGGGCCTTTCAACGAACCAATACCGGCTGCAATGGATGAATAGGTATCCGTTCCGGTCGAACTGGTTACACGAACAGTAAAGGTCGAGTTATTACCACCACCGTGCTCGGCTTGCAAGACAAGCAATAAATCGAGTGTACGTGCATCGAGTTCGGTAAAGTCTTTCTTCAGCATGTGCAGGAAGTTCTCTGCAAGCGACAAGTTTTCATGCGGATGGCGGATATGCAAAGAACGTCCGTGTGTACTATGACGGAAGATATTATATGCATAAGCGATAATAGTCGGGAAACGGGAGATCAGTTCGATGGACTGGCGCATCAGGTTGTCACGCGAGGTATCGTCCGGATTCGGATCGAAAGTGTACATTTCCAAAACGCTACGGGCAAGGATATTCATGATATTCTGTCCTTCCAGGTCGAGGATATTCATTTTAGTCTTCTGCTCCAACGGCATGTTATCACAGATCAGGCCTTTGAAAGAGGCTAGTTCTTCCTTATCGGGCAACTTACCGGAAAGCAACAGATAAGCCACTTCCTCAAAACCAAAACGTTTCTCTTTAATCAGGGCATGTGCCAAATCTTCCACATCGTAACCTCTGTAAAACAGTTTACCGGGGATAGCCTTCAGACCACCGTTATCCGGCAGACGTTCGTAACCTACTACGTTACCGATCTTGGTCAGTCCGACCAAAACACCGCTGCCGTCTTCGTTACGCAGACCACGTTTCACATTATACATCGGAAAAAGTTCATTGTCGATCTTACAAGCATCCTTCGATGCATCCGACAGCTTATAGATAAGATATTCTTTCTTCATGACTAATTATTTTATGAGGTTACAATAAAGATATGATACAATCACCAAACTCCCTGGTGCCAAGAGATTTTCCTGCCGGCATGAAACGAGCCAGGTCATTCGTTGCTTCACCTTTCGAGAAAGCTTTTTCCATAGCAGCCGTAATCAGGCTGGCTGCTTCATTCCATCCCATATATTCAAGCATCATCACGGATGAGAGCAAGAGGGACGAGGGGTTGACAACATTCTTTCCAGCAATGTTGGGAGCCGTGCCGTGTGTTGCCTCGAAAATAGCATAACCGCTGTCGTAATTGATATTGGCACCGGGAGCAATTCCGATACCGCCCACCATAGCAGCCAGCTGATCGGAGATATAATCGCCGTTCAGATTGAGTGTTGCGATGACGGAATATTCTTCCGGGATCAATAAAGTATTCTGCAGAAAGGCATCGGCAATAACATCTTTGATGATGACTTTTCCACTCTCGGAGGCTTCAAACATGGCTTTAACAGCTTCGGCTTCGCCTTTCTCCTTTTTGATCTTTTCGTATTGCGGCCAGGTAAATGTCTTGTCGGCAAACTCACGTTCCGCCAGGGCATAACCCCAAAGTTTGAAACCACCTTCAGTGAACTTCATAATATTTCCTTTATGTACAAGCGTTACACTCGGTAATTTATTAGTCAGGGCAAATTCGATAGCGGCACGCACCAGGCGTTCGGTTCCTTCTACGGATACGGGTTTTACGCCGAATGAAGAGGTTTCGGGGAAACGAACTTTGGTCACTCCCATTTCTTCCGTTAGGAACTTCAGAAACTTATGTGCTTCAGGTGTTCCTTGTTGCCATTCGATACCGGCATAGATATCTTCAGTATTCTCACGGAAAATATACATATCGACCTTCTGCGGTTCGCGTACCGGAGAAACAACGCCTTTGAACCAACGGACGGGACGCAGACAGACATAAAGATCCAACGTCTGGCGCAAAGCGACATTCAGCGAGCGGATACCACCACCGATCGGAGTGGTCAACGGACCTTTGATCCCAACCATATATTCGCGGAAAGCATCCATCGTTTCATCGGGAAGCCAGCTTCCGGTCTTGTTGTAAGCTTTCTCACCCGCCAATACTTCTTTCCATTCGATGGACCGTTTACCACCATAGGCTTTTTCGATAGCTGCATTTACTATCTTTTGGCAGACCGGAGTGATCTCTGCTCCTACGCCATCTCCTTCAATAAAAGGAATAACAACCTTATCAGGAACGATCAAATGGTCTTTTTGTTTTGTTATTTTATTCATTATGATAGTTTATTTATTAAATCGGATGTTGTCAAATATGAACCAATATGACCGCCCTTGTAGGGGCAGGTTCCAAACCTGCCCGTTGTGACAATGATTACATCCTGTCGATATTGGGCGGGTTTAGAACCCGCCCCTACGAGGTCTGTTATTTAGGTTCAATATTTTCTATTAATGTACTACATTCAGTGCCGCCCCAGCCTTGAACCATTTGATCTGCAAATCGTTGTATGTATGATTTACCGGGAATGATTCCTGCGAACCGTCTGCGTGTGTAAGAACGGCTGTCAATGGCTTATCGGGTGCAAAGTCTTTCAAACCGACGATGGAGATATGATCGTTTTCACGGATCTTACTATAATCATCTTTATTTGCAAACGTCAGGGCAAGCATTCCTTGTTTCTTCAGGTTCGTCTCGTGGATACGGGCAAAGCTCTTGGCAAGGATCACCTTTACATTCAGGAAGCGGGGCTCCATAGCAGCATGTTCGCGAGAAGAACCTTCGCCGTAGTTCTCTTCGGCAACAACGATGGACGAGATTCCTTTTGCTTTATATTGCTTGGCAACGGCAGAAACAGCTTCATATTCATCAGTAAGCTGGTTCAATACGGCATTTGTCTTACCATTGAAAGCGTTGACAGCTCCCATCAACATATTGTCAGATATATTTTCCAGATGTCCACGGAAACGGAGCCAAGGACCTGCCATCGAAATATGGTCTGTCGTACATTTTCCTTCCGCCTTGATAAGTAATGGCATGTCCAACAGGTCATTGCCATCCCACGGAGCAAAAGGCTGCAAAGCCTGCAAACGGTTTGACTCAGGATTGATCTTTACATCCGTATTCTTTCCGGTCGGAGCCAGATAACCATTATCTTTTACATCAAATCCTTTAGGTGGGAAATCGGTTCCCTGCGGTTCTTTGAGCTTTACTTCACGACCATTTTTCGTCTTCAACGTATCGGTCAACGGATTGAAACAAAGGTCACCGGCAATAGTCAGTGCCAGTGTCAGTTCCGGAGAAGCGACAAAGGCATGTGTGTTCGGATTGCCATCCGCACGTTTGGCGAAATTACGGTTAAAGGAGGTTACAATAGAATTCTTACGGGTATTATCGTCGGTATGACGTTTCCACTGGCCGATGCATGGTCCACAGGCATTTGCCATGATGGTAGCTCCCACTTTCTCGAAGTCACCGATAATACCATCGCGTTCGGCAGTATAGCGGATCTGCTCCGATCCCGGATTGATGATCAGCGGAGCGGCAACAGGAATCTTATCTTCAAAAGCCTGACGGGCGATAGAAACGGCACGGCTCAAATCCTGATAGGACGAGTTCGTACACGAACCGATCAGGCCCACTTCCATTTTACGGGGATAACCGTTCGCTTTTACTTTAGCAGCAAATTCAGAGATAGGCGTTGCTGCATCCGGAGTAAACGGACCGTTGATATGCGGTTCCAGTTCAGACAGGTTGATCACGATCACCCGGTCGTAATATTCGTCCGGCTGTGCTCTCACTTCCATATCGGCTTCCAGATAATCCTGGATAGCATCGGCCCAGGCAGCAACCGTATCACGTCCGGTTGCACGCAGATAAGTAGCCATATTCAGGTCGTATGGGAATAACGAGGTAGTTGCTCCTACTTCGGCACCCATATTACAAATAGTAGCTTTCCCGGTTGCGGAGATAGAAGAAGCACCGTCACCGAAATATTCAATGATAGCATTTGTCCCTCCTTTTACGGTCAGGATACCCGCCAGCTTCAAAATGACATCTTTGGGAGAAGCCCAACCGTTCAAACGTCCAGTCAGTTTGACACCGATCAGCTTCGGCATCTTCAGTTCCCACTCCATTCCGGTCATGACATCGACCGCATCAGCACCACCGACACCGATAGCAACCATTCCCAAACCTCCTGCATTCGGTGTATGAGAATCCGTACCGACCATCATTCCGCCGGGAAATGCATAGTTTTCCAGCACAACCTGGTGGATAATTCCGGCTCCCGGTTTCCAGAAACCGATACCAAACTTATCGGATACGGATTTGAGGAAGTCATACACTTCGCTATTTCCTTTGGTAGCCGTTTCAATATCCGCTTTCGCTCCGATATTCGCCTGGATCAGGTGATCGCAGTGGACGGTTGCCGGAACAGCGGATTTGTCTTTCCCTGCATTCATAAATTGCAGTAAAGCCATCTGAGCTGTTGCATCCTGCATCGCCACACGGTCGGGACGGAAGTTTACATAATCATCCCCACGCCTGAACAGGCGGAGTGCTTCTTCATCATATAAATGAGCATATAAGATTTTTTCGGCCAATGTCATCGGGCGGCCAATCTTTTCACGGGCTGTATCTACCCTTTTCGGAAAACTTGAATAGAAGCTTCTCAGCATTTCAATGTCGTACACCATATCGTAATCTTATTAGTTGTTTGTTTATCAGAATGTTTTTCACGCAATATACCGACTTGTCATCGGATGGAATGTAATATATAAGACATCATAAAAATTTTACTGTCTGATTTAATTCTTAACAAATATATATTATATCAGAATACGTTTCATTCAATAATTTCTATGGTTTAATAGAGAGTATCTATTATATAAAGAAAGTTCGCCTTACATTCTACATTTATTAATAGAACGCAAGGCGAACTCATTTTGTTCAGCGATTATCGCTGTTTATTTAATGATTGTTTTTATTTCCTTCCGACTCCTTCCATTTTTCGGCATAGCTATGAAGAATAGAGGCTATCCCCTCTCCGATCCTGACATAATCTTCTGTTTTCAGATTAGCCAGAGAAGCACGGATAGACCATTCGGGGGCATCGAAGCCACCGCCGTTCAGAAGAACCAGGGCCGTTTCCTGTGCCAGGCGGAACACCACATCGACAGGTTCATAATTGGTTTTCAGATATTCAACAAACTCGTCTCCGTAGAATTTCTTTGCCCAGACTTCCATATCTATTTCACTGTAGTAGCCGGCACGAAGCGGGTCGTCCAGCAAGGTAAAACCTGTGCTTTCCCAAAGTGTATGCAGGCGTTCATGTATGATCTCGATCATTCTCGACTGATAAAGATTTTCCGCATCCAACAGGGAGAAGGCTGCAAACAAAGCCATCTGAGTCTGCTGTGGCAGGGAAAGACCGGCCGTATGATTTAAAGCGACCTGGCGGCTGTCGGCTACCATGCGGTCGATAAATTTCATTTTCGACGGATCGATCATGATACTGTCATAACGTTTATTCAGTGCCGCTTTTTTATCGTCCGGCAGATCGGCGATCATCCGGTCATAAATATTGTCTTCGTGCAAAGCCACCACTGCCAGGCGCCAACCGGTCGCCCCGAAATATTTGGAGAAAGAGTATACACATAACGTGTTATCCGGTAATACGGCCATTAAAGAGCGAAAATCAGGAATGAAAGTGGCATATACGTCATCGGTTATAATCATCAGGTTCGGATTAAAATTGGTGACGATATCGACCATACGTTCTGTTAGGCCTTCTGTCAATGCATAAGATGGCGGGTTACTCGGGTTAACGATAAAGGCGGCCTTGACTGAAGGATCTTTCAATATATCAAGGTCCTTTTCCTGATATTGCCAGGTGTGATACCCGTCTCCGGTCATTTTAAGCGCGTGGATCTCGATCACATCGAACAGGTAACGCGCCTGTTCGGGTATTTCGATATATGGAGTAAAGACCGGAGCGAACAGGACGATCTTATCGCCTTTATTCAACAGGAAGTTCTGTTGCAGGGAGTCGAAGATATAACACATCGCAGCTGTCCCGCCTTCTGTTGCAAAAAGGTCGAACTTACCTTTGGGCGGATGGCTATTGCAAAGTGCCAACTTCAGATAGTCTTCTACCAACACTTCCGTATATTTCAGAATACGGTCCGGAACCGGGTATTGGTCACCAATCACCCCTTCGGCCCATTCATGTACGAGGTCGTTTTCATCGACACCCTTTTCACGGACCATATATTCGTAAGTATCTCTTAACAGGCGGGAACCGGGTGTTTCCTCATGTTTATCCAAAAATTCCTTGAAACGTACAGCAATGCGCTTTTTCTCCGGAACACCGGCCAGACCGACCATACCGTCTTCCAACTTGGTTCCGCGACGACATTCTTCCATTCCGAACTGGCCAAGCAGAAAGAAGGCTTCACGAGGTGTCGTTGCGATCCAGTTCGGGTTACCTCGTCCGGCATTCAACATGATATGAGTACTTTTACGGGCACTCTCGTCGGCTAGATCGATCAGGATATCCTTCAATTCGAAAGGGCTGATCTCCGACATCTTCTTTTCGTATTCACGGGTAATTACTCTTTCTTCCATATATACATTATTATATGATTTATAAATTTGAATTTGTCAATTCATCAATAAGACAATCACAACACCCCAGATAATCAGCAAAGTGTTGCCGACAGCGTATGTAACAGTATAACCTAGAGCCGGTGTCTGGCTCTCCACCGCATCTTCCACGGCACCGAGGGCGGCGGTTGTCGTTCGTGCACCGGAAGTACAGCCCAGTGTGATGGCCGGGTGGAACTTAAAGAGATAACGTCCCATCAGGACACCTGCGATCAGCGGGATGGTCGTTGCCAGTGCACCGATCACGAACAGGCTTACACCTACTTCTTTAAAGCCGGTCACAAAACTTGGTCCGGCCGTAATGCCGACAACAGCGATAAACATATTCAGTCCGACATTATTCAATACCCAGAGCGATGGTTCCGGGATACGACCGAAAGTAGGATGTTTGGAACGAAGCCAACCGAACACCAGTCCGGCAATCAGTGCTCCACCGCTTGTACTCAGGCTGACCGGAATATCTCCGAAATGCAATGCCAGCGAACCGATCACACCACCGATAAAGATACCCAATCCGACAAAGACCATATCCGTCTGGTTCGTCGGACGATCTGCATACCCCAATGTGGCAGCCGCTTCATTCACCTCCATCTTGGTGCCGACTAACTCGAGCATATCACCCGGATCGATCTTAGTCGCAGCCAATACCGGTATACTGATACCTGCACGTTTGATACTTTTGATACTGACACCATGCATCACCTTTTCCTTACGGAGCCGGGCTACGGTCATCCCAACGAATTTTTTGCGTGATATCAGGACCGGCAATGTCTCTGCCGGGAAATCCAGTAATTCGATATCGTTCACCTCGTCTCCGATCCAGTCTTCTTCCCCGATCACAAACTCGCGACGGCCGCTCAATACGACCTCGTTTCCTTTCATAAGCATCAGGTCAGGCTTCACCTCATAGACAATACCGTTGATACGGACACGTTCGACGAACAAACGCCGTCCCTGCCCTTCCAGATAATCTTCCAGCTCCTGCACCGTCTTACCGGCTCCGAACCAATCGTTATTTATCTTATATGCACGGAAAGTAATCGGACGGGCGGCAGGCATGAAACCGGGTTGTTCGCTCTCATCGTCAGTTCCCATCTTCGACTCTAATTCTTTACAGGCTTTCTTTACGGAAGCTAACCCTCCAAGGAAACGGGGAGCGATATCACTCATGATCCAGGCAGAGCCGGCCGTACCGAAAATATAAGAAACGGCATAAGCCACAGGCATCACGTTTATCATCGAAGCTTTGTCGGCGGCGCTCATTCCACCCTGGTTGATCGTATCTTCCGCCACACCCAATACGGCAGAGATCGTCTGTGAACCAGCCAGTAACCCGGCAGCTTCACCTGCATTGTATCCCATCAACTTTGCCAACAGGAAAGGGACAAACAGACAGAACAGACACATCAGTACAGCAAAAAGGACCTGCGGAAGTCCTTCTTTCTTCAGTCCACGAAAGAACTGCGGGCCTACACTGTAGCCCACGGCAAAAAGAAATAAAAGAAAAAATACCGACTTGATAGGTGCTCCGATATCGATATGTAACTGTCCGATTATTACTCCGACCAATAGGACACTGGTAACGGTTCCCAACGAAAATTTCCCTATCTTGAACTTACCGATCCAGAACCCAAAAGCCAGCGTCAAAAAGATGGCCAGTTCCGGATAGTGTTTAAGTAAATCTACAAACCACTCCATATATAAACTGTTTGGCGTTAATACTAAATAGACATTGTTATGTCCGGTTTTTACTTGTGGTAATGAAACAGAAGCCATAAGGCAGTTGTTCCGACAGAATCAATTAAGATAGTATAAAATCCCTCTTATTTTAAATAATTTTCTATCTTTGTCACCGCTTTGGTGATACGGTAACTTCCGGTTATCGTATAAAAGGGAATCCGGTGAAAATCCGGAACAGTGCCCGCTACTGTTAAGCCCATTCCGAAGGAAAGCATTCTTACACCACTGTCCGATACAAGGACGGGAAGGTCGCTTTCCGGGCAAGTCAGGAAACCTGCCAAGTTTTTTATATTGTATCTTCCCGGGGTCAGGAGGATGATAAGAACATACGGACAATCTCTTTTCATAAAAAATGTTTACCGGCTACTGGTATTAGGGTTTGTCGTATTCGTAGGTTATCTTTTAATTTACATTATATGAAACATTTACTATTACTTATTGCTTGTATGCTCGCACCTATGTGCTGGGCACACGATGGCGAAAACTTCGAGGCATCCGACATGCTGGCCTCCATGCAACCGGGTGACAAAGCCGCCTTATTAATGGTACATTTCGGTACCACGTATGACAACACCCGTGCGCTTACTATCGACGCGATCAATCAGAAAGCAAAGGAAGCCTTTAAAGACATGGAAGTACGCGAAGCTTACACCTCCCGTATTGTCGCACGCCGCCTGAAAGCACGCGGTATCGAAAAACTGAATCCTATGGAAGCGCTGGAAAAACTGAAAGCCGACGGATATACCCATATCCTTATCCAGTCAACCAACATTATCGAAGGGGTAGAAATGGAATCGCTTCGCAAAGACATTGCGCCGCTGGAAAAGAATTTCAAAGACATACGCATCGGCAACCCGTTGCTTTATACGCCTCACGATTTTGAGGATGTAATAATAGCCATCACAAAGAACGGGGCGAAAGAAGGTGCAACCGTCCTTGTAGGACATGGCACATACACACCTGCGACAGCTCAGTATGCGATGATGGATTATATGTTGCATTCGAAAGGTTACAACGATTATTATGTGACAACAGTTGAAGGTTACCCTTCTTTCGACGATATGGTTGCCAAACTTGAAGCAGGCAAAACAAAGAAAGTACTATTGATGCCTTTCATGTTCGTTGCCGGCGACCATGCGAACAACGATATCGCAGTCGACATGAAAGAGGAACTGGAAGGGAAAGGTTACCAGGTTTCCGTATTTATGCAGGGGTTAGGACAAAATCCGGAAATCCAGAATATATTTATCGATCATGCCAAGTTTGCCGCCAAACACAAGATGATAAATATTATGGATAAGAAGAAAAAGTACGCTGCAGAAAAAGATTAGTACTATAAGAGACTAATATCTCCCCATTTACATAGAAATATACAATAAGTAAATTCATTCAAATAATACATCTGAATGCAATTCCAATTTCTTCCGAATGAAACTTGATTTTCTTTCGGAAGGAATTTTCTTTTGTACCGGATGAAAAAACAGAATTGAAGGCTATATATAATCCTATTATACCAATAAAATACATTATCTTTGTTGGTACTGATAAAATCAGAATCAATAACTCAAAGCTAAAAGATGAATACAGGGAAAATAATCGTAGCCGGGATCGGTCCTGGTAGCGAATCTGATATTACTCCGGCAGTTCTGTCTGCCATCCGTCAGTCGGATGTCATCGTCGGGTATAAATATTACTTTCAGTTTGTTGAATCAGCGATCCGTCCCGATGCAATCTGTATCGACTCGGGGATGAAACGCGAAAAAGTCCGGGCAGAAGAAGCCTATAATTATGCTACCGAAGGCCATGTGGTAACAGTTATCAGTTCCGGCGACTCCGGTATTTATGGCATGGCTCCCCTTATCTACGAGATGAAACGCGAAAAAGGAAGCGATATTTCGATCGAAGTACTTCCGGGAATCAGTGCTTTCCAGAAAGCAGCCTCTCTGTTGGGTGCTCCGGTAGGACACGATTTCTGTGTGATCTCCCTCTCCGACCTGATGACACCTTGGGAAATGATAGAGAAACGGATCAAAGCCGCTGCCTCTGCCGACTTTATCACGGCTATCTACAATCCCAAAAGCGAAGGCCGCTACTGGCAGCTCTACCGCCTTATCGAACTCTTCCTGCAGGAACGTGACCCGCAGACACCTGTCGGTTTTGTCCGCCAGGCAGGACGTGAGGAACAGACTGTCACCATCACCACGCTGGCCGAATTCGATCCCGAACAAGTGGATATGTTTACTGTGATCATCATCGGTAACTCCCAGACATATCAATTCGATAATCACATGATAACCCCACGCGGCTATTATGGAGAGATCAAGATGGGTAAAAAAGAAACAGGTATCGGACAAGATATCATGATACGCAGTTTCCGGACAATCGAGAAAGAATTAAAGAACAAAGATATTCCATTAGACAAGAAATGGGCCTTACTGCACGCAATCCATACCACTGCCGATTTCGACATGGAAAACGTATTGCGGATAGACGACAACGCTGTGGCAACCCTCTACGAATTACTTAATAGCGGAAAGGTACACACCATCATCACCGATGTCACCATGGCTGCCTCCGGTATCCGTAAAGGAGCCTTACAACGCATGGGCATAGAAGTGAAATGCTATCTGTCTGACGAAAAGGCAATGGCCCTGGCTTCTGAAAAAGGGATCACCCGTACACAGGCTGGTATCCGTGTGGCCGTCAGCGAACATCCGGACGCTTTATATGTATTCGGTAATGCACCGACAGCCCTTATGGAATTGTGCGACCTGATACGGAAAGGGAAAGCGACCCCGGCCGGCATTATTGCCGCACCTGTCGGCTTTGTGCATGTACAGGAGTCCAAACATATGGTAAAACCGTTCGTCTCCATCCCTAAACTGATCGTTGAGGGACGAAAAGGCGGCAGTAACCTGGCAGCCACACTAGTAAATTCTATACTTTGTTATAACGACGCTATTAATTTAAAACCGGGAAGAGACGTATGAGAACACAATTTATCGTTATCGGTATGCCCGATAATCAAGAGTATATCAGCTACAATATAGATATACAGGATATCATCAATAGCAACACCCACTTTTCAGGAGGAAAACGACATCATGAACTGCTCCGGCCGTTCCTGCCTCCCGAAGCTGTATGGATCGATATAAAAGCACCTCTGTCCGAAGTTTTCGCAGAATATGAATATCACCAGAAGATCGTTGTATTTGCATCGGGTGATCCTTTATTCTCGGGATTTGCTTCAACCATATTAAAGCGCATGCCGGAAGCCGAAGTAACGATCATACCATCGTTCAACTCTTTGCAAATGCTTTCGCATGAATTGAAAATGTCTTACGAAGATATGCTTATGGTTCCTCTTACAGGCCGTCCCTGGCATGAACTGGATCGTGCGTTGATAGAGAACAGAAGTAAGATCGGTATCCTGACCGACCATGTGCATACACCGGCCGCCATTGCCATGCGTCTGTTGAAATACAATTTCACACAGTATAAAATGTATATAGGCGAACATTTAGGCAATCCGGAGAAACAACGTGTCTCACGCTCACTCGCCCTGTCAGAAGTTGAAGAGCATCCGATCGACAGTCCTAACTGCGTGATCTTGGAACGGATGTATAACGACATTACTTACCGTCCATTGGGAATCCCCGACAAGATGTTCGAACTACTTGACGGACGCGAACGGATGATCACAAAAGCACCGATCCGTATTCTCGACATGAGTGCCCTGATGTTGCCTATGTGTGATCATTTCTGGGACATAGGTTTCTGTACCGGTTCTATTTCCATCGAAGCCAAACGACAATATCCGCACCTGCATATCCATGCATTTGAGATCCGTAAGGAATGTTGGCAACTGATGGAAAATAACAGTTCCCGCCTGGGTGCTCCCGGCATCGATGTACATATCGGCGACTTTATGGAAGAAGAGGTATCCGACCTGCCGGCACCCGATGCAGTCTTTATCGGTGGTCACGGAGGAAAGCTGAAAGAGATAGTAAATAAGGTAGCCCGCTATCTGGCACCCGACGGGTTACTGGTTTTCAACTCCGTATCCGAAGAAAGCGAAAAATTATTTATCGACTCGGTTCTTGAAGCCGGATTGAAACTGGATGATCCTTTACATATAACCGTCGGCGATTATAACCCGATAGTCATACTAAAGGCATTTAAAGAAGCAAAATAGGAGAACAATGAATAAACGATCTTTAGCTATTGTGGTAGTCTCTACAAGTAGTCTACCCCTGGCACGTCAAATAAAAAAGCAGTATACTGATGCTGTTATTTACAGCAAAGAGTCAGAAGAAGAAACAGTTTTGATGGAATCGATCGACTCTATTATGGGAGATCTTTTCCTGAAAGTGGATGCTATCGTCTTTATCGGTGCGATGGGGATCTGCGTTCGATGCATCGCTCCCTATATTATGGATAAACATACCGACCCGGCTGTGGTCTGCATCGACAGTACAGGCAAATATATCATCCCCGTCCTGTCGGGACATATCGGAGGAGCAAACGAACTGAGCAAAGAACTGGCGCAACTTCTCGGCGGTAATGCCATCATTACGACCCAGAGCGACAACACCGGATTGTGGGCACTGGATACGCTGGCCGAGAAATTCGGCTGGTCTGTCGTAGCCGACGACCTGACCGACAACGAGAATGCCATGAACGCCTGCATCGCCGCCTTCGTCAATAAAAAGCCGACAGCCTTGTTGCTCGACGTGCGCGATCCGGGAACGGAATATCTGGAAAGTACTTGTCCCGATCATGTTCAGCTATTCAATAAATTTTCAGATATACCGCTCGATAAATTCGCCCTGGTGATAACGGTCGGACCGTTTATCTATGAGGCCGAAGTAATGATGGTTTCTTTCTTCCCGAAAGTATTACATATCGGTATCGGTTGCCGGAAAGATATAAAAGGAGATCCGGTAGAGCTTCATCAACATATCATCGGGACACTGATCGATAATAATATCTGTCCCGAGTCGATCGTCGATATTTCATCCATCGATATAAAGAAGGACGAGGCCATGCTCGCCCTATTGGCTTTCGCTATTATGGATTGTCCGTTCAAGACCTATCCGGCGGAGACATTAAATAAGATCTCCGTTCCCAATCCGTCAGCCCGCGTAAAGGAGGCGACAGCATCGGCCAGCGTTTCCGAAGCTGCCGCTATTTACAGTGCCGGAGGTGGTCTGCTATTATTGGAAAAGCAAAAAGGAAGTCTGGGTGAAGGCAACGAATATACTTTCGCTGTTGCTATGGACAAATCAGTTCGCCGGCAGGGACATATCGAAATAGTCGGAGCCGGACCGGGTGATCCGGAACTGGTTTCTATCCGTGGCCGCCGGATGCTTGAGAAAGCGGACCTTATCCTGTATGCCGGAAGTCTCGTCCCGAAGGAACTGACTTACTGTGCCAAACCGGGAGCCACCGTACGCAGCTCTGCCGATATGAACCTCGACGAGCAATTCGCCCTGATGAAAGAGTTTTACGACCGGGGTAAATTCATCGTACGCTTGCACACCGGCGATCCCTGCATCTACGGAGCGATACAGGAACAGATGAACTTCTTCGATCAATATGATATGAGTTACCACATCACGCCGGGCATCTCTTCTTTCCAGGCCGCCGCTGCCGCCTTGCGCTCGCAGTTCACCATCCCGGAAAAGGTACAGACTATCATCCTTACCCGTGGTGAAGGCCGCACGCCGATGCCAGAGAAGGAACAGTTGCATAAACTGGCCGCCAGTCAGAGCACGATGTGTATCTATCTGAGTGCAGGCATAGCCGACAAGGTACAGGAAGAACTTCTCCAGCATTATGCTCCCACTACACCGGTTGCTGCTTGCTACAAGCTAACCTGGAAAGATGAGCGTATTTATCGCGGAGAACTGAAAGACCTGGCGAAGATCGTGAAAGAGAATAACCTGACACTGACCACACTATTGGTCGTAGGTGACGCGATCGACAACCGCGAAGGCCTTTCCCGACTGTATGCCGACGAATTCAAACACCTGTTCCGTAAATAATGATACTGATACTGGGAGGAACGACAGAAGGGCGCGCTGCCGTCCGCATAGCCGATGAAGGAAGTGCCCCTTATTACTATTCGACTAAAGGGACACTTCAGGAAATAGACTGTGCGCACGGTATCCGTCTCACCGGAGGAATGGATACTGCATCGATGGAGATATGTTGCCGCGAAAACAATATCCGTCTATTGATCGACGCTGCACACCCTTTTGCCTCCGCCCTACACCAAACGGTAGCCGAAGTTTCTACCGCTCTCCAACTGCCGGTTATCCGCTACGAACGGCGTTATCCGCCGCGCGAGAACGATCTGATCTGGTGCGACGATTACAACGATGCCATCCATAAGTTAAGTGAACAAGGTATCCGCCGGCTGCTTGCACTGACCGGAGTAAATACCATTGCTCCTCTCCGTCCCATGTGGGAAAAATATCCCACATGGTTCCGTATACTCGAACGGGAAGAATCGCTCGCCATTGCCATGAAGCAAGGATTTCCATCAGAGCGTCTGCTTTTCTATCAGGAGGAAGATGATGCCGGCGAATGGATGGATCGGCTACAGCCGGATGCCATTATCACCAAAGAAAGCGGACAAACCGGTTATTTCACGGAAAAAGTAGCTGCCGCCCGTAAACGTTCGATCCCAGTATTTGTCGTTAAGCGTCCGGCACTTCCCGAAACATTCTACTTTGTTTACGGAGAAGACGGATTGCGCAAACAAATAGAACGGTTATTGCCGGAATTCTTCCCTTTGCATCATGGCTACACGACCGGAGCTTGTGCCACTGCTGCTGCCAAAGCGGCACTAATCGCATTGTTCTGCAAAGAGAAACAAACCCAATCCTCCATCACTTTACCATCAGGCGAATTGATCACTTTACCTGTTGCAGAAACCGAATGGGAAGGCGACAGTGCCATCTGCTCAGTCATCAAAGATGCCGGAGACGACCCGGATGTGACCAACGGCTCTAAAATCGTAGCGAAGGTGACTCTCTCGAAAGAACCCGCCTCTGCTCCCATCCGTTTTGTCGCAGGTCCGGGAGTTGGCACAGTTACATTACCTGGTCTGGGACTGGAAGTCGGTGGTCCTGCTATCAACACAACACCCCGCAAGATGATGACGGAAGAGCTAACTTCCGTTTTAAAAGAATACCGACAATCTATTCCCCATAATACAAAAACGACAGAAGCCTGCACACTGACAGTCACTATCTCCGTTCCCGGAGGTGAAGAGTTGGCAGCAAGAACATTCAACCCGAAACTGGGTATTGTCGGCGGTATCTCCATTATCGGGACATCGGGCATCGTACGCCCTTTCTCGACCGATGCTTTTATCGCCTCCATCCGTAAAGAAACGGAAGTTGCCAAAGCCATCGGTTGCACGACACTCATAATAAACTCCGGTGCTAAAAGCGAACGGTATCTGAAAGCCCGTTACCCCGAACTGCCTCCACAGGCATTCGTTCATTACGGAAACTTTATTGGCGAAACCCTAAAGATAGCCTCATCGCTTGACTTCTCCCAGGTAGTTATGGGTATCATGATCGGTAAAGCAGTCAAACTGGCCGAAGGCTTCCTCGATACGCACAGTAAAAAGGTAGTGATGAATAAAGACTTCCTGAAAGATTTGGCGCATCAGGCAGGCTGTGCCGAAGACACAATCCAAAAGATCGACACCATCACGTTAGCCCGCGAACTATGGCAATTGCTTCCTGCAGAAGAACAAGAAGCATTCTTCAATCTCTTATTGAAAAGATGCCATGAACATTGCACTCCACTCCTGCCTAAAGGTGAATTATCTATCTTATTGATAACGGAAGAAGGGGTTATTTGGAAATAATATGCTTTAAAAGTACAGATAGAAATAATAAACGTGAATGGTTCAATTCTTGTCAGTTTTGAGCCTATTTGTCTCATTCTCTTTTATGGGGCAAAGCCCCATGCCGCAGGCTCTATTTTGCCGTCGGTTTTTAACCGACGGATATAAAAGACAGGAGGCAAAGCCTCTTCCTTTGTGGGCTTAAGCCCCTTTAAACAGGGACTAGCATTATATATCAAAGGGGTTAAAACCCACAGAGGAACCTAGCAAAGCCGGAGCATTTAATCTATCCGTCGGTTAAAAACCGACGGAAAAAGAGAGCCTGCGGCATGAGGCGGAGCCTCATAAAAGACTCAGTTTTTTCTAAATTGGAACTTTCTCTCTATAACTCATCTATCTCCTCAATCAGTAGCCCTGTGCATTTTGCTATGTCGGCAACTTCCATCCCCATACGTTTCATGTTGGCAGCTGTCTGGCACAAGGCTTCTAGCTTTCCTTCTACTTTTCCTTTTGCTTCACCTTCAGCCAGCCCTTCAGCTTTCCCTTTTGCTTCACCTTCAGCTAGCCCTTTGCGGATGGCACTGTTGTAAATTGTTTTCTCTACGCTGATACCATCCCAAAAATGTTCGTAGCCAGCCAACTGCTCGTCGGAGAAGGCAGATTCTTCCAGTTCGCTCAAAGCTTTACTTATCTCCGGAACGGAAAGAAGTTCTTCGGGTACCTGACGGGTATATTCGTTGATCTCCGTCAAGTAACGAAGCCAAAGAACGTGCATTCTTTTTTCCGAATAGGTGTGTGGAGTGAATTTGGGCAGTTCCACGAAGATCAGTTGCAGGCCATCGATCACTTTGTCGCTGTGCTCTACGTGTACCAGTTCATAGTGATGATAATAACCATCCAGCTTCGGTTCAAAGACATCATTTACCAGGTTAAGCGAGTAGATAGGTTGCAGAAGTTCGTATGTTTCCCCTGTTTTCAGTTGTCGTACATAAGCCTTTGAGGCATTAAACAGTACGCGTTGGTAGAACTCGGGCGACCATAGCATCTGCATCTCGACCAAAAACTGGCGGCCTTTCTTATCCTTGCAACGGACATCTACAATACTATATTTACGCAACGGATTTTCCGGTATCATCTCGGAAGGTAAATACTCGATTTCGGTTATCTCTTCGCCCTCTTTCAAGGGTAACAATGCATTGAGCAGGCTCATCACCAGATCAGGATGCTGGCCGAATACCCGCTTAAACGTCAAATCTGCTTTTGGATTTAAATACTTCATAGTTACAGTGTTTTATATGTTCACGTGCAAATGTAGATATTATTTTGTGATAGCCCAACGGTTAGATAGAAAAGTTCAGTATTTGTCAGAATGAAACATTCTTCTCAGGTTTAAACTATTTCTCCAGACAAGGCGTTACCTTTATATTTATTATAAAAGAACTTGTTATGAGTAAAATTTCAGTAAAGATCAAACGAAAGAAGTCTGTGAAACCGGCTCACCCTATGCCCGTTTACCTGCAAATCATCTATTGCCGCAAAGTGGCTCGCATACCTTTGGGGATCAAACTGTCCGACAACGAATGGGACGAACAAGAAGGATGTATCCGCATACCTCCCGGCACTCCGCCGGAACAAGTATTGCACCTGTATTCATTAGATACCCAAATAAAAGAACGGCAGCAGTACCTCTTCAATCTCATTCGTTTTCTGGAGAGGAACAACACCCTGTCGGTTGCCAACCTGCTGTCGGCCTGCAAGGAAAACGAAGATAAGAGGTCCCTGTATTCCTTTATGGAACAACTCAGCACACAATTTGCCCGGGAGGGGAAGAAAGCCACTTCCCGCCATTACCGCAGTACGCTCAATACGCTTACTCTCTTTTCGGAAGGGAAAGACATGCGGTTGGACGATATCGACGAAACGAAAGTGAAACAGCTGGAAACCTGGCTTATCGAAAAAGGACTCGCCCCCAATACCGTCTCCTTCTATCTCCGTATCACACAATCCTGCTGGAACAAGGCGGTCAGAACCGGACTTATCCCCAACGCCTCCTCCCCTTTCTCACAGGTCAATACCCGGGTGGAGAAGACCGCCAAACGTGCCGTAGAAGAAAAGGTGATCATACGGCTGGCCAAACTTACCGACAAGGAATTACAGTCGCCCGCCCTGAAATTCGCCCGCGATATGTTTCTCTTTTCCTACTATGCACGGGGCATGTCGTATATCGACCTCGCCCACCTCAAAAAGGAAAACATAAAAGGGGATACATTGACCTATAAGCGGCAGAAAACCGGACAGGAATTAAAGATACGTCTGCTTCCGGAAATGATTGTAATCATAAAACGTTATGCCTCCAACAGTCGCCGGAGACTATTCCCCATACTCAGCGATGATGCCACTTATATCAATTATGAAAGTGCCCTCCGGCTACAAAACAAACAGCTAAAAAAACTGGGAGAACTGGTAGGCGTGGAAAATCTCACAACCTATGTAGCCCGTCACACCTGGGCCAGCATTGCCAATCAAAAGGGAGTTCCGATAGAACTTATCTCTAAAGGACTGGGGCATTCTTCCACGAAAGTGACGCTTATCTATATCGGTCTACTCGATAACCCGCGACTGGATCACGCGAATGATGTGGTAATATACGGTAAAATGAAGTATAAACACAAAAATAATATGAATGCTTTTAGATATTCGGATGGGTATTCTGTCTCTTGGTAAGAGACGGAACGAAGAGATATAGTGTCTGTTAAAACGTCACAAATGTAATAACCTTTTTTGATAAACTCTAAGTTTTCATCCGTTTTTTGCACAAAGAAGCCTTAATATTCATACGGATGTCAATATGAATACATATTTTAAGGGAAGGAACCATTCAGTAAAATCTTTCCTTACATTCTCCAATATCCTGATTTTAACTAGTTACCCATCATTTAAACTACTGTAATTTAACTGTTTACAAATTGTTTTATGTTTTTACTCATTCAACTCTTTACTTTTCTTACGGAAAGAAGATCAACTCCGGTTGATTTTTAAGCCTTACTAAAAAGCGTCAATCGTAACCAGTACTTATTTATACACTTTTTGTTTACCATTTTGTTTCACCGTAGCTTATAAACCACTTTTCCTTTATAAAAATCTTCCCATATAGTCAAAGCATCACACACCTCCTGCTTTCTTCGTTCCGTCTCTTACCAAGAGACAGAACGGACATAAAGCAAGAAAACAACATGTATAAACAGTTCTCCTTACTGCTACTATTATTACTTCCGTTCACTGTCAGCATATCCGGACAGCAGGTTGCACTGAAAACAAATGTATTGTTTCTGGCAACGGCAAGCCCTAATGCCGGTGTAGAGATCGGCATCGGAAAAAAGTTCTCTGTCGATATATGGGGAGCCTACAATCCCTGGAAGTTCAATAATAAAATGCATCTCAACTTCTACCTGGCTCAACCGGAAGTGCGCTACTGGTTCTGTCGCAAATTCGAAGGACACTTTATCGGCCTGCACGGTCATTACGGTCATTTCAATATCGGACAAATCCCTTTTATTCCCAACCTGGAGCAACACGAACTACGCGGCACCCTCTACGGAGGCGGACTATCCTACGGCTATCACTGGGCTATCGGACGTCATTGGGGATTGGA
Source organism: Parabacteroides timonensis (assembly GCF_900128505.1). Taxonomy (NCBI): domain Bacteria; kingdom Pseudomonadati; phylum Bacteroidota; class Bacteroidia; order Bacteroidales; family Tannerellaceae; genus Parabacteroides; species Parabacteroides timonensis. The sequence goes on from NZ_LT669941.1 coordinate 1,125,852, forward strand.
GGCTACCATCGGAGCCGGCTATGCCCGGATGGAATATACCCGCTACAAATGCGTTGAATGCGCCGAACCGACCGGCTTCTACACACGCAGTTACATCGGTCCCACACGGGCAGGACTTTCCATTATTTACTTCCTACGCTAATACAACAACGAGCTTATGAAACATCTATTAGTATATATACTTACGTTACTCCTTCTCCTTCCCGATAAAGCCGGTGGACAGGAGTTCCGCATTATTCCGCAGGAAATCAGCGTTCACAACGACAGCCTGCATCTTATCCTCTCGATGGACTTGAACAATATAAAGACTGGCAGTCTGACGGCACTGACTTTCACACCGGTATTGGCAGATAAGACCCATCGGTTACCGTTGCCTCCGGTCGTCGTCAGCGGAGCAAAACGCTACCGCTACGACCAACGCGAACAGACTTTATCGGGAAAAGACGCTCCTGTTCCTTACCGTATTCTCCGGGGGAACAAGCCGAAACTGGTAGACTATACGGTATCTATTCCTTACACCTCGTGGATGGCTCATGCCTCCCTCTTGCTTCAACAAGAAATCAAAGACTGCTGCGACCTCCGGTTGCTGGGGACGGATACACTGACAGGCAATCTCGCCCTGAGCAACATCCCCTCCCCGGACATTCCTGCACCTTCCGCGGCTCCGCACCAAACACGAAAACCGGGTCGCACGACGGTTGCCCTTTCCGGTGAAATGCTGGCAAGTTGCATACCTATGGTCTCTTTCCTTACTCCACTGCCGGAAAAAGACGGCAAGCAACGTTCCGGAAAAGCAACCTTATATATAGATTATCCGTTAGGCAAATTCGAGATCCTCCCCGACTTCAAAAACAACCGCAAGGAACTGGGCAAGATGGACAGCCTGCTGACTCCTGTACTGGAAAGTGGCTATACAAAGATAGAACAGATCGATATATGCGGATACGCCTCGCCCGACGGCCCCTATAAACACAACGAAGAGCTTTCGTCCAACCGTTCTCAATATTTCACCCATTATATAAGAAGCACCTACCGGCTTCCCCAGAAGCTCTTCAACGTCTCGTCGGTAGCCGAAGACTGGGACGGCCTGGTCGTACTGCTCGAACAAGTCGATCCGCCTTATAAGCAGGAAGTACTGCAAACGATCCGGCAGAACGGCATCTTTGAAGGGCGGGAAAAACAACTGATGGAATTGCCGGGCAACGTATATAAGAAGCTCTGCCGCGACCTCTTCCCCCTCCTGCGCCGCCTCGAAGTAGCCGTAGATTACCACGTGGCACGGGTAGAGACAAAAGATGCCGCCACGCTGATCTATTCGCATCCCGAACTGCTCAGCCTCGAAGAAATGTACGAAGTGGCACGCTACTATCGTCCCGGCACCGTACAGTACAGGGAAGTATACGAAATAGCAGCCTTCCATTTCCCGCAGGATGTGGTAGCCAATGTCAACGCAGCCTCCGCCGTAATGCTGGATGGTGACCTGAAAGCGGCATGGAACTATCTGAGCAAAGTGGAAGACGATCCCCGTGCCTGGAACAATATGGGCGTACTGACCCTGCTGGAAGGCGATCCGGAAGGAGCAGCCGTCTGGTTCCGCAAAGCGATAGGCGTGGAACCGCTAAAAGCAAGGGCGAATTTACAAAAGATTGAAAACGGAGAATCGGATACCGGACATGAATAAGACGAACCCAAAAACATATTCGCTCTGTATAGTATGCCATCTCATGCTGATGGTACTCGACTCCTGTGCCTTCGACGACGAATTATGCATTTGTCCCGACCGCACCCATATCGAATATTGGTATGCCGGCAATAGCTCCGACAATCAGCTTCCGCATTATGCCAACAACCTCCGGCAATATCTTTTCGATGCCGAAGGCCGCTTGCTCGACACCAATATGCTGCGCGGCGACAGCCTCACCGTCTGGGAAGCCAAACTACCCGCCGGCGACTACACGGTAACGACCTGGGGAAATATGGAAAACAGCGACATCGAAACAACAGGCAATCCGCAGCTAGGCTCTCTCCGGCTCAGTGCCGAACAGGCTGGCGTACCTCCCGGATTCCGTGGAAACGTAGGTCGTCTGTACTATGGCACTGCCACCTTTACCGTAGAAGACGGGCTCCCCTGCCGGCAACGTGTTTATCTCTCCCATGCTCATGCCCTTCTCTCTGTCACCGTCCGCTGGATGGAAGATGAAGAACGGCCCGAAGCCGGAGGAACCTACCGGATGCAACTGAAAGATATCCCCGCGCGCTACGATTTCATCAAAGGCTGGGAAACGGATCTCCCTTCGGGCGACGGGGTCTACGCCATTCCCGGCATCAGCAACAACACGCTGGTCAATCACGAGACTAAGGCGGCAATAACCTACGACCAGGAAGTGGAAGGACAGTTCACCACCTTCCGCTACACTGGCAGCACCCACCAGTTATGGAGCCTTTGGCGCAACGGAAAGCAGATCGTCAAAGAACTCGACCTGCATAAGTTTTTCAGTTCGCTACCGATGGATATGAACCGGAACATCAAGCAGGAATTCGATATACTGATCAGCATTTATAAAGACAAAATAACCGTCACTTTCGCATCCGCTTCCGACTGGAGCGAAGGGGGCGTTATCGGATAAACAAATAAATAAAACATTATGGACAATTACGAAAAAGACCATTACTGGGAATTCACCCTGCGTGACAACCCATTGACAAAGGACAATACGGAAGACTGTGTTGCCGAAGTGAAATCCGGCCCGAAAACGTTGCGCAATGACGACATTGCCAAGGAAATCAAGCGTACCGGCTCCGAGCTCAAGTATGCGACGCTCCTTTCGGTCACCTCGCAAAGCAACGAGATCATCCTCGAAGCGTTATTGAACGGCAATAGTGTGATGACAGACCTCTGCCAGTTTATCCCGCGCATCACAGGTGCGTTCGACAGTCCGGAAGCCCCGTTCGACCCGGCCATCCACAAACTGACATTCGACATCATTCTGACGAAATCCGTACGCGAAGCCCTGGCAAAAGTGAAAACGATCAACCTGGGAGCCAAAGGCGAGACAGCCGGTATCGGTCTTGTCACCGATACGTTGACCGGTGCGACCAACGGTGCGATCACCCCGAACGACGATATCATGATCGCAGGCAACAGCATTAAAATAGCCGGCGACGATGCCGTGGCCGGTGTCTTTTTTGTTGCCGAAGACGGTACAACGACCAAAGTGGCCCGCCGTCTCACCCAGAACGACCCCAGCAAGCTGATAGCCCGCGTTCCGGCTCTGGCCGACGGAAACTACACCCTACGCATCGTGACACAGTTCAGTACCAACAAACAGCTATTGAAGGAGCCCCGTACCATTGAATACAAAAAGCTCCTGACAGTAGGATCCGGAGGTGATTCCGGCGAAGACGATCGTCCGGTGATCGAATAATTTTCATCGGAGGCTTCGATACGTCCATATCGACCCGGTCGATAAACGTTTATCGATACCATCGATACGGGAACATCGAAGCCTTCGATAAGTGCTTATCGAGCCTGTCGATATAAACGCCTCATAAAGGAGGCAAATGCGTTTTTTGACATGATGTGATTGACAACAACCGGCGCCTGTAAGGGCGGTTCGCGCTCGGAGATAGAAAAAGGTGAGTCTTTTTTATGAGGCTCCGCCTCATGCCGCAGGCTCTATTTTGCCGTCGGTTTTAACCGACGGATAGATTAATGCCCCGGCTTTGCCGGATTCCTTTGTGGGTTTTAACCCCTTTGAGATATAATGGTAGTCCCTGTTTAAAGGGGCTTAAGCCCACAAAGGAAGAGGCTTTGCCTCCTGTCTTTTATATCCGTCGGTTAAAACCGACGGCAAAATAGAGCCTGCGGCACAAGGCAAAGCCTTGTAAAGAGAAATAGCTCATTTCTGACAAAATCGAACTCACTTCCCTACACTCTTAGTCAATCACATTCATGTCAATTACAATAGTTTATTATTAACCATGTAATTGATATAAAATGAAACTAGTATTAAAACAATTCCTCCTCTCGACAGCGATCCTGTTGACAGGAGTCGCTTGTACAAGCGAAACGCACGAAGGGTTATCCAACCCTTCGTCCCCGTCTGACGGGGACGACCTGACCCGAAGGGAGGTCGTTGTCACTCTCAGAAACCAGTTGTCGCTGGCTAAAGGGACGAAAGCAGGCGAAATTGCCACAGTAGAGGAAAACAAGATCGCCTCACTCGATGTCTACGCATTCGGATCGGACACAGAAGACGGTACCTACACCCTGCAGGAACGCTTCGCCTACCGCGAAGACCCGGCAGACCTGCCCGCAACAGCGACACCTATCGACCTCGAACAGCCTGGCGACGGCAAAGAAGCTTCCGTCAGCCTCAAACTGCAAAAAGGACTCTTCGTCAAACTCTATGCAGTAGCAAACCAACCGGAACTGGTAGACCCGACCGGAACAATCGGTCAAGGCACAACAGTCGGAACTACAGGAAAAGTGATGCAGGACGGCGACTTCAAACCGCTATCCCTCACCACTCCGGGACAGGCGGGTACAACCGTCCAAACAGTCGGCGTCCCTACAGAAACAGAGTTTCTGACATTCCACAGTCTGTTGCTCGACGCTGCCACACCTGCCGATGTGTTGGTATCGCCCCTCCCTATGTCGGGAGCCTACACCATCCCGCTCGACCTGACAGACTTCGAGTCTTTTTCACGCTTGCAGGCAGGTTTCAAACTGACGCGCACCGTAGCCCGTTTCGATGTCGTGAACAACGCTGCCGACAGCCGATTCACCATCACCCGTATTTCGATGGGAAACGCACGTCGCGGAACGACTTTCTTCCCGGCGAAACCGTATGCCACAACTCCGGCAGACCCAGCAGACCTTATCACACTGCCGGCACGTACCTTCACCGGACTAACGAATGCCAACACCGGTATTACAGCTTCTGCCTTCTACTCCTATCCCAGCCCACAGGCGGACAACGGATATATCATCCTGGAAGGAACATACAGGATGAACGAAACAGACCCCGAAAAAACAGTCTCTTACCAAATCCCTTTCAAACAGGAAGTAAACGGAACAGGCTCCCATATCGAAGTGAACCCGAATCATCGTTACACGATTACCATATCGAAAGCAGACGATTATCACATAGACTTCGACCTCACCGTGGCAGACTGGTCGGATGCAGGCAACGATCTCGACGGGTTTGAACCACCGGTACCGCCGTCTCCGGTAACATTCTCTGTTACGGTTAATCAAGACTTAGCGGATGCTTATAAGAATGCTCAGCCAAATCTTACTGCGTATCCTCCATTTAATTACGACGGAGGTGCGTCTACTGGTACAACAGGTTCGGATAGGAATGGTGTATCTTCTAGTTGTACTGTGAGTAAAACGTATTCTATAGAAGTAGAGAAGACAGAGAGGGGATCGTATTCTGATTATGCTACTGCTATAAGTTATTGTAGCGGTAAAGGTTCCGGTTGGCGTGTGCCAACTATGATTGAATTAAAGGCTATATATGATAATAAGACAACATTACAGAATAATGGCTGTGCTTCGTTCAGCAGCAATGGCTACTGGAGTAGTTCGGTCTACGATGGTTACAGCAGTGACCGTTGCGAACTGTACTTCAGCAATGGCGGTTTCGGTAACGCCTACACGGGCAGCAATCAGGGTGTTCGCTGTGTCCGGGATATCTAACAATTTAAAACCCAAAGACCGCCGTAAGGATAACTATAGTAACAATGAAATCGGTTGTTCCATTTGATTGAGTTGATTATTTCTTAATATCCGTCGTAAGGCGGGTTGATTTTGGTCTAACAAGTAATAAAAGGTATAATGAACCTGAATTAACACATAATAAAATGAATATAAAACTAAAGAACATATTACTGCTCCCGGCACTGGCCATCGCCTGTACGGGATGCAACAACGATCCCGTCGACGGTGAAATATCCTTGAAGGGTGCTGCCAACGAAATACAGTTGGTTATCGCAGGCAACGGCGAAGGTGTAGACTACACAAAAGCCATCGCCTCAGAAAGTGAAAACAAGATAGAGAACCTCGATGTCTATATCTTTGCCTCTGACGCACAAGCAGGTACATACAGATACCTCGACAAATGGGAAAGCGCAGCGGCAAACGACAAAGTACTGAATAAGTTTCTCCTGCAAGCATCCGGTTCCGAATGGAACGCTTCGATCTTCCCCACCGAAGTAGCAGGTTACCCTTATCTGAAACTCTTCCTCGTGGCAAACCGCGAAGACGATCTCTATCAGGAAAACGGAGCGACCGCACTGACACTTACCCCATTCACTAGTAGCGACAATTTTGATGCCGCCACCGACGAAGCAACCTTCCTGCAATCGTATACAAAGGCCCTTACCGCAAACAAGGTTTTGTACCCGTCATTATTAATGACCGGTGACGGCGCAACAAAGATGCTGGGAACCGTCTCGAACGTGAAGATCGAACTGAAACGTGTCGTTGCCCGTTTCGATATTGACAACACCGCACGCACCTCCAACCTGACCATCCAGTCTATCGCCCTCAAACAGGGACGCAAGACGGGTACACTTTGGAGTAGCGGCACACTGACACCAATAGTCGATGCAGATCTGACCACCTCTCCCCTTCTGATGGAATACAAAGAGGTGGATTACACCGCCTTAGCGAATGCCAATACAGGAGTAACAGAAAGTGCCATCTACACCTACCCCACACTCGATACCGACAAGGCCAGCCTGATTATCAAAGGGACATATCACGACCCGGTAACCAACAGCGATAAACCGGCTACCTATACCGTCCCCCTTCAAAAGACGGACGACGCTACGGGAACCACTGCCGACATCGCCATCCTACGCAACAACCGCTACAAACTGCGTATCATCGACGTCACCAGCACCACAATGACAGCCGCCTTCGAAATCGAAGACTGGACAAGCAGCGGTGGCATCATCGTTAAGCCGGAAGCACCGGTATTACCGATAACATTCACCGCAGATGGTGCCGATGTAGCAGAAGTCGGAGACGACAAAATACGTGTAGATGTGGACGGCGGTACATTCACCTTGACAGTCACCCATATCAACAACAAGCCGGTCACCATCGAAACCACTCCCGAATACGAGCCGACCTATGGTGACGGCGATAACAACTGGATCACGATCGCTCCTGTCACAAGGGCTACTACCGGGGTTGCAAAAACAGTCACTATAACAGCAAACAACAGCGCCGATACAGATCAAAAGCCATACGAAGTCCATATCGGCTACATCACTGTCAAATGGGGTGATGCACCGCAGGAACAAACGAAACTGGAAATCTACCGAGGAGCATCATCGGTCACTTATCTGGATCCGGCTGCCGGACAAACAGTACGTTTTGCCGCCGTAAAAATGAGGGATGACAGGTATTGGGCACCTATCAATGTAGGGGCTAAAACGGCAAAGAACAAAGCGACCCAGGATGCCAATACGGACATTACAGAAGATGCCGGTAAGTTATTCCAGTGGGGTCGTTTGTATGGTTTCGCTGCTACGAACAATGCAACGACCTGTACGAACGATTTAGCAGACATTGATCTTTTAGGCCGTCCGGAACAGGCTGATCTTGCTAATATGTCTAAATGGGACGGTAAATTCATCATCGGCACTAGCGAGTTAAAATACAATTGGTTGCAGATCAATGGAGCAGGTAATCCAAATCCGGAAGATGACGCCATGGTAGAAGGAGCCTGGTATCAGCAGCTTTGGAACGCTAATGAAGGTACGAGAAATAGCGATGTCGTTAAAACGGATGCCGATCCTTGCCCTGAAGGTTGGCGTGTTCCGACCCTGGGTGAATGGATCATGATCGGTGCAGGTCAGACACATGGTGCATCCGGTATGACTTGGGATAATAGCAACTTCTGCTTAATCATTCCCGGAAAAGAAAGCGGAGAGAACCTTATCTTGCCTGCAGCGGGCTACCGCAACAACAGTGCTGGAGCTTCCGACGGTCAGGGCATCAGCGGCCTCTACTGGTCGTCGTCTGTGTCTCCGGCTAGCGCCTATGCCGGCTACGTGTACTTCAATAGCGCAGGTGACCTGGAGACGAACACGAACGACCGTGCCAACGGTTACTCGGTACGTTGTATCCAGAAATAACCGTTCTCATTACTAACAAAGACCTCACAAATGAGGCAAAAAAACGTTCTTTGACATGATGTGATTGACAAGAGTAATATTCACTCATTATTTATCGGTTAATTATTTTATCTTTGTAAGACCTTTTTAAAACAGGACAATTATGGATAGAAAAAAGTTACCGATAGGCATCAGCGATTACAAGCTGATGATCAGCGAAGATTATTATTACGTGGATAAGACAGACTTTATCCGCCAGATAGTAGAAGACGGGAGCCTGATCACCCTGTTGCCGCGTCCGCGCCGCTTCGGTAAGACGCTCAACCTTTCTACGCTACGTTACTTCTTCGAGAAGACGGAAGGTAATGCATATCGTCCGCTGTTTAAAGGGAAAAGTATCGAAAGATGGAAAGATTTCGATAAGTATCAGGGGAAATATCCGGTGATAATGATTACGCTGAAAGATTGCAAGGCAGATACTTTTGAAGGGGTATTGGAGAAAATTGCCGGTGAACTGGCTACCGAATTCGAACGCCATGATTATCTTCTCGACAATCTGGAGATAAGACCTGTTCCCAAAGCGGTGTTTGAGGCTGTCTATCACGGGCAAGCTACACAAAACCAGTTAGAAACAGCTTTGAAGATTTTATCGGAACTGCTTACTTCCTACTGGGGTATGCCTCCGCTTGTCCTGCTAGACGAATACGACACTCCCATACACGTAGCCTTCGATAAAGGCTACTATGACAGGATGATCGGATTTATGCGCAACTTTATGAGTACCGTGTTCAAAGACAATACGGATATTTTCCGCGGCGTAATCACGGGGATTCTCAGGGTAAGCAAGGAGTCAATATTCAGCGGACTGAATAATATAGACGTAGATACTATTCTTGAAACTCCGATGTGTACTTCCTTTGGTTTTACGCAAGAAGAGACAGATCGGATGCTCGATGATTACTCGTTGGGTGACCGGAAAAAGGAGGTGAAAGAATGGTACAACGGCTACCTGTTTGGCGGCGAGACTGTTTACAACCCCTGGTCGGTGCTTTCCTACATTAACAAAGGTGGCGTATTGGCCCCCTACTGGGTAAACACCGGTTCCGACGTCTTGTTACGCCATCTGCTGGCCGACGGCCCCGCACAGATACGCGACGGTGTGGAAGCCTTGATACAAGGCGATACGATCCGTAGCGTGATAAACGACAAACTGGCTTTTCCGGATCTGCTAGCCAAGCCGGTCAACATCTGGTCGTTCATGCTTTTCAGCGGTTACCTGAAAGCTACTGATCCGGTCTTGCTCAGTAACAGTCTGACTGAATACGAACTGGAGGTTCCCAACCGAGAAGTTTCCACCGTATTCTCGACAATTATCCAAAGCTGGATAGACGGAGGCCCGGTAAAAAACGACCGTCTCGAACGAATGCTGCAAGCGCTGCGTATCGGAGATATCGAATACTTCGAAGAGCTACTGAATGACTTTTTGGTAAATTCGCTATCTTACTATGACACCTCCGGACGTGATCCGGAAAAGGTCTATCAGGCGTTTATGCTCGGCCTGCTGGCAGGTATGTCCGATTACGAGATCAGCAGCAACCGTGAGGCTGGTTTCGGGCGTTACGATATCATGCTACGACCGAAAAACGGACAGGGGCAGGCCATTATTATGGAACTCAAGCGGCTACGACCGAAAGAGACGGTCGAACAAGCACTCGCCTCGGCTCTGGAACAGATCGAAAACAAGCAATATGCTGTAACCTTACAGGCCGCCGGCTTCACCGATATTCTCCGGATGGCCATCACATTCGATGGCAAACAAGTCTGGATAAAAACAGTGAACTAATTCAGCTGTCAACTGTCAACTACTTTTGTCAATCACATTCATGTCAATTACAATAGTTTATTATTAACCATGTAATTGATATAAAATGAAACTAGTATTAAAACAATTTCTCCTCTCAACAGCGATCCTGTTGACAGGAGTCGCTTGTACAAGCGAAAACCATGAAGGATTGCCGGGCAATCCTTCATCTCCGTCTGACGGGGATGACCCGACCCGAAGGGAGGTCGTTGTCACTCTCAGAAACCAGTTGTCGCTGGCTAAAGGGACGAAAGCAGGCGAAATCGCCACAGTAGAGGAAAACAAGATCGCCTCACTCGATGTCTACGCATTCGGTTCGGACACAGAAGACGGTACCTACACCCTGCAGGAACGCTTCGCCTATCGAGAAAACCCAGATGACCTGCCCGCAACAGCGACACCCATCGACCTCGAACAGCCAGGCGACGGCAAAGAAGCTTCCGTCAGTCTCAAACTGCAAAAAGGACTCTTCGTAAAACTCTATGCAGTAGCAAACCAGCCGGAATTGGTAGACCCGACCGGAACAATCGGTCAAGGCACAACAGTCGGAACTACAGGAAAAGTGATGCAGGACGGCGACTTCAAACCGCTATCCCTCACCACTCCGGGACAGGCGGGTACAACCGTCCAGACAGTCGGCGTCCCTACAGAAACAGAGTTTCTGACATTCCACAGTCTGTTGCTCGACGCTGCCACACCTGCCGATGTGTTGGTATCGCCCCTCCCTATGTCGGGAGCCTACACCATCCCGCTCGACCTGACAGACTTCGAGTCTTTTTCACACTTGCAGGCTGGTTTCAAACTGACGCGCACCGTCGCCCGTTTCGATGTCGTGAACAACGCTGCCGACAGCCGATTCACCATCACCGGTATTTCGATGGGGAACGCACGTCGCGGAACGACTTTCTTCCCGACGAAGCCGTTCGGTACAACTCCAGCAGACCCGGCAGACCTTATCACACTACCGGCACGTACCTTCACCGGACTAACGAATGCCAATGCAGGTGTTACCGCTTCCGCTTTCTACTCCTATCCCAGCCCACAGGCGGACAACGGATATATCATACTCGAAGGAACATACAGGATGAACGAAACAGACCCCGAAAAAACAGTGTCTTACCAAATTCCTTTCAAACAGGAGGTAAACGGCACAGGCTCCCATATCGAAGTGAACCCGAATCATCGTTACACGATTACCATATCGAAAGCAGACGATTATCATATCGACTTCGACCTCACCGTTGCCGACTGGTCGGATGCAGGCGACGATCTCGACGGGTTCGAACCACCGGTACCGCCGACGGTAACATTCTCTGTTACGGTTAATCAGGACTTAGTGGATGCTTATAAGAGTGCTCACTCTAATCTTACTTCGTATCCTCCATTTAATTATGATGGTGGGACGGTTACTGGCACATTGGGCAGTGATTATAAAGGCGTCTCTTCAACTGCTACAATATCTACTCCTTATACTGTTGAGGTGGAGGCGACTCAGAGTGCTTCTACATATATATATAACGATAGTTCAGCCAAGAATTACTGTACGGCAAAAGGAACTGGTTGGCGTTTGCCTACAAATATCGAGTTGTTTGCTATGTGGACAAAGTGTAAGGGAACAAATACGAATGCAACGGATGACGAGGCGGCCTCAACATCGCTCGGTGCTAAGTTCACCAGCAATTGGTACTGGAGTAGTTCGGTCTCCAATGGTGCCAACGATAGCCGTTGCATTCTGAACTTCAACTATGGCAGTTTAGTTGACGACCACACGAACACCAGTAGCTGTGTTCGCTGTGTCCGGGATATCTAACAATTTATCAATTTAAAACCCAAAGACCGCCGTAAGGATAACTATAGTAACAATGAAATCGGTTGTTCCATTTGATTGAGTTGATTATTTCTTAATATCCGTCGTAAAGCGGGTTGATTTTAGTCTAACAAGTAATAAAAGGTATAATGAACCTGAATTAACACATAATAAAATGAATATAAAACTAAAGAACATATTACTGCTCCCGGCACTCGCCATCGCCTGTACGGGATGCAACAACGACCCCGTCGACGGTGAAATATCCTTGACAGGAGCAGCCAACGAAATACAGTTGGTTATCGCAGGCAACGGCGAAGGTGTAGACTACACGAAAGCCATCGCCTCAGAAAGTGAAAACAAGATAGAGAACCTCGATGTCTATATCTTTGCCTCTGACGCACAGACAGGTACATACAGATACCTCGACAAATGGGAAAGCGCTGCGGCAAACGACAAAGTACAGAATAAGTTTCTCCTGCAAGCATCCGGTTCCGAATGGAACGCTTCGATCTTCCCCACTGAAGTAGCAGGTTACCCTTATCTGAAACTCTTCCTCGTGGCAAACCGCGAAGACGATCTCTATCAGGAAAACGGAGCGACCGCACTGACACTTACCCCATTCACTAGTAGCGACAATTTTGATGCCGCCACCGACGAAGCAGCCTTCCTACAATCGTACACAAAGGCACTTACTGCAGAAAAGGTTTTGTACCCGTCATTATTAATGACCGGTAACGGCACAACAAAGATGCTGGGAACCGTCTCGAACGTAAAGATCGAACTCAAACGTGTCGTTGCCCGTTTCGATATCGACAACACCGCACGCACCTCCAACCTGACCATCCAGTCTATCGCCCTCAAACAGGGACGCAAGACAGGTACACTTTGGAGTAGCGGCACACTGACACCGATAGTCGATGCAGATCTGGCCACCTCTCCCCTTCTGATGGAATACAAAGAGGTGGATTACACCGCCTTAGCGAATGCCAATACAGGAGTAACAGAAAGTGCCATCTACACCTACCCCACACTCGATACCGACAAGGCCAGCCTGATTATCAAAGGGACATATCACGACCCGGTAACCAACAGCGATAAACCGGCTACCTATACCGTCCCCCTTCAAAAGACGGACGGTGCTACGGGCACCACTGCCGACATCGCCATCCTACGCAACAACCGCTACAAACTGCGTATCATCGACGTCACCAGCACCACAATGGCTGCCGCCTTCGAAATCGAAGACTGGACAAGCAGCGGTGGTATCATCGTTAAGCCGGAACCACCGGTATTACCGATAACATTCACCGCAGATGGTGCCGATGTAGCGGAAGTCGGAGACGACAAAATACGTGTAGATGTGGACGGCGGTACATTCACCTTGACAGTCTCCCATATCAACAACAAGCCGGTCACCATCGAAACCACTCCCGAATACGAGCCGACCTATGGTGACGGCAATAACAACTGGATCACGATCGCTCCTGTCACAAGGGCTACTGCTACCGATGATACAAAAACAATCACCATCGCAGCAAACAGCAGCATAGATACGGATCAAAGACCGCATGAAGTCCACATCGGCTACATCACTGTCAAATGGGGAGATACAGCAGAGGAACAAATGAAACTGGAAATCTACCGAGGAGCTTCAATAGTGACTTATTTGGATCCGAATGCCGGACAAACAGTACGCTTTGCAGCCGTAAAAATGAAGGATGACAGGTATTGGGCACCTATCAATGTAGGGGCAAAAACGGCAAAGAACAAAGCGATCAGAGATGAAAATACAGACATCACAAATGATGTAGGTAAACTATTCCAATGGGGACGTTCGCAAGGGCTGAATGCGACAAACAATGCAGCGATTTGTACCGAAGAGGCCAATCTCGGAGATCTAGGTCACCCGACAAGGGAAGATCTTGTTGATATGAGTAAATGGAATGGAAAGTTCATCAACGGTGACGGTACTCTATACAACAACTGGTTGCAGATCAATGGTGACGGTCAGCCAAATCCTCCAGATCCAGGGAAATATGTAGAAGCTTCCTGGTGCCTACAACTCTGGAACGCCAACAATGGAAAGGATAATGCCAATCCTGTTAAGGGAGCTCACGATCCTTGTCCTGCAGGCTGGCGTGTTCCGACTGATTCTGAATGGGAAGATTTAGGTGTATCATCCGATTCAAATCCATCCGGTGCGACCTGGGATGATGTAAATAATCGCACAATCATTCCTGGAAAAGAAAACGGAAAGAACCTTATCTTGCCTGCCGCGGGCTGTCGCGAGTGCTATAACGGACAATCCGATACGCAGGGCACCTATGGCTATTACTGGCAATCTTTAGCTACCAGCCAAGAAGTCTACTACGTAACCGTCAATAATAACAGCAAGCCCCTCGGTTGGCACTCAAACTCGGCAACCTCTGCCTTCTCGGTGCGCTGTATCCAGGAATAACCGTTCGGTCATTACTAACAAAAACAAATTTGATATGAATAAAGCAGATATGGTTAAAGAGTTATCCTCCCGGCTCGGTTGTACACAGACCGAAAGCCTCCATATAATCAATACGTGGCAGGAGGTAATCAGGGACAACCTGAGTCAGGGGAATAATATCGTACTTCAGGGATTCGGCTCCTTTGCCTGCTGGCAACAGACAGAACGATTGGGCCGCAATCCACGAACCGGCAAATCCTGCATGATCCCTTCACGCGTTAGCGTCAAGTTCAAACCGGGAAAGTTTTTATTACAATGTCTGAACAAAAAGTAACCTTGTAGAAATGAGGGCGAGACCTATTGATGTCTTGCCCTCATTATTTTTATTCCAGCGTAATCTCCTTGCTTTGAATATAGGAAACATTCAGCTGGCCCCCGGCATTTCCGTTACTCTCCTGCAAAGGATGAGTTTTTGCACGGCTGAGCGACAAGCTTCCTTTAGCAGGTAAAGAGGAATTACCGAAATTGATGTTGATGGATTTACTGCCTTCAGTACGGCTAAACACGTTATATGATCCTCCGACGTAAGTGACCCGCACCTCGACCAGTTCATCCTTTCCTACCGGATCTCCCTCCCAGGTAAGCGTAGTCGTACCTGTTATTTTGGCTGAAGTAAAAGACTCGGGGATAGCGATCGGCTTCACGTCGTTTATGGAAGCGACATTTGTATAGATACTGTCTTTTGCCCGCGTAAAGACAAAAGTCATATCATCCAATCCGGAGAATGAATAAGTATAAAAATAAGTACCTACATTGTCAAACTCCGGAGTCTTACCATTGATTGTAATGGAAGCCGGACCGTTCAATCTGATATTAATGCCGGCACTATCCAGTTTATTGAAATTAGCTCCGACACGCGTCGTATTATTGGTCACATCGTAAGCGACACCCAGATTCTGATAAAAGGGAACATCCGCATCGATATCGGGAGCGTCATCATTATCACAGGAGGTAAATGCCCATGCAGAGACGAGAAAGGCAAACAAGAAATACTTTTTCATGACGTTTAATATTTTGAATTACCTCTATATAACAAACGAAATGAGAAAAGTTTATCCTGTTAACATATTTCAGTTGACAGTTGACAAGTGACAGTTGACAGATTACAGAGATAACAATAATTCTTCGATGGAAGCAACCTGTCGCTGCTGCCCGTTCGAAAAATAAAGGGTGATGGCAGATGTTGCGGTATCACCGGCATCGATCCAGCTCTCCGATTCTATTTCGGAACCGGCATAAATGCCGTTTCGCAAAAGAGCCTTACGCACCATTGCATATTTCTGGCCGTCACCGACAAGACGGATTTTCTTATCGTATTGGTTGTCGATACGGAACAATCCGGTTTCCATATCGAAGACAATCCCTTTACGGGCAAAGAAACCGCTCAGAGAACCACTCAATGCCAGGTCTTCGGGTGTACCGGTACTGATCCCTTTCTCCCTATCCATCAGCCAGATCTTATCGGCTATCTGAAGGGCCAGTTCGAGATCGTGAGTGGAAAGGAAAATCGTTTTATTGGTGGAACGGGTAAGGCTATGCAACAATTGCATGATCTCGACTTTACTGGGAAAATCGAGAAAAGCCGTCGGTTCATCGAGAAAGATAACAGGTGTCTCCTGCGCCAGCGCTTTGGCGATCATGACCTTCTGCCGTTCACCGTCGGAAAGGGTGTGCACCATGCGTGAAGCAAGGTTCTCGATACGGACCAGGGAGATAGATTCTTCTACGATCTGCTTGTCTTCTTTCCCTAACCGTCCCCAAAAACCGGTGTACGGACTGCGTCCCATCCCGATCAATTCCCGGACAGTCATGTTACGTATCTCACACTTATCTGTCAGTACCACTCCCACTATAGTGCTAAGCTCCTTATCACTATAGTCCTGTATATCGCGGGACAGTAGTGCTATTTCGCCGGATATACGAGGCTGAAAAGCGGACAAGGTACGTAATAAAGTAGACTTCCCGACGCCATTGGCTCCCAATAGACAGGTTAATTCGCCACTGTAGATTGTTGTCGTTATATGGCTAGCTACCAGCTTTGTATCATTCTTGGAATGATAGCCGATAGAGAGATCGTTTATCTGAATAGTTGCCTCTTTCATACTCATTCGTTCAGTTCGTTTTTACGTCTGCGGAATAATACGGAAGCAACGACCGGAGCACCGACCAATGCGGTTACCGAGTTGACCGGCAAAGCTCCCTCGAATCCCGGCATACGTGCAATCAGGTTACAAGCCAATGCCAGGGCTGCCCCCACAAATAAGACACCGGGCATCAGTATGCGATGATCGGAGGTCTGGAAAATGGCACGGCAAAGATGAGGAACAGCAAGTCCCAGGAAGACGATCGGACCACAGTAAGCGGTCACGATAGCAGTCAATACACCGGCAGAGGTGATAACGAGCAGGCGTGCCCGTTTGATATTCAGTCCCAGGTTACGGGCATAACCGTCGCCGAGAAGCATCAGGTTTAATGTCTTTATCAATAGAAATGAAAGAGGGATCAGGATAGCCATAATCGCTACAAAAAGCATCATCTGATTACCGGAGACACGTGAGAAGCTTCCCAGCCCCCAGATTACATAAGCACGGATATCTTCTTCCACACTAAAGAATTTCAACACACCGATCACGGCATTTGCCACATAACCGATCATCACTCCGATAATCAATAGTGTCACATTCCCTTTTACCTTCTGCGAGACATAAACGATCAGTGCCATGACAGACAAGGAACCGACTATGGCCGCAATGGATAAGGCAATCTCTCCCATAAAGCCCAGCTTACTCAACGCCACGCCTCCCAGGCTTCCACTCAGTAAGACAACGAAAGCGACTCCCATACTTGCACCGGAGCTGATACCCAACACAGAAGGTCCCGCCAAAGGGTTACGGAATACGGTTTGCATCTGAAGCCCGCTGATCGCTAATCCGGCTCCGGCTACTAATGCCGTCAAGGCTTGCGGAAAGCGTGATTTCCAGATAATATTCTGCCAGGTGACCGGTTCGTCTCCATTGCCGCAGATGATATTCCAAACCGAATGGAAGGGAATCGAAACAGATCCCAACACCAGATTCAGAAACAACAACACGACGATCGAGACAAGGATCAAAAGCATCAGGATAGTATTAGAATACTTCATCGTCCCTATTTATTTAAGTAAATCATAATAGACAGGCGTGTGATCCGGCAGCAGATTCGGATGAAAGATATGCAATAAATCGCCCAATACAACCTCCGGCTCAGTCGGCATGCTCTCGTAAAAAGGTTTCTCCCGCATATTACAGTAGATCACTCCTTTTTCCTTGAAGGCACGGAAGTCTGCATAACGGGGATCCTGATCTTTCAGGGATTTATAAGTATATGTTCCCGGATAGCTGTTTACGATACGCCAGTAATCGGCTTCATCGGCCTGGTTATAGACGGTCTCGAAGTCGAGCGTCACACCGCCGGAACGATCGTCGTCTTTCAAAAAGTAATCAGCGCCGGCATCTTTGAAAAGCTGTGCAAGGAAACTCTTTCCTCCTACTGCATACCAGTTGCCACCATGTATTTCGCCACTGAACACGATAGGACGTTTCTGTACTTTACCTTCGGCAGTCAGCTCTTTCAGTTCGTTGTAGCGGTTCTCTATAGCTGAGAATTTCTCATTGGCTTCCTGCTCTATCCCGAGTAACAGACCGACAAACTTAATCCATTCAGCCTGTCCCAGTGGTGTCATTTCTTTATATCCCAGATGAGGAATCAGAGGAATACCGATATCTTTCATCGTCTCGTATCCGCCACGTTTAAAGGGAGAGATCAGGATCAGGTCGGGATTGATACTCATAATCACTTCATTATCGAAATTACCTTCGATCCCGATCTTCGCTGTCTTTCCTTCCTTCAACTGATTATTGATAGTCTTATTAAACAGATGGCGTGTACTCGTGATACCGACTACCTTATCCTCCGCTCCCAACTTAATGAAATTGGAGAGTTGCAGGGAGGTCATACAAATGGCACTACGCACAGGTGTTTCGATCACCGTATAATCGGCAGGAATACCTTCCGGCTTCGTCCCACGGGGAACCAATGCATACAGGAAATGCGTGCTTTCTTCATTCTGCGGGTCATGTATATCCATCAGGACATAACCGTCGGCATAAGTCAACTGAAAACCTTCGGCATACTTTGGCGCTACCTGAACCCGGTTATCCGTCATAGTCGTTTGCTGCGAAGAAACATTCTCTTTCTCCTGCTGATTTCCTTTTGATGCACACGATGTAGCCAATAGCGTAACCAGGCAACAACCTACTAAATACTTGTTCATATTCATATTGTTTTTTATCCGACACAAACCGTCCAAACCCACGAGGACAATCGTTATGCAAAAAATGGCAGGTCTTCTGACTTACTTCCATCCCGAATGCCTTCCCGATCGCAAAGACCAGTGGCAAAAGGTATTATCAGGATGTTTATAAAGCTTCACAGCAGCGTGGACTGT
This sequence comes from Parabacteroides timonensis, assembly GCF_900128505.1. Taxonomy (NCBI): domain Bacteria; kingdom Pseudomonadati; phylum Bacteroidota; class Bacteroidia; order Bacteroidales; family Tannerellaceae; genus Parabacteroides; species Parabacteroides timonensis. The sequence goes on from NZ_LT669941.1 coordinate 1,144,639, forward strand.
CCGGGATTTACACCCGGTTCCCTTTTAATCTGTCTCCGTGAACAGGAGTTTTACAGAACCGATTTCGAGCGCAAAAGTAATAAGAAAAACTGAACCATTCGCATACGGAACTGTTATTTACTGAGAATGTCGCTTCACCCCTGATATTGTTCAGTAGTTTATTTGGAGACTTCCGTTATTTTAAGCACTTTTGCCCTCCGAATAAAACAAGAGCAAATGACACATCCTATCAGCTTCGTTTCATTAGGTCCCGGAGAACCGGAACTTATCACTGTAAAAGGGCTTAAACAACTTCAGCAGGCAGATATAATCTATTGCCCGGCTACCCGGAATAAGCAGGGAGATTCTCTTTCACGTGCGGCAGATATCGTGCGTGCTTTAGATATAAATGAAATTGCCATCCAATGCTTTATGCTTCCTATGAGTAAAGACCGTACAGAAGCTTGGAAGGCCTACGATAGTTTATACAATGAGGCTGTGGCAAACCATGCAATAGGTAAACGGATTGTCATCGTTGCCGAAGGGGATGCTGGTTTCTATTCATCCATACAATACATATACGACAAACTTACAGACACTGGGATCGCTGTACAGCGTATTGCCGGGATTCCGGCTTTTATTGCAGCAGGAGCCTTAGCTGGGTTGCATATTGTCAAACAGGAAGAACAGATCGTTGTCATTCCCGGAACACCTTCTACCGAAGAGTTGAGTGAAAAAATACATGCCGGATATGTAATCGTCATTATGAAACTGTCACAATGTGTGGAAGCCGTACACGACTGTATCCGGAAGCATCCGCAGACACAGTTCCATTACTTTGAAAATGTGGGAACAGAAAAAGAATATTATACTTCCGATAAGAAGATTATAGCGGATAAAGTGTACCCCTATTTTTCATTGATGATCATACAATAATCCCCATCATAAGCCTAAAACAGAGTAGTTCTGGGAAATGACGGGGATATTAAAGGTAAAATCTATCGATATTGTATTGCAAAAACTATACTGATTCTATAATGTTACTCAAACGGTTCATATGATACCGGAGTGACTGAACAGATTCCCAGTTCTGGTGCCCTGACTTACACAACTCACGCGCACTTACCAACACACCTGAAATATGACTACTGATCTCTTCGATCTTTTTATTCGTTTCATTATAAAGAGATTCAACTTCTTCCGGTGAATATATGGAAGCAGATTGTGCCAACGATTCAAGCAATTCCATCTGGTAAACACCAGCCTTCGGGATCAAATTGCGGACGGCATAATGATGAAGATCCTGGATTTCCTTCTGCTTGGTTGTATCCCAACCTACATTACTCGTACTAACCGAAGGACTCATCTTTGAAAACATATGAATCCCCAAACAATCTGCAATTGTTCTTATCCATGATCCTGTTTCTACCTCTTTTGAAGCTACACCTGCCAAACTAAATCTCATTGTTGTCATAATCAAATCTCCTTAATTACATAAACCGAAGTTTTTAAAATCGCTACACACTTTCTTTTTATCACCCTAAGCCTGCTGTTTATTATATTTTGCTATCGTGACGACACAAAATTAATCAATTTGTTATACACAACAATCTATTATCCATATTTTATAATTCTTTAAGAGCAAAACTATCTAAATGCATTATTTTTGCCAACTAAAGATGACAAATACATCAAAAAGTACCACTTTAAGATGACAAAGATTTGTTTCCATTCTTCTTTTAGCATCTTTTATCAATATGACAGCAATATAATATCTCCACTCCCACCGGAAACCTTTCATTGTGACATTTTGTTATTTAATTAAAAATAATATACTTTTGTTCCTTCTTAAACTTACATAAGCACATGAAATCGGATATAGAAATTGCAAGAGAAGTTTCCCTTCGCAAAATAAAGGAAGTTGCTACAGGATTAGGCATTCCGCGCGAGGAAGTTCAGAACTATGGTCGTTACATCGCCAAAGTGCCTCTCCATCTCATCGATGAAGAAAAAATCAAAGAACATAACCTGATCCTGGTTACAGCTATCACTCCTACCAAAGCTGGAATCGGGAAGACAACGGTTTCTATCGGCCTTGCCCTCGGTCTGAACAAGATCGGTAAAAAGGCAGTTGCAGCCCTGCGTGAACCTTCATTAGGTCCGTGTTTCGGTATGAAAGGTGGAGCAGCCGGAGGTGGCTATGCCCAGGTGTTGCCGATGGAAAACATCAACTTACACTTTACCGGAGATTTCCATGCCGTAACTTCTGCTCACAATATGATCACAGCGTTGTTGGATAACTATATTTATCAGACACGCAATACCTGTGAAGGATTGAAAGAGATCAAATGGAAACGCGTACTCGACGTGAACGACCGCAGCCTGCGTAATATTGTATCCGGATTGGGTGGTTCTGCCAACGGTATCCCGACCGAAACAGGATTCGATATCACTCCTGCTTCCGAAATGATGGCAATCCTTTGCTTGGCTACCGACCTGGAAGATTTAAAACGTCGCATCGGTAATATCCTGCTGGGATATACTTACGATGATCAACCGTTCACAGTAAACGATCTGGGAGTTGCCGGAGCGATCACTGTATTGCTGAAAGATGCATTGCTGCCTAACCTGGTACAGACAACGGAAAATACACCTGCATTCGTTCATGGTGGTCCGTTCGCCAACATCGCACACGGATGTAATTCGATAATCGCTACTAAGATGGCTCTTACTTACGGTGACTATGTTATTACGGAGGCTGGTTTCGGTGCCGATCTGGGTGCAGAAAAGTTCTTCGATATCAAATGTCGTAAAGCGGGCTTAACTCCGAAACTGACAGTTATCGTTGCTACTGCACAGAGTTTGAAGCTGCACGGCGGCGTTCCTGAGGCACAGATCAAGGAACAGAATATCGAAGGCCTGCGTAACGGTTTCGCCAACCTCGACAAACATGTGTCTAACATGAAACGTTTCGGCCAGGAAGTGATCGTAACTTTCAACCGTTATGCAACCGATACGGATGAAGAAATCGCATTAGTAGCCGAGCATTGCAAGGAACTGGGTGTTGGTTTTGCCATGAACAGTGTATTCGCAGAAGGCGGCGAAGGTGGTGTGGAACTGGCTAAACTGGTTGTAGACACGATCGAAAACAAACCGTCGGCTCCACTGAAACTAGTGTATGAAAATACAGATCCGGTACGCGAAAAGATCAAAAAGGTATCTAAAGAGATTTATGGTGCAGCCTCGGTAACATATACAACGCTTGCCGACAAGAAGATCAAACAGATCGAAAGCCTGGGTATCTCCCACTATCCTATCTGTATCGCAAAAACTCAATATTCATTCTCTTCCGATCCAAAAGCATACGGTGTCGCCAAAGATTTTGAATTGAAAGTACGTGACGTTATCATCAACAATGGTGCCGAAATGATCGTTGTTGTCATGGGTGAAATCATGCGTATGCCGGGACTCCCCAAAGACCCACAGGCAAAACGGATCGATATCGTAAACGGATTGGTAGAAGGATTGAGCTGATCATTCAAAATGCATAAAAAGGTGGCCAAAGGGTCGCCTTTTTATGCATTTTGAATGATTACTTTATTACGCGTATCGGCAAATCCAATGGACCTTTAACAGAACGAGTCTTTGTCTGCCCTATCTTCGGACCAGGTATCAGCGGGCTATATGTCAGGACGTGACGTATACGGTCACGTTGGTCAGAAGTAAACTGAAAGGAATAGCTGACAGCATAATCCATAATATTGGTAGAAATAAATGTCTTACCGGTCTGGCAATCTTCACGCTTGACTAACGTATAAAAGTCAGCGTCTCCAGACTCTATCTGCAAGAAATACCATTCGTCATAATATGTTTTATTATATGTCGGGGTATCATCACAATAATCCGAGTCCATGCAACCTCCGGATGAAGTACCTACTTTATCTTCAGTAAAGACATGACGCAGTCCTAAATAATGCCCCAGTTCATGAGCTAATGTAACAACTATGTCGGTAGTTAGATAATATTGATCGTCGGACTCATCATTAATATACTGGCTGTTAATCGAAACACTATACGGAAACTTAAGATCCTCCAACGATAAATACGAATACTCCGTTTCGTTGACCCCTATCAACCAATTATGTCCTTTAATGGTGAACGGAAGATGTGAAATACCTAAAGCCTCAGTTCCGGAATTGTCTTGCTTGAAAAAATAAACCATAACATTGATATATTCATTGGGGTCCCAAAGCAAAGATACGTACTTTCCAGTCTCATCAGTCATGAATTCGTCACAATCGATCGGATATTCACCAGTCCATTTAATATATTCTACGCCGGGAGAAGCAAGCGTTTCTCCGGCGGGTGTTTTCGTTGCTAATGTAAAGGAAAGATTCATATCCAGACTGTTAACTCCATCCTTGTAATAGCCGTTCACTTTATTAAGTATATCGGCCAGGCGGTCCTTACTGACATATTGTAAAACGTCCGACTCGTTCTGATAAAGCACGTGAAAAATGACAGGGAGCTTGTAATGAAGTTCACCTTCGTTTGCATTCTGATGTATTTCGATCTTTTTCTCAGTTTTACCACTTTTTATTGTAACAGTCGCAGTTCTTGCTGTTGTTTCCAGGTTACCTTGAACTTCTATTGCACATTTCTGGCTGCCTGTCCCTTTTGTCGGAACGAGAGCGCACCAGGTTGCATTGGATGAAGCAGTCCAAGCAGCACCAGATGTGATTTGAACCTCTAAGGTCGCCCCTTCATAACTGACATCATTAAAAGCTGACTCCGACAATTCAAATTGCAGGTTTTCCGAGTCCGAGTCTTTACATCCGGCAAAGAGGGAAGTCAGGATAACCAATAAAAACAGATATTTAATTTTCATGTTGATCAATTGAGGAAAAAAATGTTTTTATTTACGTTTATCGAAATAATTCTTGAAGAATAATATCTGATAATCAATTGAGTTACGCCAATACTCGCTATTATGCGCACCGGGTCGTACAAGAAAATCATGGTCGATCTTATATTTCAGTAGTTTCTTATGGAAATCGTTGTTCACTTCAAAGAAGAAATCGCTATAACCACAATCAATGATGATTGCCAAGTCGCCATTTTTCAAACGGTCGATCTGATTGATTGCCGTATGGTTGTCCCATACTTCCTGATTTTCGCTTTCTTTACCTAACCAATCGCTCATATGCCAGTTGTTCGGAAAAGGGCGAATATCCACTCCACCGCTCGTACTTCCGGCTGCACCAAAGACATCTTTATGACGGAATGATAACCACATCGCACCGTGGCCTCCCATACTCAATCCTGTTATAGCACGTCCGGTACGATCTTTAATCGTTGGATAATTAGCATCTATATAATCGATAAGTTCTTTCGATACAAACGTTTCATAGCGATAGGAGGGATCGACCGGGCTATCCCAATACCAACTGTTTTTACCATCCGGACAGACAAATATAAGACCATATTGGTCAGCAATCTCCGGCAAATTCGGCTTTACGGAAATCCATGTTTTCGCATTACCTCCGTGCCCATGCAATAAATAAATGACAGGGGCTGTCGTTTTCCCATTTCCCGGCAAAACTACGACTGTCTGAACATCTTGGTTCATCACATTACTGCGCACATTTATAGTATCGACGACTGCGGCCTGCAAAGACAGGGCAAAAAACGCTATTAGCGATAAAAAGAATACCTTTGCTTTCATAATCAGAGTAAAATTTTAATATCGAAAACAAAGGTATTTATTTTTATTTAAAACACCTCTTTCCAGTGCTTCAGGTTTGTATCAATTGTATCCATAATTTCTTTGGATCGTCCCTGCATCAATAGCTTGTACATAGTCTGAGCAAAGCCGAGCATCTGGGTAAACTCAATTTTCGGAGGCATTGCCAGGGCATTCGGATCGGTCATGATATTGACGAGGACAGGACCGTCTGAAACAAAAGCCTTTGTCAATGTCGATAATACGTCGTCAGGATTACTTACATTATAACCGGCCATTCCCATCGAAAGAGCCACTCGTGCAAAGTCGGGGTTCAGCATTGTGGTCTGCCAGTCGGGCAATCCGGCTACCTCCATTTCTAATTTGACCATTCCCAATGAACGGTTATTGAAAACAACCAATTTGATCGGTAATTTATACTGTACGATCGTTGCGAGATCGCCCAACGACATAGAAAGACCACCGTCGCCACACAAAGCTACGACCTGTCGTCCCGGATAAGCCAGAGCCGCACCGATAGCCTGTGGCATCGCATTTGCCATCGAACCATGATTGAAAGAGCCTAACATCTTACGTTTCCCGGTAGCCTGCAAATAGCGTGCTCCCCATACACAGGTCATCCCTGTATCAACCGTAAAGATGGTATCATTCGCAGCGAGCTCATTAATGACGGAAATCACATATTCAGGTTGTATCTTTTCTTCTTTGCCTTTCACTTTGGCAGACGACCGGAGGTTGTCTTTTACCTTTTCATAATGCGCCAGCTGCTCACGAAGGAAAGAATCGTTTTTCTTTTGATGAATGAGAGGAAGTAGTTCCAGCAAAGTGTCTTTCACATCCCCGCAAAGTCCCATTTTAATTTTGGCACGACGTCCGAGACGGTTAGCTTTGATATCAACCTGTACAATCGTATTGTTTTGTGGCATAAAGGCTTCATAAGGGAAGTCTGTTCCAAGTAAAAGCAGAACTTCAGCCTCATGCATGCTGTAATACCCCGAAGGCATACCCAGTAAGCCGGTCATTCCCACTTCATTCGGATTATCGTATTGTATCTCCATTTTACTTTTAAAGGAATAAGCGACAGGCGCATTCAAAAGCTGGGATAATTCAACCAACTCTTTATGTGCATCCTTTGCTCCTATCCCACAAAAAAGAGTAACCTTTTCCGCCTTGTTCAACAGATCAGCCAGTTCATTGATCTCTCCAGCCGAAGGGCACACGCGCTGCCGGGTGGGAAACGGAAGCTGGGAAGACTCTCCTTCGCTGGCCGTCTTTGAAGTCAGGTCGCCAGGCAAACCGATCACTCCTACTCCACGGAACGAGAGAGCAGCCTGTATAGCTCCTTGTAGCATCCGGGGAAATTGCTCGGGTATAGTTGCCACCTGATTATAATGGCTGCAATCTTCAAACAATTTGATCGTATTGGTTTCCTGGAAATATTCCGTTCCGAACTCGTGAGTCGGCAAAGTAGATGCGATAGCAAGAACAGGAACACCTGTGCGCTGGGCATCATACAACCCGTTGATCAAATGTACATGCCCCGGTCCACTACTTCCCGCACAACAAGCTAATTCTCCACTCAGTTGTGCTTCAGCTGCGGCAGCATAAGCTCCTGTTTCTTCATGACGCACATGGATCCATTTGATTTTTCCATTCTTTCGTACTGCTTCGTTTACTTCATTCAAACTATCACCTGTGACGGCGTAGATACGTTTAACACCTGCCTTTTCCAGCGTGTCGACTAATTGTTCCGCTACATTCTTTGCCATATTATGTTTACTTTTTCTTTTATGTTTTGTTTATAAAAGAACTATGGTGGAAAGCAAAATGTTTTGAAAATATAGCAAAGATTATGACTTACCGGACCTGAAAACCGTCAGTCAGTGTTAACATGAAGGCCACGATAGCGGCTTCTTCATCCGGGGTCAGTCCCAGATGTCCCAGTTCATCCTTGTTGACGGTAGCAGCATATTCCGGCTCCGGATAATCCGCCACATCACGAACGTTGTAGAAATGTACGATCTCTTCAAGAGTCTTGAAATAGCCGTTGTGTCCGTAAGGAGCCGTCAGGGCTACATTCCGCAAAGTCGGAACACGGAACTTGCCGAACTCGGCACTGTCTTTCAGGAAAGAACCCAAGCCCATGTCCATCGTATCACGGTCGCAGAGGTTATAAGGAGCAGAAACGGTGAAGAATGGATTGTCCGGGTTGGAAGGAATTCCCAGGTTGTCGTATGTATGATCTGTAAACAATACTTTCCCTACCCGTTCGTCCGGTTCAAGAATATGGCATTCGGCACAAAGACCTTTTTCTCTGAACAAATCCAGTCCTAATTGTTCCTGATCCGTCAACTCACATTCTCCAGCTTGCCAGGCATCATATTTGGAGGAAAACGGACTCATTTCATCCGATCGTTCATAGGCAGCTATCGCATCTGTTATATAAGAGAAAAGTGAGTCTACTGAAGTTGAAGCCCCATATATCTTTACCAGTTCCGGATAGTAATCGGCACGGCGAACTTTCTCTGTGATCATTTTATTGTCCTGATTACCCATTTCCAACGGATTAACAAATGGTTGTGCAGCCTGTTCTTCCAGTGTATTCACACGTCCGTCCCAGAAAAGTCCGCCCACCCAGGTTTCATCTTCCTCATTATAGTGCAAAGGCGGAACATAACTCGAATAGGCACAAGTCATTGAATTACGATTGCTGAAACGCCCTTTTACCGCTCCTTCCGATGTGATACGAGAGTAAACATCTGCAAACCCTTTCTCCGGTGTATGACAGGTGGCACAAGATTGTCCGACAGGCTCTGAAAGATTATCATCAAAGAATAACTTCTTTCCGAGTAATTCTTTTTCATTCAATCCAGAATCCTGACCGGATGTACACGAAAGGAGAAAGACTGTACTTCCTATCATCCCTATTAGCAATATAATTCTCAAATAAGCATTCATGTAAGCAATGATTTTCCTGATAAGAACAAAGATAATATATATTCAGATAAGATACAATAGTTTTTATAAGTGTAATTTTAATCCTTTTAATGCAAAATATATACCTTTGCACAATTGTTTAGGTATAAATTTATGGGAACATCTAAAGAAATGACTTCCGGCCGGGCACTTCCACTGATCTTCAGTTTTGCCATGCCGGTACTTTTAGCTAATCTGCTTCAACAAACCTACTCTCTAATCGATGCAGCGATCGTTGGTAAGTTCTTAGGGATCGGTGCTTTCTCGGCGGTCGGTGCAAGTACGTCCGTTATTTTTCTTATCATCGGGTTTTGCAATGGATGTTGTGCCGGTTTCGGTATTCCGGTGGCACAAAAGTTCGGTGCACGCGATTACAATACAATGCGGCGTTATGTGGCTATCAGTTTGCAATTGGCTGCATTTATGTCAGTTATCATTGCTATAGTAACAAGCATTTACTGCAAAGATATTTTAAGGATTATGCAGACGCCGGAAAATATCTTTACAGATGCTTATTTTTATCTACTCGTTACTTTTATCGGCGTACCATGCACTTTCTTCTATAATTTGCTTTCCAGTATTATCCGTGCCTTGGGTGACAGCAAGACCCCGTTCTGGTTCCTGCTCTTTTCCACAATCCTAAACGTGATACTCGACCTGGTTTGCATACTGATATTCAAATGGGGAGTTGCCGGTGCAGCAATCGCCACTCTTCTATCGCAAGGAATTTCGGCTATCCTTTGTTTCATCTATATGTATCGCCGTTTCGAAGTATTACAGGGAACACGCGAAGAGCGAAAGTTCAACATGAGATTGGCAGGCAACCTGCTCTGGATCGGTGTTCCGATGGGACTCCAGTTTTCTATTACAGCTATCGGCAGTATTATGTTGCAAAGTGCCAACAATGCACTCGGGTCAGCCAGTGTTGCAGCTTTTGCTTCTGCCGTGCGTATAAAATCATTCTTTATGTGTCCTTTCGAAAGCCTAGGTATTGCTATGGCAACCTACACCGGACAGAACTATGGTGCCGGAAAACCCCAGCGTATCTGGCAAGGGATCAAAGCCAGCGGTTTAATGATGATCGTTTATGCAGCCTTCGCATTCCTTGTCATGATGCTGACTTCAGAGCAGTTGGCACAGATATTTGTCGATCCCACAGAAACGGAAGTTATCAGTAAAGCAGTTCAGTATATGCATGTATCATGTTCATTCTTCCCTATCCTCGGAATACTATGTATCTTGCGTTATACAATTCAGGGAGCCGGATTCACAAACTTGGCTATGCTTTCGGGTGTTTCAGAAATGATTGCCCGCACGCTGGTCAGTATTTATGCAGTACCGGCATTCGGCTTCCTAGCAGTCTGTTTCGGTGATGCGACGGCCTGGGTAGCCGCTGACTTATTCTTAATCCCAGCCTTTATGTACGTATATAAGAAAATAAAAGAGATAAAAAGAGCAGAGATATAGACAATATTTGACTAATATTGCATACTGCAAATGCTGAAAAATAATGAAGAAAGAAGAATACGATATAGCGATACAAAAAGCCGATTATAAAGATTTGCCGATAATTCTCGAAATACAGAAAACTGCATTCCTTGAAGAAGCAAAGTTCTATAACGACTATAAGATAGCTCCATTAATTCAAAGTCTCGATGAGATACAAAAAGACTATCAGGATCATTTATTCCTGATAGCGACTTATCTGAATCAAATCGTCGGATCGGTGAAACTACGGGAGCAAGATCTATCTTGTTGGATCGGCAGACTGATCGTCTCACCCGAATTTCAAAACAAGGGCATCGGGCGTAAATTACTTATGGAAGCTGAGAAACATTGCCCGACAGCAAAGGAATTCATCCTTTTTACCGGTTCGCAAAGTACAAAAAATATCAGGTTATATGAATCCATTGGATACAAAAAGGTGGAAGAATATGCCGATGAAAACAATCCGGATCTCCTATTAGTCAAAATGATTAAAAATATCAGATCCACCCCAATGCTATCGCAATAACCCCCGGACCATTAATGGCTCCGTGAATAATGACACCAGTCCATGAGTTTCGCGTTTTCTGGACGATATAAGGTTGGATAAACATTAAAGGCAGTAACATCACCCAAAGTTGCCAACCGAAGGCCAGATAGAAAAGGCTCCATCCTGCTCCCTGAACGATCCATGTATATTGTCCGGAAACCAACTCCTGGCGTGGTTGCATAACACCCCGCCAGAGTATCTCTTCTCCCATAATATTAAATATCCAAAATACAAACCAAACAGCCAATAACCAATAACGACTAGGGCCTAAAGGTTCAAACTCCATAAACGCAGGCGTATAATCAAGTTTATCGACAAATAAAGCGATTATCCCCATAACGATAAGCATTCCTATCGCAGTAACCAGTATTCCAAAAATACTCCAAAGCCAATCAGGTCCGGTCATTCTGACAAACCGCATTCTTTTATACCATGTCCGATAAGTCAGTTTATATATCTCTGATTTAAGTATAGCTATTGCCAGAAGAATGAGAGGAAAGAAAATGCCAAGTGCACCGACAATAAACCAGAGCAGGATCGGCTCCTGCCCCGTCTTCCCGCTAAGATAAGGAATTGTATAATGAGTTTGAAGCCACATAAGTAATGCAGCAATGATATATATTGAAAATGAATAAAATAACTTCATTCTTGAAAGTGGTTTCATCTGCTATTCTTTTTCTGAGAGTTTTATAGAATGAAATAATACGCCCTTGAATTCCGACAAATATACTGTTTATATATCTGATAATGAAACTATAATGAATAATATCGACCATTACGCCAGCCAGCCTTTGCATTTGAAGAAGTCATAAACGGCATTTCATTCGTCTCCACCTTATTCAACAGGAAAAACAAATGAATCATCAAAAAAACAGAGCATCATTACAGCAATTCAAAAAATAGTTGTATATTTGCTGTTGAAAAACGTAAATTTTTTCATAGTTAAGGTTTTGGTTAAGAAATGGCCCACTTGTGAAAGTTAGCCATTTCGTTTTTTTATACCTACCCGTCTCTTAAACATGAATGCCATAATCATGCTTCACTTCATCCATAACGAAAGTGCTTTCCAGAGAACCCAGACTGTCAATCGTTCCCAGAACATTGAGAATAAACTCCTGGTAGTATTTCATACTCGGAGCATGGATCTTCAGAAGATAATCATAACGCCCGGATATGTTGTAGCATTCTGTTACCTGGGGTATATCCTGTATTATCCGCGTAAACTCGGCTGCGATATCCCGGTTAAGCCTGCTCAGTTTTACACTGCAAAAAACCACAAAGCCCTGATTTAACTTTTCGGCGTCCAATACGGCAATATACTTCTTTATATATCCGTTACTTTCAAGCCGTTTAAGGCGTTCGAACACAGGTGTCGATGAAAGACTTACCCGGGCAGCCAGCTCTTTTGTCGTCAACCGGGCATTCTCTTGCAGCGTACGGAGAATTTGCAAATCCGTTTTATCCAAAGTATCCATAGAATAAAATTCTTTACAAGAAACCTTTTTAACAGTTCCTCAATTCATATTTTCTTTATACAGCCACAAATATAGTGACATTTTCCATATTTAATCTAAATCTTGTTTGATATAACCAAGTGCCATACATTTGTCAGAAAATAATTCAAGAATAAACAAACTAAAAAGAATATACAATTATGGCAACAAAGAAATTACATTTCGAGACATTACAAATTCATGTAGGACAAGAACAAGCCGATCCGGCTACGGATGCACGTGCAGTTCCCATTTACCAGACTACTTCATACGTGTTCCATAATTCAGCCCACGCAGCAGCCCGCTTCGGTTTACAGGACCCGGGCAATATTTATGGGCGCCTGACTAACTCTACACAGGGAGTTTTCGAACAACGTGTAGCCGCACTTGAAGGAGGCGTGGCCGGACTGGCTCTCGCTTCAGGAGCAGCAGCCGTTACGTATGCATTCGAGAATATCACCCGTGCAGGCGATCATATTGTAGCTGCCAAAACCATTTATGGAGGAAGTTATAACTTACTGGCACATACACTCCCTACATACGGTGTGACAACGACTTTTGTCGATCCCTCCGACTTATCGAACTTTGAAAAAGCGATCCAGGAAAATACAAAAGCTGTTTTCATTGAGACACTAGGCAATCCGAACTCAAATATTATCGATATAAAGGCTGTCGCCGATATCGCCCATCGACACAAAATTCCTCTGATTATCGACAATACTTTTGGTACACCTTACCTAATCCGTCCCATTGAACACGGTGCAGATATTGTTGTACACTCTGCCACCAAATTCATCGGCGGACACGGTTCTTCATTGGGTGGCGTCATTGTCGACTCCGGTAAATTCGATTGGGTAGCTTCCGGCAAGTTTCCTCAACTGACTGAGCCCGATCCAAGTTATCACGGTGTACGTTTTATTGATGCCGCCGGTCCGACAGCTTATGTAACCCGCATCCGTGCAATCCTGTTACGCGATACGGGAGCAGCCATTAGCCCATTCAATGCCTTTATATTGCTGCAAGGTTTGGAAACCCTTTCATTACGCGTAGAGCGTCACGTGGAAAATGCACTGAAAGTCGTAGAGTATTTAAGAAACCATCCGAAAGTAAAGAGGGTCAATCACCCAGCATTAATAACACATCCCGACCATACCCTTTATGAACAATATTTCCCGAAAGGAGCCGGTTCCATCTTCACAATCGAGATAAACGGGGGACAAGAAGAAGCGCACCGCTTTATAGACAGTCTGGAAATATTCTCACTGTTGGCAAATGTTGCTGATGTGAAATCACTGGTTATCCATCCAGCCAGCACAACACATTCACAACTCAATGCAAAAGAGTTGGCAGAACAGGAGATTTATCCGGGTACAGTACGCTTATCAATCGGAACAGAACATATCGATGACTTGCTAGCCGATCTGGATCAGGCCCTTGCTAAAATATAAAAGTAATTTCCGTTATCAGTACCCTGAAACCAAAAGAACCGCACCAAAATAAGTTCAGTTATTGTCAAATTTGAACCTATTCGTGTCATTGTCTTCAACAAGGCTTTGCCTTGTGCCGTAGGCTCTATTTTGCCGTCGGTTTTAACCGACGGATATAAAAGACAGGAGGCAAAGCCTCTTCCTTTGTGGGCTTAAGCCCCTTTAAAACAGGGACTACCATTATATCTCAAAAGGGTTAAAACCCACAAAGGAATCCGACAAAGCCGGAGCATTTAATCTATCCGTCAGCTAAAGCAGACGGCAAAAGAGAGCCTGCGGCATGAGGCGGAGCCTCATAAAAGACTCAGTTTTTATCAAATTTGAGCTATTAATAGTGTCGGTACATATCAAGGATAATTATCCACTATCGTTACGGATATGGTCGCCAATGACGAACGAAACTTCTCATCATCATATGGAGATTCGTTTCCTTTGATATCGTACATGATCGACACTTCCCCCTTATAGCCTTTCACCGGGAAAAATAACGCTTCGGCAGTACTCTCATCATACACCCATCGCCCTTTTCCTGAGACGAAATGTTCAAATGTCCCTTCTCCCAGACAAGTATATTCATCCGTCCAGAAGCGGAAACTCGAAGGGTCCAGATAGTCTTTACTTCCTATCGGCGTACCGCCGTTGTCGATATAACCCAAATCATTCTCCAAAGGACGTATTGTGATAGGTCCCCGACGATGATCCGTTATATCATCATTGGCTGTATTGGCTCCGTATAACGGGGTGATACGAAGATTCTTGATGACATTCGTATAGTTCGTTTCCGTTCCCGTTGCGGCAGTGAATCCTATAACCAGCTCGTCAGGAGTATCGACCGTATAAGTTATCCGGGGAGGAACAGTTGCCACATAGGCATAATCGTTAAGTATCGCACCTGGCAACCCGTTTTCTATATAAGTAAGCGTTGCCGGAAAGGTAAAATTCTCAATCACCGTTGTCGACGTTTTTCCATGTTGTACAGCTACTGTTATTTTAAACCCACCCACCGATTTGTCCGGATTCGATTCGAGTTTGATGATTGCTTTCCGATATTCAGCCTCTTCCGGACTTTCGAACCTTTTGCCACCAGCAATATCAAACGGTTGTGCAATCGGAGGAATAATACCACCCGGCAGGAAAGTGCCCTGTTCATATCCTCCGGTATCTGTATTCAAAATAAAACCTGCTTCGTTCCTCAGATTGGAAGCGTCACTGTTTCCTCCCGTATATCTTGTTGCCAACACCGGATATCCCCAATCCCCCTCGTACAAAGTATATTGCAAAGAGCCTGAAGGATGGCGGGAAGTTAAATCCTGTCTATCGGGACCAGCAGCTCCTCTGATTGTAATGTTACTCGGAGTATTATATTTTGTTGGTTTTTCACTGGGGGTTGAATTTGTATCGAAATAAGGAACTCCATTCCGTTGTTCCTGTCCCTCCATACGGATAGTCTTCAAATTTTTCTGATCCAGAGCAATAGCCAGATAACCGCCTAGAATTCCTTTTATCCGCTGTTTCTCGATATTGACACCTCCCAGAGTTCTATTCGTCCATCTGTAAGTATAGCCGAAACCGGCTCCTTCAGCACCATATTCCAAATTTCCAGCCCGGTCGGCATCAACCAGAAACATAGTAATCCCATCCGTTATACCACCGGTAGAACCCGGAGTCGGATACATCATATATTCAAATTCGATCTTCAAACCGTCGTTGGTCGTAAAGGGATAACCGGGAAGATAGAAGGCGCCGACTTCACTTTTCTTTGTTGTGAGTTGTAAGCCAAGCTCATCGACTAGCTCCGCTTTATTAGACCTATCCACACCCGGTTTAGCGAAAAGATTATTAGGAACAGGTTTTTCGACATCCTTCATCTTTCCATCCAGAAAAGAACGGAAAAACGGAAAACCACCTATCCTCGTTTGGGCTGTCAGTGAAGAGAATATCAACGGCAAAGCAATTATCAATATAAAACATATTTTTCTTTTCATCGTCTAATTATTTATGGTGGTTAGTAATCCCTTATACAACGGATCGGATACCCATACGAGCGGTCGGCATCGGAAAACTCTAACCTTTTCCGATACAAAAAAGGATAATAAACAGCAATATCGTCAGTGGGGGTTGAAGACCAGTAATAGCCATATGCACCAATATGAACGACAGCCCCGTCACCGTTCGGATAACGATGTCCGGAAACAGGTAGAAAAAGAGTTCCGTCCGGAGGTGTTTTCATTTCTCCGGCAGTCACCGTAGAACCGATTGCTTTCAGTCCGGCCAGCAACCCGCTGGTCACCAAATACGTTCCACCGGAATAATTACCGGCAGACGGTTCAAGCGCAGCCGTCACATTTTTAAAATCGCCGCCAGACGGGAATTCCGGTTTTGTAGGCGACTCTTTGTACAATAAATCCAATTCCTTATAGGTCGGCAAACGCCATTTACCTTCCACCCAACCGTTTTTCCCTGATATAAAACGGCATATATCACCGATCCCTTTATTTTCATTGAAACCCGATTGTCCTTCATAATCTTTAAAGGCATCCATATCCTCACCCGTTAGCGGAGGCGTAGTGAAACCGAAATCCTCGTGTGCATAAGGAACCCGATCCCATCCTTCAAGACCTCCACCCCAGCTTCCTGGCGAATATCCCGTCGGATTATAAACAACATGCCTCACCGGGTCATACGGATTTCCCACCGGGGCAAAAGCCAGTAATGATCCCCACTTAAAGAACACGCCCTGCGAATTGGCCGGAATGGTGGCATTATCCTCAGCAGTAACGGCAAAGGTCAGTTTTCCAGAACGAAAGACAATGTTGCTGCGTGCAAATACATTCGCTATCGGAACCCGCTGGACAATCATCGTGTCGCGGAGACGTCCGGCCGTAAACACGATCCGGCCGTTCACATAATCGCTGCCGCTCCAAGGCGAAGCGAGAGTTGCTATACGAAGATCCAGTCCCGACTGGTTGATATCCGTACCTTTATCACTGGCATTCCCGTTAGCGAATTTCAGCCAGGCGGTTGTAGTAGAGTCGATCACTTCCGCCTTCCAGTCATCGTGGTAGTCGGAACTTACCCGATGCATCAACTCTTTATTGACGCTCCACGGGATATCGATGATCTTGCTTTCAGTTCCCATAAAATACTGCCCGTCATAGACGATATTCTTTATTCCTGTCATATCCACGATCAGGATCGAAGTTTTCAGATTAGATAATACGGTAGACGCATTGAGCGCCTGATCAAAAGTACTGTAACCGATTCCTTCGGCGGCTGTGACAGTAACGATATATTTATGATTACGATATAATGATACATTATCTCCGGTTTTAATATTGGGACCATTCCCTGTACTGGTTTTATCGGATGTGAAATTAACACGGTAATAATATTCCGTCCCTTTGTAATTTCCTTTCAAGATTAAGCATACTCCTTTCTGAGTTTCCGCTTTCGGTTCTTCATAAATATAGATCTCTCCGGCCAGAAGAGGACCGGCCGAATTATTTCCCTGACTATAAACATACTTCATGGCTGCCTCTTGCGTACCCTCAGGTTTTCGGGCTGATACGGGCAATACGGGATTCAGGTTTTTCGTATAAGGATAGGTCTCGTCCTCTTTCTGCAACAAAGCCCCGGTCAACGGGTTCCAGGCCGGAGCAATAAATCCACCTGTATGATAATTGACCAGATAGATTTCCTGCAGGTTGAAAACAGAACCATTCACCTTATTCTCCACATCAATACGTGCCAGCATGCGGATCAGTTCAATGCCTGTTATCTTCATGCCCGGCGTAATACTGCTTACCGATACTTCCCCGTACATCGGGATCGGCGTATAACCGGATGAAGAGACATTCCATTTATACGAGCCTTCTTTATCGGCCGCAGTTTTAAAGATCAATGCCTCCAACAAATCCTGCTTTTCCAGGTCGACCGGGCTTTCCGGTAAGGCCGCATCCAGCTCTTTGGCTGCATTGGCAACAACGACAACAGAACCGGCATTTTCATCTTTCTGCAATTCCAACTGAAACTGAACCTTATACTCTTCGCCCGATATTTCCTGGGAAAAATCATCTATCTTCAGATGCCGGATCAGCCTGGCCGGAGTCGATTTATCGAATATCAACAGATCGATCGTATTTACTGCTGCTTCCCCTTTCTCATCTTCCATCGAACGTGTGACGGTGGGGATTTCCAGACCGGGAATAGTCATTTCCATCATCACCTTCTTTCCCTGCGTACCGCCACCGATCTCCTGTTCATCCACACATCCCCAACTATTCAATAACAGAAAAATAAGGGTTGTACAGATCAGTCCAGGCCATGTGTTATCTCGTTCCATATTATATCTATATTATATATGTATAACTTATATCAACGTCTGACCTTTATCAGCTTGATAAGGTTGCCAGCCTTCACCTCCACTGTCGCGTAACAACCTTTATAGTCGAAAGAATCGACCCCGGAGACATAAAAGAGTATTTCCTGTATAAGATCTCCTTCTTCACCCATTGTAGCGGAAAGTAACCAACCGTACAGATAACTTCCGGTATCCTCCACCGGTTGCCCGGAACTATCATAATACCGGGTCAGTCCCAGGCATATTCCTTTCGGGAAACCTCTGTCGTCATCGACACGGTCGTAATTGGTTTCCGCCTTAATAGTTGTATTATCGCCGTCTTCCGGCAAGTAAAGATCATCACGGCTTACCGTCAGGAAATACTGGGGATCGATGATAATACTCTGTCCCACATCTGTCCACGGAGCCACCTTTTGATCAAACTCCACCATTTTTCTTTTAACATACGCGGCTATTTTATATACATTATTCCGATTGATTTCGGTTATGATACGGGAAGGACTGCCTTCGTTCGAAAAATCAGAAAGAACGGTCACCGCATCCCTGTCTTCACCAGCCGCCCTGATCTTCCGGATATCCAACACCAGCTTATCGGCATCGCCACTGGCCGAGCATGTTCTTTCCGGTGTATAAAAAGCACAAACAAGTTGCAATGTATCTGCCAGTTTCAACGGATTAGAGCCTGTATACCGCCAGGTGACCTCTTTATCCGGAGAGGCGACCGTCGGCATATGGCCAAAGTCTTCGGCCGGTTCCGGAGCCATCAAATATCCTCCATCATGCGATTTCGACAGGGTGACGGTGGTCGATGTATTCACTTCCGCTGGGATTCCCTGTTCCGTCCTGAGCCAGAGTTCGACACGTGCCACTGCCCGCTTGACACTCAACTCCACCGTCACCGCATTCTCCTCTGAATCATTTTCTTTGGCTACGGATAGCTTCCTCACTATTCCTGTCATGGGAATTCCTTTTGCAACGGCGGCAGTATGGTTATTATTAAAAGCATCGGCCATCAGGTAAGTAATATCTTCCAGATCAGCAGGGGCAGACACACTCCTAAGGAACCCGGTAGTTGCAGTGGGTTCATTCAATATCACAACAAGCAACTTATCCGTATTACAACTAACCTTCAAGAGAGCACTAAACACCCGGGCTTTCTGTTCGTCCCCGTCGAACTCCTTCAGTTCGTTCATATCGACGGAAGGGAAAACAGAGGCATTGTCGAAAGTAATAAAGCGGGCAGTATGGATATAGTCGTCTTCCAAAGCGCCATCGGTCACGACCTTTATCTCCATCAGTCCTTTCGTTCCCTGCCGCTCATCGACATCGTCCACCGGCTGCTCGGCAGAACAGGAAAGCAGAAGAATAGTTGCAATGAATATATTTACCAGGCTCAATATCTTTTTCATAAATTCTTCATTCAAAAGTTCAGACACCTATATCATTGATCCATACAATCCAGTCGTTAATCACAACCTTTATGGCAACAAAACCTTCGGGGCCACGACCGGGTTCTTCCTTATAGAGAACCACGATATGCCACTCGCTCTGGCGGTCCAGGTATTCCTGCATAGGCAGCGTGCTACCGTCGGGACGCGAAGCGGGCTTGGTATGTTCCAACAAGTTCATCAGATCGTAGTCCCAGAGAAGCTTACCGGTTGCTGCACTTCTTATGATGAGACGATAATCATACTCTTTCGCGCAAAATAAGCGGTTTGTATTGATGCGGGCTTCGGACAACTCCGTTTCACCGTCCCCTGCGGCAGAAAAATAAGGCGTATATGTCACCTTCTCCTTTCTTTTCGGTGCATTATCATGACCATACACAGCACCTTCGGGAGTAACGATCTCGAACGTGTAGAGAGCAGCATCTGCTATTGTTGCCTCTTTCGGGCTTCCCTCCGACCTTGCCAATACCAGGTCGAAACGGTTCGTTTCCTTGATAAGGGAAACAGGATATACAGAAAGGTCGGCCCGGTATTCGACGTCCTGTGCCGTTCCTATCCATAGAGAAGGAAACTCATGGGACACGACACTTGATTCGCGTTTTAAGGCGACCTGCACCTCTTCCAGATCGGTTTTCCCGGGAACAAATGCATTTCCTTCCCTATCGGAAACCCTGAAACTACCGGATAATCCTCCGAGGGTCAGTATCTTATATTGCCCGAAAGGAAGGTCGCCACCGAGAAACATTCGCTTATTGCCTATCAGTTCTCCGCGAGAAGCCTGTTTGGTAAACAGATATTTACCAGCTTCATCGAATACAAACAGGTCTACCGAGCCGACTTGCGGGTCGAAAGAGTCGGTATATTCCATATTATAATCGTAAATAAATTCGAGATATATCCCGCAATCGTCCATATCGTCTTTGATCCGTTCGCAGGATAACAGGATAAGCGGAACGAAAGCTATTACAGCTAACCTGATCAGATATCGGTATGTCTTTTTCGTGTTCATTTCCCTGTATTTATTATTTACAATCCTAATCCTTTCAAAAAGACTTAGGCAACTAGCGTACAACCGATTACAGTTTCCTCGTAGTTTCGTGTTTTGGAAACTGGAGTTCCCTGCGCAGGGAACTGTAATTTCCTCCGCAGGGAACTGTAATTTCCTGCCGAGGAAACCAGAGTGTCCTTACGAGGAAACTGAAATGTCATCAGATACCAATCTCATTTTCCCAGATAACCCATGGTGCAGTCTTGACCGTGATACCTAAATAACCTGCCGATTCATCGATCGGGTCTTCGGGATCAGGATCGCCAGGACCCGGATTGTTCGGATCGGGATACCAAGGTGTTCCGGCTCCATAAACAATACCCAATGTCAGTGAATACCAGTTGTTGCGCACGACTCCGTACTTACCGAAATCCATTTCTTTGACAGTCTCATTATCATGGCGTATCTCATAATAATAGTAACTAAGACCGTTCTGATACCAGCGGATGACATCGTTTTTCTTATCTTTAATCAGTTCGCCGCCATTAGGAATATCCTTCAGGAAGTTTTTTGTCAGTGCAGCGAAATCTGCTCCGGGATCAAGGCCGTTCTTTTCTGCATAGGTTTTGATCGCTCCAAACATCTTATCGCAGGCTTTCCTTAAGTTCGACTCGAGTGTCGATTCCGAATATTTCTTTTGGAGAGCATCCAAATCCATGTAATTTTCACCCGCGAAATTGAACCAGTCGCCAGTCCTGGTTGTATGCTCCTTCGGATAATAAGTACCTTTTATCACGAGACGGGTAGCATTACCGAACTGCTGATAATTGGCATCCATCGTGTTTTCGAGGCAATAGGCAATTGCGAGTGCCCCGGTTTCAGACGGTTCCATCCAGCCATAAGGAGTCAATAGGATCGGATCGAACGTATCCGGATCGACCTCTGCAAAAGCAAGCCCCGCTCCCACATCTCCGGTGAAATTCGGATCGTGTGTATAGAAGTTATAGGTATAGAACGGATCAGTGGCCGTATGAGGCACTTTCAATATGGTCTTATCCGCACAAGGGAAGAATTCGGTGTTCACCACATCAAGCGTCCATCTTCCAAAG
Organism: Parabacteroides timonensis; assembly: GCF_900128505.1. Lineage (NCBI taxonomy): Bacteria > Pseudomonadati > Bacteroidota > Bacteroidia > Bacteroidales > Tannerellaceae > Parabacteroides > Parabacteroides timonensis. The sequence goes on from NZ_LT669941.1 coordinate 1,166,257, forward strand.
TCGAAAAAGGCACCCGAAGGCCTTACATCCAGGTCATCTTTCACCTTCAATTCCACTTTCGAGGCCAGGCGTTCGATCTTGACTTCCACCCTGTTGTCTGTTTCTTCGGCTTTCGCTTTCGCATCAGCGTCATCTTCTCCTTCATCCGGTTTGAAGATTTTACCGGTGATGTCAATCAATAGATCGGTCATCTTATCTCCTACGCTGAGACTTGTTTCATCACCACTGTTGATCATGGCGAAGCCTTTACTGATGCTGTTAACATCACCTGTCACCTCATCTTCGGCCACTCCCCGGATCGCTGCATTTACAGAGCTGAAACTAGAGGTTGCATTGATACTTCCGATACGGTTTTCCAGTTCTTCACCCGGATTGGCAATCACCAGCAGCCCGGTGGCAGAAGCCGAAACCTTAACGGCTGCCGGACTGGCCGTGGCTGGAGAAATCTTTATGGAATAATTGCTGGCTCCCGGAATACCGGTTACATTTCCTTCGCTATCAAAGATTACCAGGTAAAGCGTCTCAAGATCACTTTCGTTGGCTCCCGGATTTTCTCCCGAGGCACGGGTTGCCTTTTGCGTTTCGATCTTGATGGAAAGGTAGGCAACATCGGCATCTATCCCTTCATTTCCATTAGGACCTCCATCATCGTCGTTACAATTTGTCAACATGGCTATCGCCAACACTGACATGAAAATAGATTTAAGTTTCATTTTTTTACTTTTTAGTGATTATATAGATATGAGTTCCTCCCACTCTTTCAGTTTCTTTTGATACACGTCTTCCGCGACCTTATATTTCTCGATCAGTTCAATATGCTTCGCGGCATCGGGATTGCCTGCATCGAGGGCTCGTTCGGCATACTTCGCGGCTGTTTCCAGTTCAGCGTTGCGGGCGTGGAAAGCCGAGAAATACAGCCAGGCATCGGGCTCGTCTTCCAGGCCGCTGAGATATTCCAGGGCTGCTTCCATATCCATAGAGAGATAACTGAATACGGCCATCGACAAACGATTGATCTTTTCATCCGGATACATTGCGGACGTTTTCCCGATCACATCGCGGAACTGCGGGCTTTCCGGTTCATACTCGTTCGCCAACAGGTAGAATTCATACAACGACAACATATTCGGATGTGTCTGATAGACCTCCTTTATCGTTTCGATCGAATACTCGGGCACGGTGAAATCAATCCGGTAAGCACTGCGGCGAAGCGGCGGGAAAAGATTGGAAAGGAGATAACTCCAGGTCTGTCCGCCACGGGATTGCATCAGCGACCTTTTACGTTTGTCGGCTGCTTCTTCATTTCGTATCACTCCGAGGATATTTTCTTTTTCCGTTGCAAGCATAACCGGGTCTTCCTTGACGAGCTTCGCGAGCCCCTCCCAATCTTCACCATATCCTCGCGACGAGAGGGTAATGCCTGCCAAATCATAATTCCTTCGAAGCCATCCGGTCAGGGAAGCGGCACGTCGCTCGGAGAGACCGAGGTTGCTTTGCCAGGTTCCTTCAGGAGATGCATAAGCCGATATCGTTATCGTATTTATCCGAACGCCTTGTACATTATTTATATCTTCGATACTGCTCCGTATCTTATCCAGTTCATATTGGTTGTTGCCCAGGGCGGGATTGATCTCGGCATTTCCAACACGGTAGACAATCTGCGCCTCGCCGGTCTCTGTCCGATTCTTTATCTGTTCGCGTGGCGGAACAGGTATTTTTACAGGAAGGATATAAGGCATTGTCCGTTCCGGCTTTTCCATAAACCGGATACTGTCTGCTATGATCTCTACGGAGACACGGCGAAACTCTCCCCGGCAGTTTCTATATTCCTGCACCATGGCTACATTCGCATTTCTCATCCATGCTTCCAGGGGAACCGTACAGCTATATGTTATTTTCTCGTTCAAAGGTCGACGCCGTTTCACACTAAAGCAGGCATAAACAGGTTCAACATCCCCTGAAAGCATCTCCGACCTGTTTACGACTGCTTGCTGAGTTCTACCACGGACGACGAGAGGAAGCATTTTCTTTTCATTCGTTTCCGTACGGATTACCGGAAAGAAATACGCTTGTCCCCTCGGGCCGACAGAAATGCCCCTGGCTTCAATTTCAAGTATGGCACGTACGCTGTCCTTTTCCTGCCGTATGTCGCGTACAACCACACGTACATCCGAAACCTTCTGCTGCGCGTTTACGTTCAAGGGAGAGAGAATACAAGAAACAATCCCCACCAGGAAAACGACTTTCAGTTTTATGTTATGACTGGTAACCATAATTCTATTATTTTATAAGGAAGATCAACGTCAAGCCCAGCTTCGTCGGTCCGAAATAATGCTTTGTTCCGCTATGCTCCAACGGCTGGCATTTTCCACACGGAAACTTATCATACGACAGATAGGCATATCCTACGCCTACGGTGGCTTCAATCGACCAGCGGGGAGCCAGTATCCAATTGTAACCGTAACTGATACCCGCACCGACCAGCCATCCTTCGTACCGATTCTCTTTAATCGTACTGAAAGGACCGATGCCGCCTACATTATAAGAGGCATAATGCGCATGCGCTCCCCAGAAATGCCCGGTCAAAGGTTGGCATAACCACCAACGGACTTCGGGCTGCACGGCAACATGCTTGAACTTTTTTGTATCACTGAAACTCCACAAATTCAGACTGGCGGGAATATCGATCGTGGTTCTTTCTCCGACTTTAAACTCTACTCCCAGGTTGGGTGACGCCATGGCATCCATCAGCAGGTTGTTTTTCAGAGCAATCTTCTGCGCATGGGTTACTGTCGAGAACAGAACCGCTGTCAGTAACAATATAATCCTTTGAACTTTCATAGGACATTCGTTTTCTTGAAACAAAAGTAACCGAATGCCTAAGCCCGGAAAAGACAACTTTATCTACTCCGTGCGGTGTTCGTTGGACATTTCGGAGTAATCTACATCCAATGATCCATTCCTCACCGGAAAATGATCGAAAACAAGAAATAATCCTGAACCTTTTAGAGAATTTACATAGTCTGTTTTGACAAAAAAAGAGAAAACCGGATGGCAAAGAATCAAATTTTGCATGAAAGTACATTTTATCTCCGCATCCGATTTTCTTTCGAAGAATTATTCCTATTTTTCGATAATGGAAAAAATGAATTTACACGATATATTCGTAGAAGAATTATATAAGAGAGAGCCCAAAAAGGTAGACCTTATAAACCAGATATCTGATATTTTAATGTTGGAAAAAGAGTCCGTTTACAGAAGGATGGCGGGAAAAGTAAACTTTTCAGTCAGGGAAATGGGTGTGTTAGCCAAAACGATGAATATCTCGCTGGATAGCTTGTTGTACGATGAGGTCAATCTCCAATGGCTTCCTTTTGTCTTGGAGTCGCCATGCAAATTTCACTCGATGGACTCCCTGTACAATATGATAGAGTTCAACCTGAAGCAGATCGGAAACGTCAACCGGGACGAACCGGGAGAAACAGGAAGTGTACACAATTCTTTACCGCTGGAATTCTGCATAGCTTCTCCCCTGATGATGAAGTTCTTGTTCTTCAAATGGGGAAACTACTTCGTGCAATCGGAAGAGTTCAACAATTTCTCCCAATGGAATGCACCTTACAAATTGACCCAAATAACAGAAAAATACAACGAAGTATATCATTTCGAGAAAGCTTTTTATATCTGGGACAATTCACTGATCTGGACGATGGCCAAAGAAATAGATAATTTCTACCGGATGCATATCATCACCCCGCAGGAAAAAGAGGATATAAAAGACGAACTGAAAGATATTTTGTCGAAAATCGAGATGGCACTGAACGGGACTTATACGCCCAGCATCCCTTTCCTTTCCGAAATCGATTTCCTCGTTTCTTCCACCGATATAGGCTTTACCAGCGGCTATTACGCATCCGGCAATAAACACCTGGTCCTGTTTCAAACAAATTTCAGTTTCTCAATAATAGAGAACTCGGAGGAGAGCTTCGAAAAGATAAAAGAATGGATCAAATCCTTCTGCAAAATCTCTACCCTGCTCTCCAGAAGCGGACGCATCGAAAGGCGGTTGTTCTTTAATCAACAGTATAATATCATAGATGATCTTTTAAAATAATTCTTTACTTTTACAGCCCTAAAGAGTTATGATATATGATAAGAGAGGTAAGATTAGAAGATGTGAAAGCTATTACGGCTATTTATAACGAATATGTTATAAACAGTACAGCCACATTCGAAACACAACCTGTGAAAGAGGAAGAAATGTGTGTCCGTGTAAGAGCGATCTCAACAGATTTCCCCTATTTTGTTTATGAAGCAGACAACGAAATTGCAGGTTATTGCTATGCTCACCCGTGGAAAGAGAAAGCGGCCTATAAATACACGTTGGAAACCACAATCTACCTCTCTCCCAAACACACAGGCAAAGGCATCGGACGTCAACTCCTGCAAAAATTGATCGACGAATGCCGTCGCAGAGGCTTCCATGCACTCATCGCCTGCATAACAGAAGGAAATGAAACAAGTAACATCTTACATGCCAAACTAGGCTTCAACCAGGTATCCAGATTCGAACAAGTCGGATTGAAGTTCGACCGCTGGCTGGGAGTAGCGGATTACGAATTGGTGTTAAGCCCTGCCGGTCTGTCTTCTATTTGAAAAAATAATGATCAAGGCTTGCGGAAGAAAAAACCAGAATCCGGAGGCCGGCATAATGAAACAACCAACCAGGGTAAATATCAAAAGTGAATAACCTAAAGACTGCGGAGCTGGTTTTTGCTCTCTTTCAATATAATGTTGAAGTGTTTGCCCCCAAAAAATAAGTATAATTCCGCATACCAAAAACCAAAAAGCAAAATCTCGTTCATAATTTTCACCGCTTAAATTGAATAACCCGTCTTTAAGCATTCCCCAATAGGTTTCTTTCCCTATAAAGAAAGCATAAATTGTATGTATCACCCCCGTTAAAGTCAAAAATGTTCCACTGTACTTCCAAAGCTTCATATCTATTTGTTTTATGTTTAACATTTACATGCGACAAAGATAGATACTACAAATCTTGGGCAAGTGAAAATTAAGCCATACTTTTGTCCGAAAGCGACAAATCAAATATATGTTTATTACAGCAGGCTTACTAAATATGCTTCTAAAGCACTTCGGAACAACACAAGCCGAAATATCCGAAATACTGGCGGGATTAAAATATGACTACACCCTTTTGCAAAACCCGACATCTTATATCGACGCAAACATACTGGGAGTATATCTGGAGTATATCGTAAAAAAGACCGGCAATCCAAGGATAGGCCTCGAAACAGGATTCTTATTACCCTTTGTCCTGACCGGAAGCTTCTTCAATATTTATAACCAAAGCAAGACCGTGCGGGAAATTTTTGAGAATGAAAATCCATTCGATCCGGCCATCAATAATATATATACATTTGAAACAAAAGAAAACGACATTCATTTTTCCCTCGAAATATCAATAGAACCTCAATTCAAGATGTTATATCCGGTCGCCTCAAAGCAGTGGATCGAAATGCAATGCGGCTTTTTCCTTCAATATGCTTATAGTTTTACCGGCAGATTCATACATCCGGTCGTTGTCTACTCCATGTATGATAAAGAAGGGACAAAAGATAAGCTGGAAGAATATATGGGTTGTTCCGTCATCTTCAACCATGACCGGTTGATCCTCACATTCAACAAGGCGATATTGGATTTACCCATAATCACAGGAAATAAGGAAATACTTACTATTTTCGAAGACTACATGAATGAGATACGAATACATGAGACAGGAGGAAATAACAGCTTAACCAGAACGGTTCACAGATACCTTATGCATAGCCTATCCAATGCCGACCTATCCTTAAAACATGTTGCAGGCAGATTCAATATGAGCGAACGTAATATCCAAAGAAAACTAAAAGAAGAAGGCACTTCCTATCAAAAGATACTGGATGGTCTCCGTATGGAATTGTCTCAAAAATATTTGAAAGAGAAAATTCCTTTGCCGGAGATCGGATTCCTGCTTGGTTTCGAAAGTCAGAGTGCCTTCAATAAATTCTTTAAAAAACATTTTGGAACACAGCCTTCTATTTATGCCTGCATCAAATCATGAATTTCATTGATATGAAGATGCAGGTGATCTAAATATCCTTTTATCATTTCCCGCAAAGTGACCTTTATTCCTTCAAAGTCGCACCAATAATTATCCAACTTCGTCTGGTCGACCGACCGGATAACCTGGATAATATGCAAATTATAAAACTTCCAAAGCTGGATCAAGTTATCCCAATCTGCATTTTGATAATCCTGCAAAGCAATCCACCGATCATTATCCTGGCGATAATCAGGAAAGAAAAGCAAATATTCACAATATTGGAGCCTGATCATCCGCTGATGATTATTGGAAGCCGAGTCGATCAAATGGCCCAGAATCTGTTTTATCGTGCGATTTTGTTTATTGCGTTTCAAAGTGATCGTTTCTGTTGGCAAGCCGCACAATATCACCTCTTCTGTCCCGATTACGCTGGAAATACCTTCTACAATTTCTGAAAATTCAAAGTTCGTCATAATGCATCGTTTTTAATCATTTCATTTAAAATGGCTGTAACCATTACAGAGGACAAAAATAGTGTCCGGCTTTTACCTATGCTTGTAAAAATATGACTTATCAGATCAATTCAGACATCAATGTTTTTTGATAAGATTCAACCTGCAATCATTGGAAAAAAATGTAGAATAAGGGGAACGTGACAAAAGGTATTGAGTAGGCGACACCCCCGTAAAAGACTTGAAATCCTTTACCAGGTGCGAATGATCGGCAAATCCGCAGAGATAAGCCAATTGGGTAATTTCCATATCTGGCCTCTGCTGCAAGATATACAACAACCGCTGGAAACGGATTACTCTATAATACTCTTTGGGATTCATCCCCACATGTTCGGTGAATATTCTTTTAAAATGCCTGTATCCCAGGCAAGCATTATCGGCAAGAGAGTCTATTTTGACCTGAGGATGATTTACAATCAACTGAATCGAGTTCGCGATTCTTTTAGAATTACAATTATCTGCCATCAGCCTTTTTTGCAAAAATAACTCTATTTGCCGAATGCATTTATATATGTCCGCTTCATCCCTCACAGTCCTTACCAAATGATTCAACTCCCTATTTTCCAGATCTTCCACCGGGATATATTGATTACAAAACTCATTCATAGAATACGAAGAGAAGAGTTTTGCTGCCAAAGGGTGCAATATGACTGCAATCATATCGATTTCACCTTCAGGAGACAGACTTCCCGGAACGGAGAACTGTCCACGGACAAAACATTTCGGTTGCGATTTCCCGGTTGAAAGCAATAAATTGCCACCACGATGGAAAACAAGATGCATGCATCCGGACGGTATTGTTTGGATAGACATGCTCCCTGTTTCATTCGTTCTCAATATCCAATAGTATTTCACATATTGGAATAAAGGCAATGACGGATATATGAAGTAACTAGATTTCAATTATCTTATTTATAAGATTACAAATATAGCTTTTTGAAACGCGATCACTCCTGTCGATACAACTTTTTATTACTTCCTATTCCGGGCAAGGGCAAGTGTCAGCGTCCGAAAGACATGTGAATAATCTTCCGAATGGCTCATTTCCACTATGTGTTTGATTAATTCTTCATGGACATTGGGCGTTTCTATGTTAGTTGCTTTCTGCGGCTTTTCAGGCAATAGCCCGAGAAGTTTCATTTTTGATAAGTTATTCATTTGTTCAATTTTTAGATTGTAAATAAAGTCGACTCTTCTATTTTTATTATTCTCCTGGATAAAAGTAGGTTGATTTTCGTTCCTGTTAAAAGGTAATAGACAAACCGGCCTATTCGGATGACGAAAGGAAGAATTAGGTCGATAACAGGTACAAAGATAAATCCAAGCAATTTTGCCTGATTGAAAATTAAGCCATACTTTTGTCCAAAAGTGACAAAATAATCGATCATGCAAAAGACAGTCCTGAAAATAAATAATATACCTGCCATCCTATGGGGAGACAACACTGAAAAAGTCATTATTGCAATTCATGGAAATATGTCAAATAAAGCCGATATACCGATTGAAATCGTTGCCAAAAATGCGTTGACAAACAACTATCAGGTATTGAGTTTCGACCTTCCGGAACACGGAGATCGCATCAACGAAGGCACGCCTTGCAAAGTTCAGTATTGTATCAAAGACCTGGCCGACGTCATGCAATATGCAAAAGCCAACTGGAAACATATCAGTTTATTTGCAAACAGCCTGGGAGCCTATTTCAGCCTCCTGGCCTATCCTGACGAACCGGTAGAAAAAGCCTGGTTCCTCTCCCCGATCGTCGATATGCAACGTCTTATCGAAAATATAATGAGTTGGTTTTTCATTACGGAACAAGAACTGGAAAGCAAACAAACCATATCCACTCCCATAGGACAAAAGCTATATTGGGATTATTACAGTTTCGTAAAAAACCATCCGGTATCCCATTGGACTATTCCTACTCATATTTTATATGGCAGCCAAGACGAACTATGTGAAAATGACGTCATATCCCAATTTGCCGAACAGTTTTCCTGTCGGTTGGAGATTGTCGAGGGATCAGCTCATTACTTCCATACAGAGAAACAATTAGAGGTATTCAACAAATTCATAGCAGAAAATATATGAAAATAAGTATTGCACAAATAGAAGCGATCAAAGGTGATATCGAAATCCGTCGAAATACGCAAGAGATGAAAAGAATATGTTAAAAATGCGATTGGAAGAAGAAATAATAAGATTTTCATGAGGTAATTCAAAAATAAATCGTATATTCGCTTATGAAAAACGTAAATTTTTTCATAGTTAAGGTTTTGGTTAATAAGGAATGGCCCGCTTGTGAAAGCAGGCCATTTCGTTTTTATGCCTGATTATCAGACAGAACTTGAAAAAGCTGCTTGTATCAGGATTATACGTAACCGATTACACATTTTCTTCAAAAAGCTTGGCTTTTCAAATGAATGAAAACTGGATTACTTCACATTGGCAATTGGAAGCACATGATTTGGAAATACTTGATTATCCACAAGAAAATATATTGGATAAGGGTGGCTATATTTTTGTTGCAACCTATAAAGGTGAACCAGTCGGTGTATGTTCCCTTTGTAAAATGAATGATTCGATATATGATTACGAATTAGCAAAACTTGCCGTAACACCCAATATTCAGGGAAAAGGTATCGGACGATTTTTATGCGAAGCTGTGATAAACCAAGCAAAAGAACTAGGTGCAACAAAGATATTCTTAGAAAGCAATACTCTTTTAAAACCGGCAATCAACCTTTATCGCAAACTGGGCTTCAAAGAAGTTGCAGAATATCACCCATTGTATGCCAGAGGTGACATCCAAATGGAGTTAACCATAAAATAATCCAGCTCACTCCTAATAGAAAAAAAGAAATCCCTGATAATTAAATATTATCAGGGATTTACTTGATTTTTGTTTTGTTTTCAGTGATCCGCCTGGGATTCTCCTTTCAGAGTTACCACGCTGATATTTAAAACTTTATATTTTTAGCTTCAAGCATATCCCATGAATTATCCCACTAATTTGCTACGTGCTTTTGCGGTAGTTTGCTTATGGAGAATACTAGGAACAAAGGTAAACTTTTTCTTCTGATTTACAAAATTAATATTTTTAATATCTTGTAATGAGTAATAATCGTCTAATATTCAAACCAATCGTCGTCTGCCGCAATTTTTCCTACAGCCTTAGTGTTCTTTATTGCATAATCATGACAGATTTCTTCTGCAATAGAGCATAAAATTCTTGGATATGAATGACAATCTGACATTATTATTTTTGCAGACTCATAATCTAACGTAATATTATGTCTTCTTCTATTTAAATAGAAATTTAAAGGTGAATTCATTTTTAAATATATCCTTTTTATTTCTGGTAATAAAATAGAGATATTCGCAGCTTGACGAATATTTTGAATAAGATAATTCAATTTCAAGGACAATATCTTGAGATCATTTCCATTGTAAAATTGGAAAAAAACATCTATATATTCTATACGATCTTCATATTTCATTCTTAAAAATAGAATGAGTTTACATTTATCGGATATATTTAGTTCTGATCTCAAATAAGCATGCTGTTCCTTTGTCATTGACATGGAAGAAAGCCATCCTAGTTTTTCAAGAGATTCAATTAATTTGTCTTGGTTTACTTCCGATAAAATATTGTACAACTGATCTATAGTGGGAAGTAATTCAATTATTGTTTTTGCAGTCCCCCAAACCAATAATACCAGAAGGGCTAAGTACTTATTGTCAGATTGACTTAAAATTTTTTTCCAATAGCTGACATTTCCTGATTTTAGCCGGGCATACCGAATTCTTTTACATAAAGATTGCTTATTATCTTCTAAATTATTAAACTCGGAGAATTTTTGAGTTTGTGATTTAATGCCAGCAGATAAAACTGCATATTCATATAAAAGGATTGAATCTCCAAATATCTTTCTAGTTTCCTCTACTACTATATCCCATGGCAATATACTAATTCTCCATTGTTCTATTGGCATGCTGAAAACCGATTTACAATTTTCTAATATATTGATAATTTTTTCATCAAGTGGGTCTACTATTGGAATATCATTTTGGTTTTCCTCTTCGTCTAAATTCATAATGATTCTTTGGTCGTAAAAGAAAGATTCATATGGCATATTTACATCATATAAAGTATCTTGATAGAGTCTCCCGTTATATTGAATGCATAGCAGTTTATATAATTGATAGATAGGTGAATTATTTCCTCTCCGATCAATAAAAAACACATTTCCATTTAAAATATTTTCTAATAATAATTGTTTATGTTGAGGTCTTGTATTAATGTAATTAAACTGATTGCTATTAATTAATAGTATTAATTTCTTGCAATCTTTATTGCTGTCAATTGCGAGAATTTCATCAATTTCATTATATGATAATTTGCATAATATTCCAAGATTATACCCATATTTAAACCATTGCGTTAATTTCTCTCCGCTAAGATTTAAGCAATATTCTTTCCACTCTTTAACGCAGCTTTCATTGTTATTTACAATGATATTGATTAGTTCCTTTGCATAATCTTCAGTCGGAAACTTTTTTAAGCAAGCCATACATTGGTTTACAAGTTCTTGTTTTCCACAATTAATAGGCAACACTATTGTGTTCTTTTTTGCTCTATATCCTTCAGATAATACAGCACCAATATTTATTCCATCTAAAATGATTTCAATTGCATTTTGGAATAATTTAGGATATTGAGAGAAAACCCAATCAGATAAAAGCTGTGCTGTTATATATCGAGGAAAACTTGTATATTTCAAAATTGGATCTGATTGTATTTCTTTCAATTTAAAAATTAACATAGGCAATTCGCCTCTGTCAAAGCATCCTGCAAAAAAACGCAATACATTGTGCCAGTAATAGTTTTTAGCTAAAGCTTCAAATCTGTCAGGCTTAGTTCCATTTTTTTCTGTGCCTGCAGGGCAATAAGGGGCGGTATCATATAGATATTTCGCACAAAAATATTCTCTTAACGGTTGAACTTCAAATTCAAATGTGCCTTGTACTCTTGATACTAATGCACAAACTCGTTCATGCATAACTGAAAATAATTTGTCTGCAAGATCTATGGGATGTCCCTCTGACTTTAAATAGGTATTTAATTTATTTTTTAAGCGCTGAATTTCTATTCTTCCGTTATTCTTTAAAGTTTCTGCTTCTGAATGTAAAACCCATGCTAAATATCGATGAATATTGATAATTAAATCTCTTTGGTCTCTTATGTCTGCATTTTTTTCAGATTCACGATTAAAAAAAAGATCTATATAGCTATCATATAAAGATGTTCGTTTGTTTGGCAATGACTCACCCCTTGTGTTTAATAGACTGATCAAAATTGCTAATTGCATTGGGCTTTTTGCTAATTCTTTTAAATGGGGGAGTTTTAGTTTTTCTTCAACAAGTTTTCTTATTGAATGAGCCTCTCTTTCAGTCATCCTTTTAGAATGTATCCATTTTTCTAAATATTCTTTTGTTGTTGAATCTTTTATATCACTTAGTTCAAAATGGGGATATTCAATAATAGGGAAACTATTTGAATTAGCAAAGGCAGCAGGTCTACTAGTTATTATAAACTGTAAAGATAGCAGATTGCTACTTAATCTAGAATAACCCTTTTGAATTGCTTCTACTACTTTATTCCTTAGTTTAGTATCTGCTATTTCATCAAATCCATCTAATACAATGAGAACTGCAGCCCTCTTGCCTATGGCAAAAAAATCACTCATCTCAAAGTCTTCAATTTTTGAATGATAAAAAATATGAGCAATCAAGAAAGACTCAAAGCTTTCTTGCCACCTTCTTTCAAAATAATTATCATTAACAATATTACTATATGGATTTTGCCTATTTAACCAAGATGCAAAGTCTCTTAAATCTATTTTAAAAGGTATTTGCAGTGGCATATTTCTTACTTTTATTGGAATTTTCTCAATTTCCCATTTTCTATTTAATAATCTTGCTCTATGTACTTGACATATATATTGGGTAATAGTTGATTTACCTTGTCCAGGACCTCCTTCTACAACTAGCTTTGAACTTTTTACATATTTATTTAAGGATAAAAGATAGTCAACAGCTCCAGTGCATTCTTCATCGACTTTATCTAGTTCATACTTAGAATGAATATGCCAAGCACGTATACATTGGAACACATTTGACTTCACTTCATTTCTAGATAGATTTCTAATTTCTTCTTTGGGTATAATAGGAACATCAACAAATAAATCAAATATATTGTTCTGTAACTCTATTTGTTTAAATTTTACTTCACAATCAAGATCATACTGATCTTGCAAATAAGCTCTTAAAACAGACTCTCTTTTTTCTTTTTTTTCCTCTAAATTCTGAAAAACATTGTAGTTTAATATATCTTGTCCATTCAAAATGTCACAAAACGACCATTTTAGCAAAGGATAGGTATCCAAAAATCGAGATAAATCATCTCTCCACCAACAGAATGCGGGTATAGGTATTGTCTCATCTAAAAAATGCTTTATTTTATCAATAGTTCCATTATCTAAATGTGAGCTTCCTTTTACATTGGTTATTAAGTAATATGCTTTAGCATTTCTACGTTCTGCTAAGAATTTTATTTTAGGTAGTTCTTTTTTTATTGTTGATGATAACCACTCATAGATATTGGAAACATTATTTCCATCCCTACTAAATTTAACCTGAAAAACTGTAGATTCGCCTTTATTACCAATGTAAGCAAGTCCATCTCTTCCCCCATCTGGTTGACCGACAGGAAAACATTGTGTATTACTGAATTGTGTGTTGATTATGCATTGACATAACTCCTGAAAACGCTCATCACCTAGATTTTCAAATAAATAGTTCATCGTATTCTTGTTATAGTGATCTACAAAATTAATACAATAAATGTAAAATAGAAACTAAATAGGAAATTTTATACTAGTTATATACATATAGAAGATTGTTATGGATAAATTAGGTGAGAAAAAGGAGATTTATATAATGAGTTTATGATTTTTTTCTATTTCTAGGCTTTGGATTTTTTTCTTTAGAACTATGTGGAAAACTTGTTTCTAATGAAATGGAAGAAATGAATGAATTGTCTTGTATGATAGTATTATTAATATCTGCATAAAGAACTTGATTATTTACCTTCTTGCGATCAATATTGTTCTCTGTATCCCTTCCATTAAACTGAATTTCTTGCTCTTGTAGTTTAAGTTGCTCAGTTAGAGAATTGTTTTTCATCATGCTATAGTAAACGAATGATTCCGATTGTTGGCGGTCGTAACCAAACAGTTTATCAAAGCCTTGTTCCACTTGTCTGAATAGATTTATACGGTCAAAGCCTTTTATTACAACTCCTTTCTTAGTATTCTTATGGTTGGTAAGCGGTGAAAGTTTCTTTTTATTGGTTTGATCTTTACGACTTATAATCAAATGACAGTGCATATTTAGTACGTTGTTGGAACGACTACGGTCAAAATGAATCTTACTGTAAAACTTTATATCCGAAGCAGATAGCTCTTTATTGAAATTCTTGGCATATTCAGGAATAAATACTTCACGGATATAGCGCTTCATTGCTTTGGCTTGTTCCTGTTCTGTATTACCCATCGCCCTAAGCTCCTTTTCCGATGGACTGACATGGATAGCGTAAAACTTAGCATCCGTTTTTATGAGTTGCCCGATATTACTATCAATATCTTTTATAACTTTTGATTTGTATATATTATCATCTGTCAGATTGAAGAAGCCTTCGGTATAGATGCCTTTTTCCATTCGTTCGAAATCCTCATGTTCCATATAATTTGCTAGTTGTCGGCTACTACCAGCATTATTATATATACCATTAGATGGTGGGGCAAAGTCTATGTGCATAATCCTATGTATTTATCAGATTGCTGATTTTAACTTTCAGGTTCTCTTTTCTTTTGCTATCCATCACACCACAAGCGGATAACTCCGAATAGAGTTGTATCAGGTGAAGTAACTTTTTATAATCCCGTTGGTGTATCTGGTAGAGTGCGTTAATTTGTTTCGATTGGTTGTTTATCACATCGGCATGATTACAGAACTGTTCACTTAACTTTTTTAGTACCACTGTTTGTCTCTCCTGACTGACTTTCAGTTGAGAGAGAATAAGAGCTTCCAAAGTTTTGCCAATAGCATCGAAACGCAAAGCAATAGAATTTGTTGCCCGTATCATGGGATTCAGTTGTTCTTCCTCGTAGTGACGAATGAAGCGGATAATATCATCCTGTCTCTTATTTATTTTCGCCAGTTCTGATTTTACGGATTCAGGTGCTTCGGATGGGTTGATATGTGCCTTGTCTATATACCCGAACGCCAACTTTACAACTTCACTCTTTTTCAGTGAATAGCGTTTGCATATCTTCTCTACCAAAGCTGCCGTTTCCTTGTCTATGGAAATGGTAGTGAATATCGTTTTTCGACTGCTGTTTGGCATGGTAATTACTTTTTTATAGAAATATGAATAGATAAATACCTGATAATAAGCATTTCAAAGAAAATGCTTATTACAGGTGTCATTACAGCGTGTTCTTGTAACACGCTAAAGCCGAAGGCTTTGCCCCGCAGGGCAAGAGGGAAGAACAGGACTTGTCCAGTTCCCTCTTGCTCGATTTAGCGAAACGGGCTGAACCGATAGGTGAAGCAGTTTCTGTTAAATCGAGGTGACAACACAAAGAAATAACCCGCACACAGGCTTCTTCCCTCTACTGCGTTTTGCTATCAGGGCTGATTTGTCAACTGATTGTCTTTTTCAAACCGTTTGTAGGTTTGAGAATCGGCACGTTCACGAACAAAAGCTCGAATATCTACAGCCCGATAATAGGTTTTCTTTCCGATAGTGAAATAAGGAAGTTGATTATTTACTCTGTAGCGTTGAAGAGTTCGGAAAGATACTTTCAGGAGAAAAGCTAAATCCTGATTATCAAGAATCTTCTCATTATCATCTAGTACTGTATCAGTATTGATAAGAGATTTCAAATCTTGTCCGATTACGGTGAGCTTTTTGGATAGCTTTTCCATCCACTTCTCGAAGTTTTCGTTGTCTATATACATTTTGCTTCATTTTTTAGTTTAACATTATTGTTCTCAATCGATTGATGAAGCAAAGTACGGTAAATGGATGCAAATAAGTTAGGGGTGTAGTATATCTACTCCCCTAACAATTGTTGGTAAGTTCTTGATTTATAGATAGCCTTTCTTTTTACTTTCTTCGGCAATAGCTTTGCGAAGTGTATCTAAAAATTCAGTTACTTTAGATGGCTTGCGCTTTATGACGCTTTCGTGTTTCTTGTGAACATCTCCTAATTTGATATTAAAGAGGTGTTCAAATGCTCTCCCAATTTCTGTTAATGGTGATTTTGTTCCGGCATGGGTTACTACTCTTTGTGATAGGAATAGTCCACTAATCAACTCCATGATTTCAACTAGGTTGGTATTGTCGGTCAAATAGAGTGGTGAAGGTGGAAGGCTGCTTATTCTATTTTGAAATTGGCTGGGGTACTGAATTTTTAGATTCAGCAGTTCCATTTCTGCGGTAATAGTAGCCTGTACCTTTTGTATGAACAGCTTTTTAAGCGCATTTTTCCCCCTGCCCGTAAAGAGGTATTGTTTCAAGTAAAGCTATCTCGATACGGGTAGCTGCAAGAATTCGATAAGTAGTTGAATAATCATTTCCATTACTTATAGTTCTAATCTGTTCAACAAATTCGCCATAGGCTTCTTGCATTTCATTATTAGTTACTTCTTGTGAGGTTTCAGAGAATAGTCCGAACATCCTCATGTTTAACAATACATTCATAAGCATAATTTTAATGGTAAGTATTATATAGAAAGACTTAACGTCTGATTTCATGCTTTTATATTACCAATAAATATCCATTATGCCAGAAAATACTAAAATCAATCTACGAATATGAATCTAAACTAAATGAGCTTCTTTCTTTAGAAAAGAATGAAGTGATTTGATAGAACTAAACACATATCCTTGATTTTCCTTTTCTAATTTCTTCATTTTTGAGAGTGAGGCTATCCATGCAGCAGATAAGCATTGTATTCCAACTTTACTACAAGCGGTAATATCGGAAAATTCATCTCCAACATATACCATTTCTGCTGGTTGGATATTATATTTTGACATTAATTCCGTCATTGATTCCGCTTTTGTGTTTCTATCTGGCGATCCGATTGAAATACTATCAAAAAGAGCTTCCATTTCAAAATGGTGAAGCGTAATATCACAACTCCTTTGACCTTTACCTGTTATTAAAGATACAATAATTGAGTTCTTCTTCAATTCTGTTATCAATTCTCTTATCCCTGCAAATGGTTGAATGTAGACTGTGTGCATTTCTTTGTATTTCACATAAAAATCAATCAGAGCTTTTTCCCAATCTTCTGAAACGACCTCTTTAATCATTCCCTCTTCATTAAGTCCGAATGTTTTCACAATATCATCTTCTGACAATATTTTTGATGCATAGGGAGATACTGCCTGCTTAAAGGCTTCGATACACATTGGGATTGTATCGGCAATTGTACCATCCAAATCAAAAGCGACCAATTTTATCATAGTTTCTTAGTTTGATTGATTTGACGTATCACTTTACATGGATTTCCAACGGCTAAACTATTTGCCGGAATATCTTTTGTAACAACACTACCTGCTCCAATTACACTACCGTACCCAATTGTTATTCCGGGAAGGATTATTACACCTTCACCAATCCAGCATCCATCCTCAATTGTAATAGGCAAAGCGTAAGTGCGGCGAACTCGTTTTATTCCATCTTCTGTTTCAACAGGCGCTAGCCGTTCATCTAAATCAATAGGGTGAGTTGCTGTATAAAGCTGAACATTAGGGGCAATAAGAACATTACTTCCGATAGTGATTTTATTACAATCCACAAAGGTACAACCAGTATTTACAGTAACATTATCCCCTATATGTATATTGCAGCCATAATCACAAATAAATGGACTGGCAACCGAAACTTTCATTCCGATACTACCTAGCATCTTTTTTAGCAAGCTGTGTTTTTCTTCTTTATCCTCATAAGGTAATGAATTATATTTCATCAATAACTTATGTGTTCGGTTTTTTAAATCCAAGAAAACTTGGTTATGACAATCATACCATTCACCAGCCAGACATTTTTCCATTTCTGTTTTCATAATTGTTACGTTTATAAGATTGAAACTATTTCGGTTATATCTTTTCGTTTAGATGATTTTTCAGGTGGTTGTTTTACATAACCTAATGAAATAATTGCCACAGGGTACATATTGGGAGATAAATGAAGATTATCCTTTACCATATCAGGATCGAAATTACATACCCAGCAGCTACCTAATCCTTGTTCTGCTGCGGCTAAACAAATATGTTCAGTCGCTATTGCTGCATCAATATCTGCATGGTTCTTATTGTCTGATTTTCTCACCCAAGATATTGAATTGTCAGCACAAACTACAATATAGAGTGGAGCTTCGGTAAACCATTCACGTGGATAAGATTGTTGAATCAGTAGTTTTGGTTTATTACTTTTTACGACAAAAAAGTGCCAAGGTTGATAGTTTACAGCAGAAGGAGCAAAACGGGCACATTCTAAAATGTAGTCGAGTTTTTCTTGCTCAATCATATCAGAAGAATAGTTTCTTGCTGAATAACGTTGTTTTGATAGTTCTAAAAAGTTCATAAGTAATCTAATTTTGATTTATGGCAAAGTTATACCTATTTTATTTCAAATATAGGTATATGTTTTCGCTATATTGGTATAATTCCGCTTTATGTGTTATATTTGAGGTATGAAAAAAGAAAATCTTCATCAACCATTTGAGATCAGCTTTAACGAGCATAATGAATCGTTATTAACTGAGCATGAGCATACTTTTTTTGAACTAGTCTACATCTTAACAGGAACAGGTATTCAATGGATTAACAATAGTATGTTCCCATATCATGATGGACACTTGTTCTTGATAACTCCAAATGATTCTCATTCCTTTGAGATTCACACAACTACAAAATTCATTAACATCAAGTTTAATGACATCTATATACATTCAGCCATATTTGGTTCAGAGAATATCCAGAGATTAGAATTTATTTTGCAACATGCAAATCATCAACCGGGTTGCATCCTTAGAAATAAGGTGGATAAGCTATTAGTGAAACCAATGATTGAAGCAATTATTCGCGAGTATGTAAATAGGAATCTGTATAGTAAAGAGATTATCACACAGTTGATAAATACTATAATTATTGTTGTGGCAAGAAATATAGCTATGTTTTTACCTCAACAAGTCGATGAATGTTCAGATGATAAGTCTCTCGATATTCTTCAATATATCCAAGCAAATATCTATCAAACAGGTAAAATTAGAGCAAAAGAAATCAGTCAGCATTTTGGTATATCTGAAAGTTACTTGGGACGTTATATAAAAAAGCATACCAACGAAACAATGCAGCAATACATATTAAGCTATAAACTAAAATTGGTCGAAAGCAGATTGTTACATAGTCAAATGAGAATAAATGAGATTGCCGAAGAACTAGGATTTACCGATGAAAGCCATTTGAGTAAATTTTTTAGAAAAAACAAAGGCTGTAGTCCTTCAAGTTTCAGAAAAAGTAATAAGACAATATGATGCGTATCTATTCTTAATCTAATATATTTCAACGATAACATATATACTACTTATCTGTTTTCTTATTTCAATAAGAAGCCAGCAATAGTCAAATTCCACCACTTCCAGACAGTTTTTAAAACGTCTCTTGATTCTTCTTTCATTTGCCGATGAAAATAGAATCAACACGTTTTATAAACCATTTAAAAGAGAAAGTATGGAAGTAGTAACCATTGAAAAGAGAACCTTTTCGTATGTCTGCGAACGGTTCACCGAGTTTGCCAAACGAATAGAAAGTTTGTGCAGCACTCATACCCAGAAAGTAGAAAACTGGCAGGATAGTCAGGAAGTGTGCCTGTTGTTAGGCTTTAGTAAGCGAACGCTGCAATATTACCGAAGCAGTGGACGGCTGGCTTATTCACAAATCGGCAGCAAGATTTATTATAAGTCTTCCGATATTGAAAGAATTATTGCGGACAGTGAAACACAAAATCAATCATCCAAACAAACCACGTCTTATGAAAAGAACTAAAGAAGAT
Source organism: Parabacteroides timonensis (assembly GCF_900128505.1). Classification (NCBI taxonomy): domain Bacteria; kingdom Pseudomonadati; phylum Bacteroidota; class Bacteroidia; order Bacteroidales; family Tannerellaceae; genus Parabacteroides; species Parabacteroides timonensis. The sequence continues at coordinate 1,186,065 of NZ_LT669941.1, forward strand.
TACCCGTCCTTCAACCTGTTTTCTATTGTCGGCACATGGGAAAGCGTTAATCTGAATCCTACGGTTATCATCTACCGGAACGATAAAGAGTATCTTCTTTCTATTATATATGTATCGGAAACCACCAAACAGGCTTCGCTCGCTACTTATGAGATACAGCAAGATGGTAGCCAGTATTTTATTACTGTTGCATCCAAACGGCTCTATATAGATTGTGATCCGGCAAAAGATGTACTTAGCATTTCATCACTGGGTGATTATCTGCGTAACTAACCAGCCATCTAGCCATCTTGAAATCAATATTTCAATAAAACAATCTTTCAATCATGGAATTAATAAATAAAGATACCCCGCAAATTAAAGAGTTTATTTCTTCGCTTGATTCGATGCTGAACGGTATTGAATCTATAGTCAAGCATTACAAGCCCCACCTGAACGGGGAGCGCTTTCTTTCTAACAATGAAGTTTCCAAGAAACTGAATGTCAGTTTGCGAACCCTGCAAGAATGGCGAGATACAGGTCTAATCCCCTTTATCCAGATAAAAGGTAAAATCATCTACCGTCAGAGTGATATTGATAAACTGCTCCAAAAGCACTACTTTGAAAGTTGGAAAGAGTAACCTGCCAAGCCTAAAACATTGTTTTTCGGAATTTAATTTGAATCGTTGACTTTTCCAGTGAAGTATTTAGTCTGCGCAAGTCTTTGGATAAAAATACGCTTGGAATGAAATGGAGAGGAAGATTTTTATTCAAACTGAAGGCTCGGACTTGAACAGGCTAAATACGGAACTTACCTTTGTCAATGCTTCATATTGAGTTCTGGAAAACTTACTATAAAAGAAAAGGATTGAGAAAATGAAATTCATTCTTCCCAATCCTTTTTCAATATTAGCTACTATCTTTATTATATAGCCAATTCCGACAGGCAGCTATTTACTTTTTGCATATCCTTGAAAATATTCTGATCCAATACCCTTGCATAGTGTTTTGTTACGCTTGTATCTGCATGACCTAACATCTTAGCAACATTCTCCATACTCACGCCATTTGCAAGGCAAATGCTTGTGGCATAGCTATGACGGGTGGTATGAGTGCTAAGATTTTTATGAATTCCGCACACATCGGCAATTTCCTTCAAATAACTGTTCATGCGTTGATTACACAATACAGGTAAAAGTTTTCCGGTACACTCTGCCACATCCTTATATTGATCAAGTATGGAAGCTGCCACAGGTAACACAGGAATGTTACACATGATTTTGGTCTTTTGGCGGTTCTTCCTTATCCAAAGTTCCCCTTTGTTGTCTTTTACCAAGTGTTCGGGTGATAAATCTTTCACATCGCTGAACGCCAAGCCAGTAAAAATGCAAAAGACAAAAACGTCACGTACCTGTTCTACTCGTTTAATTGTGAACTCTTTAGCGAGAATGATTTTAATCTCGTCCATTGTCAGAAATTCAGGATCTGTTTCTTCCAGTTTGAAGCGATAGTAAGCAAACGGATCTTTCTTTATCCAGTCGTTTTCCAAAGCAATGCGGATAATCTTCTTCAAATTTTTCAATCGGGTGATAGCGGAGTTCTGCGCACAACCTTTTTCAATCTTCAAAAAAGCATCGAACTTAGAAATGAAGTTGGCTTCCAAGTTATTCAGGGCAATATCCGGTAATTGATATTCTTTCTTAATGAATTTTTCTAAATATCGGGTAGTGGTTTCATACCGCTGGACGGTCTTACTTACAAAGTCTTTTCCAATCAGCTTACGGCTTTGTTCATTATGCTCTCTGAATACCTGCAATAGCGTTTTGTTATCTTCGTCCACACCATAATACAGTTTTCTAACAAGATCAACAGTGATAACCTTACCGGAAGTTTCCAGTTCTCTATAAATTTGGTGTACGTGGGAACGTGTGATTTCTAAGTAGTGGTTCAGTTCCACCGACATGCGGTCTTTGCCTTTTGAATTCTCTTTTGCCTGATTCCATAGGTTTACGGGACAACTTCTTTTGATAGAAATATCTACTATACAGCCGTTTACGGTGATTCTCATGCACACGGGTGCTTCTCCGTTCTTTAATAATTTGCCTTTCTTGATGAAGAACAATACAGAAAATGATTTTCGAGCCATTTTTACATCGTTTTTAAAGTTACAAAACTATGTATTCTCTTCCAAAGTAAGTCTATGCAAAAGACTATGAATCAGTGAGAAAGATGCAAATTCATGGGACTTTTTTGAACTAAATTTTAGTCCCACGATTTATCCACCGATAATATGCTTGAAACGGCTTTTTTCTGCTACCTGCCAGAAAAAATAAATCCCTGATAATGTCTGATTATCAGGGATTTGCTTGATTTTTCTTTTGTTTTCAGTGATCCGCCTGGGGTTCGAACCCAGGACCCCATCCTTAAAAGGGATGTGCTCTACCTGCTGAGCTAGCGAATCATCCTGTGCGTTACTTCTGTAATGCGGGTGCAAAGATAGGGGGTTGTTTTTTATTATGCAAATATTACAACAGTTTTTTTGCAGAAATTTTCATTTCATGCACGAAGCCACTTCCATAGCTATCTCCTGAATATCATTTATAAGTTTGCAAGATACCGAACAAAAATTCTTCGGTTGGCCGGGACGGGCCTTTATCACTCCTGTTATATCCTTATACTTCTGCATATCCTCAGAAACGGTCTTATAGAATATCTCAAAGTCAGCATTGTATTCACTCCATATATCTGTAAATGTTTTATCCGCATCATGGAAAATAGTATAACATGGAACAACCTCGTCCCAATAACCTAATTCTCCTTTTTCGTTAAAGCTCATACGAAATTCTTTGTTCTGATTGACAGCCCTCATAATAACGTATAACATTGTGGGAAAGAATTTTATATTCTTTCCCTTTTGCTTTGTTACAAGATTGGTAATATCGAGATTGGCATTTAGATTATACTTGCACTTTATTTGTGAATAGTAATAATCAAAATGAACGCTCCTTTCCCAACTTGTTTTGTCTATAACATGAAAAACAGGTTTCATATCTGAAATTTTATAATTCTGTATTACTTATATCGCCCTTAATCATTCATCAGGAAATGTAACCTGTTCTGTAAATTCACCTCCGCCATACCGCCATCGACATCCAGATACAGCAGGTTCATCTCCGGATAGAACTTCCTCAACCGTTTCTCGATACCTTTCGCTACAATATGATTGGCTATGCAACCGAACGGCTGAATACAGACAACCCTCTTTATCCCCTGACGGGCATAGCTGGCCACCTCTCCGGCTATCAACCAACCTTCACCGAACTGATTGGACAAATCCAATATCTCCGAAGCATATTTTGCCTTTACATATATTGATTTGGACGGCACATGAAAACGATAACTCTTCACGATTCCTTCCACCTTCCTGATCTTGTCATTCATATATTTCCAGAATATAGGACTCAGGCAATGCTTAAAGAGATTATCCTTCTGCAAACCATTCTTTACGTTGGCCTGGGAATTTACGAAATACTGCATCACGAAATCGATGATAGGAGGCGTGACCACTTCCATATTCCGGGAACGAAGCCATTCGGTGATATGAGCCTGTCCGTAATTATTGTATTTCACATAGATCTCCCCTACCAAGCCGATCTTCGTAAACTCACGGTCGTAGATGTCAACTCCGTTAAAGTCGGCCACAGCCTGTTCCAACAAGGAAAGCAACGCTTTATGATCGTTCCTGCGGATTGCCTCCACTCCCCTGTCGATATAGAAATCAAACAGATGCTGCGTCTCCCCTTTCTTCTTTTCCCGGATGATCGTACTGCTATACATCTGCTGCAATGCATCCGCATAGAGAAGCATATAAACGACAATATCCATCAATTTAAGAACCGGCAGTTTAAACGCCTTCTGATCATTCTGGAAAACCTCTCCGGCAGCAAACACCAACACCGGAATATTGGAAAATCCCGCATTCATCAAACCGGATTTGATCTGTGCCAGATAGTTCGTAGCCCGGCACTGACCGCCTGTTTGCGTAATGGCAACCACAACATCATCCAGGTCATATTTACCCGATTGTAACGCCGTGATAATATCTCCCAAAATCAATGTGGAAGGATAACAGACTTCATTATGCCCGTAGACAAGTCCGGCCTCCGCTGAAACCGTATTGGTCTTTGGCAGATTGACGATCTTATAACCAGCCAGTTCTCCGAGAGCCGGAATGAAAGGCGAGATAAAATCGGCAAACCAGGGAGCGAGTATTGTCTTTTGCCTGTCCTCTTTCTTATAGGCAACATCATAGCTCTGGAATGTCTTCGTTCCTGTTACCGGATCAGGTATTATCACCTTCAAAGACTCGATCAGGGAACGCATACGCAACCGGACAGAACCTGGACTGGCTATTTCGTCGATACGTAAGATCGTATGGTTCTTGCCTGCTTGCTTCAATATTTCCCCGGTTTCATCCATAAAGAAAGAGTCGGGACCACAGCCGAAAGAGTTCAGTTGCACCAATTGCACGTTCTGGGGAAGTTTGGCGACTTCCATGGCTGCTTGTACGACCCGGTTAGGGTAAGACCATTGCGAGACGATATTCAGTTTACCGAACCCTTTACTTTCCTTATGACGGAAAATATCGTCGGTGAACACATATACTCCCATATCCGAAAGGATCTGCCCTACCTTCTGATGGATCAGCGGGTCTGTATGATAAGGTCTGCCCACTACCACGAATACCAGCTTATTCTCTCTGACCGCCTGGTCGAACAAAGCTTTTTGTTTATCCCGCAAAGCATCTTTCGTTTCATTGCGTTCTTTTAGCGCTTTCACAAAGGCTTTTCTAAAAACAACCTCCGATACGCCCAAAGAAGAGAGATAAGTAAAACAGGCTTTCTCCAGTGCTTTGTCATTACTAAAGGTAACGACAGGTTTGTCGAACGGAATACCGAACTTTTCCTCCGGTTCCATAGAGCTCCGGATCACATCCGGATAACCGCTCACGACCGGGCAATTGTATGAATTGACCGATGAGTCGAACTCTTTTTCTTCCTTCACGATCATCGGATAGAAAATACGGTCGACCTTTTGCTCTGCCAATGCCAGGATATGCCCGTGCACCAACTTGGCCGGAAAACAGATGTTGTCAGACATCACACTTCCTACTCCTTTCTGGTAAAGAGCCGTTGTAGACTCGGAAGACAATACCACTTCCAAATCACATTCGGTAAGCAAGGTATGCCAGAAAGGATAATTCTCAAACATATTCAGCACCCGCGGAATACCGATCCGCAAACCGGATACAGACGTCTGCTTTTCGCTACTACGGGCAAAAAGGATCTCATTCTTTCTGTCAAATGCGTTATAGCCTTTCTCCGCAGCCGTAGCTTTGCTAAAGAATACTTTCTCGCATTTATTTCCTGCATAACAAATATTCCCGTTATCAAACCGGAAACGAAGGATCGAACATTTGTTCGTACATCCTTTACATTGCAATTCTTTTGTATCCACCGTATTTACATCCGGCAATACTTCCTCTCCGGTAAACAACGTCGGCTTCTTATCAGCCTGCCACATCTTCCGGGCATATAAAGCAGCTCCTAACGCTCCCATCAGTTCGGGATAGTCGGTGGTACTGACCGATTTGCCGGACAGGAGTTCGAGCGCACGGTAAACGGCATCGTTGCGGAACGTTCCGCCCTGCACCACGATATGTTCTCCCAAAAGGTTGAGGTTCGTGATTTTCAGCACCTTGAACAGACAGTTCTTGATGACCGAATAAGCCAAACCGGCTGCAATATCGCCTAATGCGGCATTTTCACGCAATGACTGTTTCACCTTCGAATTCATAAAAACAGTACAGCGTGATCCCAGGTCACTGGGATATTCTGCCAGGCAGGCAGCTTTCGTGAACTCTGAAAGCCCCATATTCATGGTTGCCGCAAAGTTCTGAAGGAAAGAGCCGCAACCGGATGAACAGGCTTCATTCAGTTCGATATTCGATATGACCCCGTTGCGGGTGAATATGGATTTCATATCCTGTCCGCCAATGTCCAGTACGAAGGAGACTTCCGGGTCTACATATTGTGCACCGGATAAGTGCGCCATCGTTTCTACGATCCCGTAATCGAGATTTAATGCCGACTTAATCAGGTCTTCCCCGTAGCCTGTCGCCGCAGATGAGATAAAGCGGAATGTAACTCCTTTGTTTTTGGCTTCCTGATAAAATCCGTTCAGTCCCTCGATCACCTTCCTCAAGGAATTTCCCTGGTTGGTGCCATAGAACGTATAAACGATATCACCGTCCGTATCCATAATCAGTATCTTGGTCGTCGTGGAACCGGAGTCGATACCCAGAAAGCATTCGATATTTTTCTTCGAACCGAGTTCTGCCCGCTTTAAAGGTTTTATCTTCCGGTTCTCTTTCCAGGACTGATATTCCTCCTCATTCGCGAATAAAGCAGGCAATACATCTTTCCGTTTATGATCCTTTATTCCCAGCTTTTGTATCAGCAAGGATATGTCTTCGATAGTCTCTCCCTCCCGGTTATAAAGGGCTGTTCCCCATGCCGGAAAATACTCACTGTTTGCCGGGACGATCAGATCTGCTTCATCCAGGTTCAGTAGTTCGACAAAAGAGTCTCGTAATGCAGGGATAAACGTCAGCGGACCGCCTATACAAAGTATCTTCGGTTGTATATCACATCCCCGAGCAAGCGTAGTCACACTTTGCACGGCGACAGTCCGCAAGATCGACATGGATATATCGGGAACCGGCACATTGCGCGATATAAGATTCTGTACGTCCGTTTTCGCAAATACACCGCAACGGGAAGCTACCGGGTATAACTTTTCATACTTCAGCGCCTGACGCCCCAGTTCTTCGACAGGAATATTCATCAGGTCGGCCATCTGGTCGATAAAAGCTCCCGTTCCACCGGCACAGCTTCCGTTCATACGGATATCCGGCTGTCTTCCATCTTTAAAGAATACCATTTTGGCATCTTCACCACCCAGATCTATCAGCGTATGTGTATCCGGATATTCTTTATCTACTACTTCTATAGATGCAACGACTTCCTGAACAAAAGGAATCCCTGTCCGTTCGGATATCCCCATGCCAGCCGATCCCGTAATGGCTATCGTAAACCGGCAATCAGGGAATCGGGAAGTGACAGTATTCAGTTCTTCAATAAATAAGGTATTAAAATCAGCCTTATGACGTCTGTAAACTTTGTAAATGATTTCATTCCGGTCATTCAAAACAACAACTTTCAATGTAGTGGAACCGACATCGATCCCGATACTACAAACAGTATTTGGTTTCATATTAAAACGATTATAATAAATCTATACGATAATCTAAATTGAGGGTTATATTATTAGTGGTTACCCTGGTATTATATATATGTAGCAGGTAGAAACTTATGGTCTCAACCCGCTAAAGATCAAATCAATCACACGCTTCTTATGTTCCGCCAGTATTTCGTTATACTCACTTTCCGACCTGTCTGCCACCCGGATGGCCAATCCTCTGAACATAAACGGAAACACACATAACGACAAGATATTTAAACCCAGATCGATTGCCGGAATATCCTTTATCGTTCCCTTTTTCACTTCCTCAGCTATCCTTTCGGACAATCTTGTAAATATTGCCAGAGGATCACGTTCCAGCAATTTCCTGATCAAAGTATCGGGACTCTGATTGACTTCATTCAGGATAAAAATAGGAATCTGAGGATATTCGGACAATATCTCATAATAGGTGCTTATCCATGCTTCTACCATATCGTAGAATGGCATATCCGATGTCAAAGTTGCGGAAACACGTTTAAAGAGAATTTCAAATGCTTCGTCGAATATTATCTCGAAAAGATTATACTTCGACTCAAAATAATATTTTATGTGGGCAACATTAGTACCTGAAGCTGCCGCTATATCGCGGATACTGGTTCCGGCATAGCCATTTTTAATAAATAAGTCACGGGCTACATTCAGTATCCGGTCACTTACATCCGATGTCGATTGCTTTTTCACCATACTAATTTAAACGATTGTTTAAGCAAACTTAAACGATCGTTTAAACGTGGCAAAACATTTACTGTTAATAATCATCAACGCAATGACCAAACGTATCTATCTAAATACCTAATAGTTATACAGACGTATTGATTATTGCTGCACCCCTGATTTATACCTGTATCTAAAATATTTACTGTTTCACCATATCTCTGTCGATACCAAATTTCTCATCCGTCTGACATTTTCCGGCAGGCTCCACATGGACTAAAATATCATATACATTGTCTATCGAGTCTTCTATACTCTTCTCTACTTCATCGGCAATCTCATGGGCACGCATTAAAGTCATTTGCGGATCTACTTCTATATCAAGCGTAATCAGATACAGATTACCTACCATTCTCGACCGGACACGATGCGGATTACCTGCACCGGGAACTTTCTCCACAGCTTCAAATATCTTATTATATACGTTGACATCTTTCACTCCATCCATCAGTTCGACATTGGAATCCATAAAGATACCGATAGACGATTTGATGATAAAGAGGCTGATCACCAACCCTGTGATCGAGTCGAGTATAGGCAACTTAAATATAAATGTAAATATCAACCCCAACAGGACGCCGCATGAAATAACCACATCATTACGCATATTGACAGCATTCGCGATCAGCATGGAACTGTTGATTTTCTTTCCTTGTTTATATTGGTAAGTAGACAACAAAAGTTTACCGACAATAGAAAAGACCGTAACATAGATGGCAATAGCCGATGGAATCTCTTTCGTTTCATCCGAAAAGATACTTTCAACCGACGATACCAACATCTGTGCGCCTGCATAAAAGATCACCAACGAAAGCACCTTTGTAGCAATGCTCTCCGCTTTCTCATAACCGAACACATACTTCTTGGAAGGCGGCCTGTTCATCAAACGTGCCGTAAAGATCATGACAACAGATATAACCACGTCGGTTGCCGAATCAATACCATCTCCTATTACAGCCAAACTCCCCGACAACAAGCCGACAACAATTTTGGATACGGACAGTATCGCGTTGCCTATCGTACTTACCCATGAAGTTCTTATCAAGATTTTCTCTCGTGACATATTATTATTGTGAAAATAAGTGGTAAAAGTAATCATTTTTAATGATCGCACAAGGATCCCCAGACTATACTAACACCGGCAAACAAATATCTGTTTCTCCGAATCATCATTAAATGCTTCCCCGTCAAATCCTCCGTATTTGTGAATAATATTAAAACCGTTCCATTCCAAATATGAATCCAATTCTTGCGGAAAAAACATTCTCATATCCAGATTTTGAATCGAATTGAACTTGCCATTAATAAAGTAATGCCATTCGATTCGATTGATCTGAGTCGTATTTTCATATCGCATTGTCTGCTTTATCAATACTTCTCTTCCATCGTCTGTTGTATAAGCAGCAATTTCCATCGGTTCTTTTTCGCCTTCTACGATATAACGAATATTCGGATTAAAGCAATCCAACAGAAATAAACCTCCGTCTTTGAGATGATTTTTAACGACACTGAATGCCTTAAATAAATCTTCATTTTTATATAAATGATGGATTGAATTAAATGGAATAAAAATAAGGTCGTATTTTTCCTGTAAATTCAAAGTCCTGATATCTGCTTCAATAAAAGGAATTTCCAATCCTGCTTCGGATGCTTTAATCTTTGCCTGGTCAAGCATTGAAGAAGTATAATCAACCCCGGTAATATCATACCCGTCCTGTGCTATTGGAACAGTAAGTCTGCCTGTGCCGCAACAAAGTTCGAGTATTCGGGTATCCTTACCTTTCAGCAGCCACCGTTTATAAAATTGCAAATCAGTCAGACCGGTATTCATGCCATCATAAATATTTGCATCATAAATTAAATCACCAACTTTATAATCACTATTCATTTATGTCCTCCAAGATTTATTGTTTTATGTTTTATCGATTTGACTTAAGCGATTGTAATTTTACAGTGCTGTACTGTCAAATGACTCGGCATAAAATTAGTGCTTTATTTCAAAATCCCCATAAATTAATACATTGATAACTCTCAAGCATATACTTCACCCACCCCTGAAGCCAGGACAGCGGTTGGAGAGTCAGACTTTACTAGATCACTTTTCATTTAATTTTGCGTAAATATCAATGCTTATATACTTACCATTCTTGATTTCACATTCTTTCATTGTTCCTTCATAAGTAAAGTCAAGCATCTTTAATGATTTTATACAGTTTGAATTTTCCGTATCCACAAATCCTTCGATTCTATGCAAATTCAGCTTTTTAAAGCCGAAATTACATATCAAAGGAAAGGCTTCCTGCATTATTCCCTGTCCCCAAAAGTCAGGCAATAACCAAAATCCAATTTCGGCCTTCTTATGTTCTTTCGATAAACCGTTAAGACCGCCTGCACCGTAAAAAGTGGTATTGTCTGACGAACAAATCGCCCACCAAATTCCTGTTTTGTTTCTTACAAGGTCTGCAAACCAATTCATTTGTTCTTCGGTCGCTTCCAAACTATCAAAACTGATTCCATAATATTTAATAACATCAGAATGAGATAGTCCTTTGTATACATTTTCGACATCGCTTTTTATAAACTGTCTAAGTAGGAGTCTATTAGTTTTAATTATTGGAAAATCTGTCATTATTATTTTGTTTTTATTACCACTCTGCTCAAAACCAATGTGTAATTCTATCCGTTCCTTGGATAGTTTCATCTATTATCGTTTCATATTAGGTAAAGATACGGTTAAAAAGACGAGAATGTCAAAACACGACCGGAATAATTATCTCTTACTATGACGTTCACCATATTATTCTGCCGAATTGCAGCACATCAAAATCAGTAAAATTGGTACAAACATCCCACTTATCGTTACAACAACTTCTACAGGTCTTGGTAACTTTGCATCAATAAAAACAAATAATTTCATCCTATAAATGAAATAGTAATGAACAAGATTCTTTTAATTTCAGTATTCACCATTTTAACACTCAATGTTATGGCACAAGAAAAAATAGTACAGACAGCAGGGCGCACCCAATTAGGCGAATTCGCACCCAAATTTGCAGAACTCAACGATGATGTCCTTTTCGGCGAAGTATGGAGCCGCACCGACAAACTTGGTCTGCGCGACCGCAGTTTAGTGACCATCACCTCTCTCATTAGCCAGGGTATCACCGACAATTCGCTCGTTTTCCATCTTCAGTCGGCAAAGAAGAACGGTATTACCCGCACCGAGATTGCCGAAATAATCACCCACATCGGTTTCTATGCCGGTTGGCCCAAAGCGTGGGCGGCATTCAATCTGGCCAAAGGCGTATGGGCGGAAGATTCTACCGGTGAAGACACCAAGGCCGCTTTCCAGCGCGAAATGATTTTTCCTATCGGCGAACCCAATACTGCATATGCACAGTACTTCATCGGTAACAGCTACCTTGCTCCCGTTTCCCGCGAACAAGTATCGATAGCCAATGTTACTTTTGAACCTCGTTGCCGCAACAACTGGCACGTACACCGCGCAAAAAGCGGCGGCGGACAGATGCTCATCGGCGTAGCCGGACGCGGTTGGTATCAGGAAGAAGGCAAGCCGGCAGTGGAGATTCTGCCTGGCACAGTAATTCATATCCCTGCTAACGTCAAGCATTGGCACGGAGCTGCAGCCGACAGTTGGTTCGCTCATTTAGCATTCGAAGTCCCCGGAGAGAATACTTCCAATGAATGGCTCGAACCAGTGACGGATGAAGAGTATAACAAACTCGAACAGAACAAACAATAAATATATGGAACAATTAGATGTATTCGATTGCTCGAATGTGCTTATAGCGAGCTATTTCACTGACGACCGGGGATGTGCCCACGAAAACAGGGAACATACGCTTATTTATCTATGTTCCGGTGAACTGGAGATAGAGGAGCGCGGAAAGAAAACCGTTTTGCATCCGGGAGAGTGTGCTTTCATGCGGCGCGATAACCGGATGTGGTTGCAAAAAAAGGTCGAGGATGGGAAACCGTACCGTTCTGTCGTGTTGAAATTCTCAAGACCTTTTCTGAGAGAATTTTATCAGACTCTTAACCGGCAACAAATTCCAACTGATTCTAAACGCGATAAAGTAAGTCTGCGTGTATTGCCAGGCAACAGACCGGACATTCGTTCACTGTTCGAATCCATCATTCCCTATTTCGATGCAGGTGAAAAACCGTCTGAAGATGTACTGAAGTTAAAAATGATTGAGGGAGTATATGTACTACTCAATACCGACAGGAACCTTTACGCCTCGTTGTTCGATTTTGTGGAACCGTGGAAAATAGACATTCTCGACTATCTGAATAAAAATTATATGTGCGACCTTTCGATGGATGAAATTGCAAGTTATACGGGACGTAGCTTGGCGACTTTCAAACGAGACTTCGCCAAAATCAGTGACCTGACACCACAGAAATGGATTATCAGACGTCGTCTGGAGGCTGCACATGATTTGATAAAATCAGGTAGAAAAAAAGTGACGGAAGCCTGTTTCGATGTGGGTTTCAAAAACCTGTCTCATTTCTCCAAAATATATAAGGAAGCGTATGGGGTTGCCCCATCATGGTAAAAAACAGAGATGTATTTTCGTAAAACATTACTTAACTAAATGAACTTTATAACAAACCCTTTTGAGCCTCGCAGCAAAGTCGTTGCGAGGCTCTCTTTTTACCTTTGCCTACAGAACATTAAAACAAAAAATTATGGAAAAAAACAATCAAATGAATCTCAGCCGTCGCGGATTTCTCAAGACGGCAACCTTAACAGGAGTAGCATTGACCATGCCCACCGGACTGGATAAAGTCTTTGCAGCGGAAACGAAACAGACGGCAGTCTCCGTTAACGACAGTGATGCCGCTCATATTACGGGACATCGTATATTGGGTACGGGAAAGGCAGCTTTCGAGGTATCGACACTCGGCTTTGGTGTAATGGGTATGACTTACAACCGCAGTCAGCATCCGGACAAAAAACAGTGCATCCGATTGTTGCATGAAGCGGTGGATCGGGGTATAACACTCTTCGACACGGCTATCATCTATGGACCGTTGACTAACGAAAATCTAGCCGGAGAAGCATTATCCGAATTCAAAAACCGGATCAACGTAACGACTAAATTCGGACATGAAGTTATCGACGGGAAAGCCACGGGTCGTCAGAACAGCCGACCGGAGACTATTCGTCGCTATTGCGAAGAGTCGCTCCGTCGCCTCCGGCTCGAATCGCTTCCCATGTTTTACCAGCACCGCTCTGATCCGGATACACCGGCGGAAGAAGTGGCATCGACCATTGCCGACCTGATGAAAGAGGGCAAGGTACAACACTGGGGCATGTGCGAAGTCAGTGCCGAGACCATCCGTAAAGCTCATGCTGTTTGCCCGTTGACGGCTATACAAAGCGAGTATCATCTGATGCACCGGTTGGTAGAGGAAAACGGAGTGCTCGATACCTGTCGGGAGTTGGGGATCGGCTTTGTTCCGTACAGCCCGCTGAACCGTGGATTTTTGGGTGGCTGCATCAACGAATACACAGTTTTCGATGTAAACAACGACAACCGCCAAACCCTGCCACGCTTTCAACCGGAAGCGATGCGTGCGAATACCCGTATCGTGAATGTGCTTCAAGCCTTCGGCCGCACACGAGGCATGACTTCGGCACAAGTGGCACTCGGCTGGTTGCTCCGGAAAGCACCGTGGATCGTTCCCATCCCCGGAACAACGAAACTGGCGCATCTGGAAGAGAATCTGCGCACGCAGGAATTTACTCTTTCACCCGAAGAATGGAAAGAGCTGGAGGATGCAGTAGCCGCTATTCCCGTTGTCGGAGACCGATACAATGCCGAGCAACAACGTCAGGTAGGTCGCTAAAGAATCAATCCTGCAAGACTTCTCAAACTTTCAGCATTGGAATAATTGTTTAATTATAAAATAAGAATCATATGAAAAAGTACCTGTATCTACTGTTTGCCACTCTTATAGCGGTAGGATTAAATGCATGTTCTCCCGATGATAATGAACCGGACAACCCGCAGACCGAGACTCCGGAAACACCCGACAATCCGAATCCAGCCCCAACGGGCAAGACACTGATTGTATATTACAGCTACACGAATAATGTACATTCTATTATCAACGATCTGCAGACGCAAATAGAAGCCGATGTGGTAAGGGTTGAACCTACCGAAAAAGGGATAGACTATGCCGCCAACAATTATGCGATTGGCAGTGCATTGATTCAGGCAATCCGGGATAATCCGAACGATGCGAATTCTTATCCATCTATTGAAACGACAATTGATAACCTGTCCGATTATGACAGAATCATCATAGGCGCACCTCTCTGGTGGAGCAATATGGCTGCACCTCTGCAAACATTCCTGTTTCAATACGGCAGTCAGATGGAAGGTAAAAACATCGGTCTGATCGTATCGAGTGCAAGCAGCGGAATCAACGGTGTCGAGTCCGATGCCAAACGGCTCATTCCGGGCGGAAACTTCCTCACACCAAGCCTATGGATACGTTCATCTCAAACATCCAACTGTCACTCGATGATTGCCGACTGGCTGAATGAGATCAATTAAACAGCAGATAATGATAACACCTCTTTTTATGGGCGGTATCGGCATGCAGGAAGTACAGCGAGCGACAATTGCACAGTTGGAAAATCCTCTTCCCGTGTAAGACGCTCTGTCCTTTAAATGACAGTGTCTTGTCATACTGATGGAAATGTTTTGCCATAGTGATGGCAAGAGTCTGCCAAAGGCATGGCAGAACTCTGCCACTACGATGGCAGTGGCCTGCTAAGCCTATGGCAAAAGCCTTTCCCCGTTACTACCATGCATAATCTTCTACATAAGCATCAAACTTCGGTGGTTCATCAATTCCACATCGTACCAGAATGTGCTGTATCTCTTTTTGTTCGGCAGGAGAAAGTAAACGTTCGCCTTTACGAACCCGATAGTAAGTTCTTTCACTGAAAAGGTTTCTCAAACGAGAGATGACGCTTTTCATCTGTGCGTAAGGCAGATTATCCAACAAACGTGTAAAGCCTTTGGCATAAATAACTTTCACGTCAGGACGATAATGCGGACACTCTCCCTCCAGTGTAACCTGGTATTTGGGACTAATAATCATCCAACGCTCGACGCTGTCCGAAATATCCTGTTCTGCCAACTGTCGCAAACAAGTAGAGGCTTTGGGGCACTCCCGTTTAAGGCATAAAGCATAGTTGAAGGGAATTTCCGGGAAAAGATGTTTTTCTTCCATACTAGTGATAAGTGTTTATTGTGTTAGTTTTCGATATAAGATTAATCAAACCAATCGTGTAAATGTAAGCATTCTTTTGGTGTAAACAGAGTGATTCCGGCAAAAAGATAATGATTTATAATAGCTACCTGTAATTAAGGTTAGTATATCCGTAATCTATCTACCAAATCTATCATACATTCTTCCGTACTTTGCAATAGAAAATAAATCTGCTGACGGCATGCAGTTAATCACCTCAAACGTACATTGGGCACAGAAGAAATAACAGGAAAACGTGACAAGAACTATTATTAAAAAAGAATATATGAAAACAAGAAAATTAGGAAACAACGGGCTGGAAGTGTCGGCCATCGGACTGGGCTGTATGGGTATGAGTTTTGCTTACGATCCCCTTCCCGACCGTAACGAAATGATACAGGTAATCCGTTCGGCCTACGAACTGGGGGAAACATTTTTCGACACAGCCGAAGTATACGGCCCTTATACCAACGAAGAACTGGTAGGTGAAGCAGTTGCCTCTTTCCGGGATAAAGTAGTTATAGCCACTAAGTTCGGTTTCAATATAGTCGATGGCAAACAAGCCGGAACTAACAGTCGCCCTGAACATATCCGTCAGGTAGTAGAAGAATCACTGAAAAGATTAAAGACGGACTATATCGATTTACTCTATCAACATCGTGTAGACCCGAATGTTCCTATTGAAGAGGTTGCCGGAACCGTAAAAGACCTCATTCAGGAAGGGAAAGTAAAGTATTTCGGCATGTCGGAAGCCGGAGCTAAAACCATTCGCCGGGCACATGCCGTTCAACCGGTCGCTGCCCTGCAAAGTGAATATTCTCTCTGGTGGCGTCGTCCCGAGGAAGAGATCATTCCTACGTTGGAAGAACTGGGTATAGGCCTCGTTCCGTTCAGTCCGCTTGGTAAAGGATATCTGACCGGAAGTTTTAACAAACAGACTACATTCGGCAAAGATGATTTCCGCAATAAGCTCCCACGTTTTACACAGGATGCACTCGATGCTAACCAGGCAATAGTCGATTTGCTGAAAAAGATTGCCGCAGAGAAAGAAGCAACGCCCGCTCAAATAGCATTGGCTTGGCTGCTGGCACAAAAACCGTGGATTGCTCCCATACCGGGAACGACCAAACTGCACCGCCTGAAAGAGAACCTGGGTGCAGCCGAAATTCACCTGACAGATGATGAATTGAAAAACATCAATGAAGCCAGTTCAAAAATAAAACTGACAGGCAACCGTTATCCCGAAGAACTGGAACGGACAACCGAGTTATAAAGACGAACTTGCACGTCTATATTCGCTGGGTGTCATATTTCCATATTTCTTAAAGAAGCGAACGAAATGTTGGGGATACTGGAATCCCAGTGAATAAGCAACCTGTGTGATTGATTTCTCCGGATTCAGTAATTCCTCTTTAGCCAGGTTGAGCATTTTCAATTGGATGTACTCTTTAGCAGATTTGCCTGTTTCTTTTTTTACAAGATCTCCAAAATAGTTGGGAGACAGGCAAATCTTGTCTGCAAAATAGTTAACCGTAGGCAATCCTTCTTTAGCGGCAAGTCCGGAATCCAGATATTCGTCAAGCAATCTTTCAAAACGGGCCAATACGTCCAGGTTCATGCCCTGTCGTGTGATAAACTGACGGTCATAAAAGCGCATGCAATAATCCAACAGCAATTCGATATTGGTACATATCAATCCTCTGGTATGTTTGTCTATCGCATGTTTCAATTCTGTCCGGATGATAGACAGTATATCCCTTATGATCCGGAGCTCTTCTTCCGACAGATGTAAAGCTTCATTCGACTCATAAGAGAAGAAAGTATATTTTTTGATTTTCTGCCCTAATGACGTTCCGCTAATAAAATTAGGATGAAACAATAAACCGATGGTCTTCGGAGTCGTTCCCGTGAAATCATTGGAATAACCCACTGTCTGACCTGGTGCAATGGCAACAATTGTTTCGGCATCGAAATCATAAATGCTTTTTCCATAATTGATCACACACCCTTTGGTCTCCTTCAGGAAAAGAGAATAAAAGCCGAGAGTCATCCGGTCCCTTCGCTGACTTTCCGGCTTGTTAAGATCGACAATTGCCACCAGTGGATGGAGGGTTTCAAAACCGAACAGGTCATTGTACTGTTCAATCGTATCTACTTTAAGAATCTCATCCATAATATATTAATATTTGATCCACTACAAAAGTAATTCGTTTTTTCCTTATCCTCATCATCGCATGGAAAGAAACCGTAATAATGGTAATGCTTCCCGTAGTTTCGGTAAACTTGAAAGTCAAGTTACTTTCTTTTTCCTGTTATCCATAATAGTCGAGAAGTTCTCTTGTCCCCACTGTATTATATTTTCTAGATGAGGAATTAAAGTCATCCCAAAATCAGAAACATAATACTCTACACGTGGGGGAACTTCCGGATATACTTTGCGATGCACCAAGCCGTCGGTTTCCAATGAACGAAGTGCTGTTGAAAGCATTTTCTCAGAAATAGACGGAATAAGTTTATACAATTCATTAAAACGCATAATTCCGTTTTCCCGAAGTTTCAATAACACGACTAATGCCCATTTATCTCCCAACCATTCTAATACAGGAGAAGCGGAACAATATTCATAATCCAATTTTTTTCTCATTTTTTTCGTAATCAAACAAATTGATACTTAGAAAAACTAACCTAAACGTAAGTAACTGAGTAATAATACAGTTCTTCTTTTTACCAGAAGAACGTCCTAACTTCGCTCCCACAAAAGTAACAAAATATTTTTTTAAGGATTTAATTTATCAGATTATGGAACTATTACATTTTACAGGACAAGTTTGGCGACCACCTTATGAAGCAAGTTCCCAACTGTTACAAGTAACAGCTGGATGTACATATCACAAATGCAAATTTTGCGGCTTGTATCATGGTACAAAATTCAGGTTATCTCCTATTTCTGAGATTGAAGAAGATTTGAAAGTCATTCAAAAATATCAGCCTAAAGCCAGACGCGTATTTCTGACAGGTGCTAACCCTTTTGCTTTAAGCTACAATAGATTGCTTGAATTGGGCTTACTAATTCGCAAATATCTCCCTTATTGTGAAACAATCGGTACATTCTCCCGCATAGCAGATATTAAGCCTAAAAGTGTAGAAGAACTGAAAAATCTACGCCATTTAGGTTTTGACAGTATCAGTATTGGAACGGAATCAGGGGATGATGAAACACTGGCAAAAATGAATAAAGGTAATACAGCCTCCGATATATTAGAGCAATGTCAGAAGTTGAAAGAAGCTAATATTCGCTATAATTTGGTCTACCTGACCGGACTTGCAGGAAAAGGGAAAGGACAACAAAATGCAACAAATACGGCTGCAATATTTAATCAGTTACATCCTTTTACCATCAATTTTGTATCTCTGACCGTTTTTCCGGAATCAGAACTTTATCAAGAAATACAAGCCGGTAAATATGTAGAAGCGACAGAACATGAACGTTTGTTAGAATTACGAACATTTATTTCAACACTTACTATAAAGACAACTTTACTGGGAAATACGGTTTCAAATGCAATTCCATTCGTAGGTATGATTCCTAACGATAAAGTCCGGATATTAAAAGATTTGGATGCGGCAATCAAACAACTTAGTGAAACAGAATTAAGGCAATACAGAGATCGTATAGTATCTTTATAAGAATGAGTCTTTTATCAAAGTAAAGAAAAAGCCCTGCAATGTGATAATTACAGGGCTTTACTTTACATCTTTCGAGGGTCGTACGAAAGAAGGAACTTTCTTCTACGTCTGGTAAACAGAGAATAAAAATAATTTGTGCTGCTGACATACTGCTGTCATTCGTACTTAGTATCTTTGTTTTAAAACTAAAATAGAAATATCATATTATGAATACAGAAAAACCATTAGTAGACAAAGATTATATATTGTTCAAAATCGGAGGTAAAGGAGGTTGGACCTTTGTCGAAATTCCTGAAATCCCTATGCCCAAAACATCATTCGGGATGTTGAAAGTAAAAGGAAAGATAGATGACTATGAGTTTTCTAATTTGAATATGATGCCTATCGGGAACGGAAATATCGGTTTACCCATCAAGTCGGCAATAAGAAAGAAAATCAAAAAGGAAGCTCCTGACACAGTTCATATTACTTTATATGAGGATAAAACTCCATTGATAATTCCGGAAGAATTGCTTTTATGTATGGAATATGAAGAGGGAGCATTAGAAAAGTTTGAAACTTATAGCGATGGTCAGAAAAAGGCATTTATCGACTGGATCAATTCTGCCAAAACAGAACAAACCAAAGCTGACCGTATCGCTAAAACCATACTCAAAGTGCTAAACGAGGATAAGTTTTATTAGAGTTCGCTTATTGGCAAAAAGGCAAATACAATTAATATGGAAATAAAACATAAAATACAGTTTGGAACTACTACCGATAAATTAGCAAAGAAAGTTCTAACAAAAGAAAAGATAGCAACATCTTCCTTATATGACTATTATTGTATGAACCTAAAGGAAACAATAAAAGAGAATGAATATGCCTCTATATTGGATTCACATGGTAGGGAGGTATGCATCATACAAATCAACAAGATTGAAATTGTTGAATTTCAGAATATAACAGAAGAGTTTGCAATTGCCGAGGGTGATGGGAATTTAGAAAACTGGCTAAGAATACATACGGAATATTATTCTTTATTATTAGAAAAAATAGGGAAAAAGCTTACAGGAGAAACAAAACTACTCTGTGAGTGGTTCAAGGTATATCAAAGCGAAGAAAAAGAAAAAGCCCTGTAATATATATTACAGAGCTTTATATCTTTTGCTTCTTTCGAAAGCGGTCCGGACGGGACTCGAACCCGCGACCCCATGCGTGACAGGCATGTATTCTAACCAACTGAACTACCGAACCAATGTTTTCATATCGCATCTCTCTCGATTGCGGTGCAAAGGTAGATAATATTTTTAATTACACAACAGTTTCATACAAATATTTCACATCGGATCGATTATTTTTTTACTTTTGTCCCCCATATAAACTATAACAGACATGAAGAATACTCCAGTAGATTATCAGACTGCCAGACGAATAATAGATGGCTACGGATTACCGGATTTCGGGAAAGCTACAATCCGTGAAGTTGTTGCCATATCCACACAATTGGAACAGGAAACAAAAACCGAGTTCATACATATGGAAATGGGCGTTCCCGGACTGAAAGCGGCGCAAGTCGGTGTCGATGCGGAAATAAACGCACTAAAGAGCGGTATCGCCTCCATCTATCCGAATATCAACGGTACGCCGGAAGTAAAAGCAGAAGCATCCAGATTCATCAAGGCTTTTATCAATATAGATATAGCACCGGAATGCTGTGTTCCGGTAACCGGTTCCATGCAAGGAACATTTGCCTCTTTCCTTACCAGCGGACAATGCACGGAAGGAAAAGACACCATCCTCTTCATCGATCCCGGATTTCCGGTTCAAAAACAACAGATCGTCGTGATGGGATATAAATACGAATCATTCGACGTCTATGAATATCGCGGAGAGAAACTGCGTGCCATCCTGGAAGAACACCTTTCAAAAGGCAATATCGCAGCCATGATCTATTCGAACCCGAACAACCCTGCCTGGTTCTGCCTGACAGACGAGGAACTGAAGATCATCGGAGAGATGGCAAACAAATATGATACGATCGTGATCGAAGACCTCGCCTACTTCGCTATGGATTTCCGCAAAGAACTCGGCAAACCTTTCGAAGCTCCTTATCAGGCAAGCGTTGCGCATTATACGGATAATTACATCTTACAGATCTCCGGTTCGAAAGCATTCAGCTATGCCGGACAACGTATCGGTGTAACTGCTATCTCCAACAAACTTTATCACCGTGCCTATCCGGGACTGACGAAGCGTTATGGCGGCGGCACTTTCGGAACTGTTTACATCCATCGTGTACTGTACGCCCTGTCATCAGGAACCAGCCATTCAGCGCAGGTAGCATTGGCTGCCATGTTCAAAGCAGCCTCCGACGGCCAGTTCGATTTTATCTCGGAAGTAAAGGAATACGGACGCCGTGCCGAAAGACTGAAAAAGATCTTTACAGACTACGGCTTCACGATCGTTTACGATCATGACCTGGACGAACCGATTGCCGACGGCTTCTATTTCACGATCGCTTATCCCGGAATGACCGGCGGAGAGTTGATGGAAGAACTGATCTATTACGGAGTAAGCGCCATCTCTTTAAGTACGACCGGCAGCAACCAGGAAGGTCTGCGCGCCTGCACTTCGTTCATCAAACCGCACCAATATGACCTTCTGGAAGAGCGTTTAAAGCTATTCAAAGAAAATCATACCCTATAATTAACACAAACCCGGTATTTATTTTACACTTATTAACCCAAATGCCGGGTTTTTCGTTTGCTTCTTAACATCAAAAGCCATATATTGTCGCTGTGTATTAACAGTTAAGCGATCTTATCATGGCATCATACAAAAATATCTTCAAAATAACGCATAATAATCTCCTGCCTGCACAAGGTAGCATACTCATATCAGAACCTTTTCTGCAAGATGCCTATTTCCAACGCTCCGTTGTTCTGCTCGTAGAACACACAGATGACGGATCAATGGGATTAGTCTTAAACAAGAAAACGGATCTGGTAGTCAATACATTTTTTCCGGAACTGGAGAAGTTCCCGGAGATACCGATTTACCTGGGAGGTCCTGTAAGTGCCAATCGCCTGTTCTTCATTCACTCACTGGGTGATCTGATTATCCCCGATTCCCTAAAGATAAAAGACCATCTCTATTTTGACGGTGATTTCGAAGCGTTAAAACGTTATATCCAGAATGGTCATTCTATCGACGGGAAAGTAAAATTTTTCCTCGGTTATTCAGGCTGGACAGAAGGTCAGTTGGGTAATGAGATCAACCATAACTCATGGGTAGTAAGCCACGCATCGAAAGAAAATGTGTTGCTGGCCGACGGAGAAGATTTCTGGAAAGATTCATTGGGAGAGCTTGGCAGCAATTATGAGGCATGGACAAAATATCCCAAGGATCCGTATCTTAACTAATTATCTTTCAGTCCGTACCTTTTGCATTACCAAAACGTCGGAATATCCTTTTTCCGTCAGGACCCAATCTTTCATTATTCCGGAAAGAACAAACCCAGAACGGGTAAATAAGGCCTTACTGGCTTCATTCTCTATCGGGATATGAACAAATAACTGGTGCAATTTCAGAAACAGAAAAGCATATTCCATCAATACATGCATCGCTTCCGTAGCAAATCCGTTCCCCTGATAAAGCGGATCGACCAGAATACCGATGCCTGCACGCCGGTGATGGGGCTCGAAGTCATACAAGTCGACCGTGCCGATAGCTGCTCCTGTCGAACGCAACTCGATCATCAGACGCAATTGCCTGGTATCGAAAATATCCCGGTGTGACTCCCGGATATACTCTTTCAATATATAACGGGAATATGGGGACATAGTGTTACCCAACTCCCATAGGTCAGGATTATTCTCCCAACGATATAAAAGTTCCAGATCTTCCGGCTCCAGTGCACGAAGCCGGATCATTTCATTTTCCAGTAGTGCCATATTACTTCCCCGGTGATATTAATTGTCCGCTCTCTGTACTATAAATATGATAGGTTACTTTTTTGTCAACCAGCTTATCCATAAACAAAAGCATTTGTTCAAAGCGAGCATCCGGATAACAAAAGGCATAGTCTGTGAACTCTTTCATCTGATTACGGCGGCAAATGGCATCCATCACACGCTCTTCACTCAAGTTCCATAGATTAATATGCTCCAGTTCAGGCATACGCTTGGCACAAACCGCTTTCATTGCTTCGAAATGCTCTTCCCGGCAAATCACCAACAGACGGCGGTGTTTATTATTCGACTTTGTCCGAACTCCCAACATCCGTGACAAAGCAGCCAGAGATGCACGCAACAGGATAGCCATCTTGATAAAAAATCCCATCAACCAGCCGGACTGCGGATAATACTTTTTGAAAAAGATCAGCATAGCCCCGTAAAATGCCTTCACATATTTCATGTCGCCATGCTTGGTACTTTCTCCCTTATAATGAAGGATACGTTCGGGAATATAGTAATTCTTATATTCACCCAATACCAGACGGTACGATAGGTCAATATCTTCACCATACATAAAAAACGCCTCATCCAGCAAGCCGACCTTATCCAAGGCCTCATGACGGAGCAACATGAAAGCACCAGCCAATACATCGACTTTATGCTGTTTCTCCTTATCAAGATAAGCCAGGCTATACCTTGAGAATATACGCGATTTAGGAAACAATTTCGACAAACCGAATATCTTGCAGAACGAAACCCAGGGAGAAGGAAAACTTCGTTTACTTTCCGGAAGGAAAACGCCATGCCCATCCAACATCTTCACACCGATACCACCGGAGTTCGGATTCTCATCCATAAAGAAACAAAGGGTCCGCAAGCTCTCCTCTCCTATCACCGTATCAGGATTCAGCAACAAAACATATTCTCCTTTACACTGGCGGATAGCCTGGTTATTCGCTTTTGCAAATCCCGGATTATCTTTATTCTCTATAAATAGGACTTCCGGAAATTTAGGATGCAAATAATCGATGGAGCCGTCAGTCGAATTATTGTCAACCACAAAAACCTCTGCATCCAGCCCGGCTATGGCAGCACGAACCGAAAGCAGACACTGCTCCAGAAAATACTTTACATTGTAGTTTACAATAATAATGGATATCTTGGTTTCGTACATAAAGAGTCTGATTAAATTTTTATCGAATCATTAAAGCTAGTCCGGTTCACGATGGAACGACCGAGGGTTATTTCGTCAGCATATTCAATCTCGTCACCAATAGACACCCCACGGGCAATCACCGTAATTTTCACTTCATAAGGAGACAACTTGCGATATATGAAAAAGTTCGTCGTATCGCCCTCCATCGTTGTACTAAGTGCCAGCACAATCTCCCTCACTTCGTCATTCGCCACCCGCTGCACCAGACTATCTATCTGCAGGTCGCCAGGCCCTATACCGTCCATCGGGGAAATAATTCCTCCGAGCACATGGTAAACGCCACGGAACTGCCCGGTATTCTCGATAGCCATCACCTCCTTAATATTCTCGACTACGCAAACGGTAGAATGGTCGCGCTGCGGATCGGCACAAATCGAACACATGTCGTCATCACAAATATTGTGGCACACCTTACAATATTTCACTTCTTTCCGCAAAGCCAGCAAAGCCGAAGCAAAGTTTTCCGTATAACCTTCATCCCGGCGAAGCATATACAAAGCCAACCGGAGAGCCGTTTTTCTTCCTACTCCCGGTAGCGAAGCCAGCTCGTTCACAGCATTCTCCAATAAAACGGACGGATATTTCTGAGTCATTGATTACCTTTCTTTGACCACAAAGATAATTAATTCCGCACAAACAACTCTATCCGTAATAAATAACGAATCGTTTTTATTAAAAATACCAAACCAATCAAAAACTTCATATTTTTGACACATCCATACAGCCCTTATAAAACCATATCTGTGAAACAATGTTAGCACTCAGAATATTTTCTACTAGAAAATTGTTTTATTAAAAAATAGAATATAAGTTTGCAGTATCATTGCAAGTAGAAATATTTATCAGTAGAAAACAAATAAGTAAACGCATGGCAAAGTTATTTTTCAAGAGACATTGGCTTACACTGCTAGGGATAGCACTCGGCGCCGCAGGGGGATTTCTATACTGGAATTTTATTGGTTGCACAACAGGAACCTGCCCTATCACATCTTCTCCTATCAACAGTTCGGTTTGGGGAGCAATTATAGGAGGTTTATTGCTCAGCTCTTTTCAGAAAGAAAATAAAATATCAACCGATAAAGATCAATAATATGGAAGCGCTATACAAGAAACAGGCATATTCACTGTTCGGTATGTTTACACTGGCACTACGCCTTGTAGTCGGCTGGACTTATTTTTCTGCTTTTTGGAGAAGATTAGTACTTGAGAATAAACTTATCCCGGATACGGCAGGTTATATAGGAGAGAAATTCAACCATTTCCTCCCTAACGCATTCGGAATAAAACCGGTGATAGAATATCTCGTTTCAAATCCGGATCAACTTTGGTGGGCGATGGTCGTTTTCACGATCATTGAAGGAATTGTAGGTCTGTTTTTTATGCTCGGCTTCTTTACACGGTTGATGAGTATCGGAGTGTTGAGCCTTGCAACCGGTATATTATTAGGTTCGGGATGGCTGGGAACCACTTGCGTGGATGAATGGCAAATCGGGATATTAGGTGTCGCAGCAGGCTTTACCCTATTCCTGTCCGGTGGAGGTAAATATTCTCTGGACAACATAGTCATTCCCCGGATTCCACTACTAAATAAGTATGCCTGGACAACCTGGTTGACATCCGGCCCGCTTCCACTCGATGAGAAGTCATCGGGAAGACTTTCGGTAGCCGGTGCAACAGCCATATTGTTTCTCTCCCTCCTGACCAATCAGGTATTCCATAATGGAGTATGGGGAAAGCTACATAATAAGTCGGTCAAGCCAAAGATAGAAATAAATGATGTCAATCTGGGCAAAGAAAAGTTGTCATTCACCATCTATCGTGTAGAAGGTGTGGATGTATACGGTTCCTTCCTGATCGGCGTTACTTTGAAAGATGCAAATGGCAATATCATCCTCGACAGAAACGGAGAGGAATTATCTGAATTTCCGGAAACAGATATCCGGAATATGTATATAGCGAAAGTGGCTCCTGGTAAGCATAGCCTTGTCATCCCTTTGGGAAGCAAAGCGGAGCTGACAATAAAAGATGAAACACTCGCCAATCTGCCCAAAGGTGACTACGAGTTGACATTGACAGATATCAGCGGCATTACCTGGAAACAGAAACTGAAAAATTAATTATTAACATCAATTCAAATCCAAATGAACAGTAAAAAAATCTTCACATTATTAGTATTGGTCGTAGGTTTCATGACTTTATCCTCCTGCAAAGGACAAGCCAAAAACGCTGTCGGTGAAACAGAAAGCAGCCAGGAAACAACAGCCAATACACCTGTCCATATCACAAAGGCTGATTTTCTGAAAAAGATATACAATTACGAAGCCAGCCCCAACGAATGGAAATATCTGGGCGACAAACCCGCCATCATCGACTTTTATGCAGACTGGTGTGGCCCCTGTAAAATGATCGCTCCTTCTTTGGAACAACTAGCCAAAGAATATGCCGGAAAGATCGATATATACAAAGTAGATGTCGACAAGGAAACTGAACTGGCACAGGTTTTCGGAATACAAGGTATCCCGGCATTGCTGTACATCCCCATGACAGGGAAACCCCAGATGCTTCAAGGAGCATTGCCTAAAGATCAATTAAAAGAAAAGATTGAAACTATTTTACTGAAAAAGTAAAAGCATTCTATCCATAACTAAAAAAGAGGTATCCCAATAAAGGGACCAGACGCAGACGACGCAGGATTACTCCGCGTTCGTCTGCATCCGGTAAAGAAGCTAATAACTCACCACCACCCTCAACATCGCAATATGAGACCTCTCATTTCCAGTCCGTATAAAATGGAATGCCGGCTGCACAGAAAAATGATCCGACACCGTATAATTCCCTGTTATTTCCAAAGCCCTCTCCCGGACATCGGAGAAAGAAGCCTGCGAAAAGATCACTCCCAAAGCATCTTTCCGTGAAGCAGAAAGTATCCCTCTGAAAACGCCACCGGCAGCCACATACCGCCGGCAGTCATTACGGTCGGACGGAGCAAAAGAATACTGTCCCAACACCCCCGCCGAATAACGTCCCGAACGCCAACACTCCTGTTCCGCAGAAAGCCAGCAGGCATAATTCACCCGCCAATGTTTTGCCGACGACGTTTCCGTCTGCGCCTGCACCTGTCCCGACGGCAGACGACAGTCAGACGCATCACCGAGACGATTGCTGCCATGTACAACAACACCCAAATTATAAGAACCAGGATAACTGTTGTTTGTAGTATAACTTATTTCTGCCAAATCAAGCAACCCATCCCGGCGTGGCGCAACGGTAAAAACCGAACTTCCCCGCTTAAAAGGAAGATAAGCCTTCCCGTTATACAGACTGTTCTTTATCCCGATCTTCTCATTTATCCGATATTCCAGATGCAGACAGACAGCAGACAAAGGATAGTTCGCCAACACATAATTAGCCGATAACGTCGGATAAATTCCACAAGAACTATTCGTGAACAAGGAAGCGTACGGAGTCGTAAAATAATCCTCGTTCACATTCCGCAATCCCCCGAACAGAAGCACCTTTCCTATCTGTTGGGAATACCCCAGAATAAAAGGGCTGAAAGGCAGATTATCCTCTTCTATATTCGAAAAGACCTGCCTGTCCCCGGCAATCCGTTCACGAGAAGTCTTGTAGACAGAAATCGTCTGAACCTCCAACTTCCCGTTACCCCATAGCCCCAGCCATTCCATCGGTACTGTAGCACGAAGAGAAAGAAGATTCACCCAATTCAACCGCCTGCCGAAATCCGACTGTAGCTCGGTTGTGTACTGAACGGATACTTCCGGCTTTTCCCGGGCAAAAACCACTTTCTCCTCGCCCATCTGCAACACTATTACAACCAGCGTGTAAACCGTTTTACGTACCATTGTTTTACGAATTGAGTCAACATGCAATATCCAAGTAAAGTCGCAAGCAGCCAGGGGAAATAACTCAGCGGCAGCGTTACAAGCCCGATAGATGCACCTATCCCTGTAAACGGCAGGAGGATACCGATCGCCATGATCGCAAAAGTGGTGAGTAATACCGGCCATGAAGCCCGGCTCTGTATAAACGGTATCTTCCGTGTACGGATCATATGCACGATCAATGTCTGCGAAAGCAGCCCTTCCACAAACCAACCGCTCTGGAACAAAGCCTGATGTTCCGGCGAAGTACACCCGAACACATACCACATCAACAAATAAGTCGTGATATCGAATATCGAACTTATCGGCCCGATGCAGATCATGAAACGGCTCAGATCGGAAGCATCCCACTTACGCGGCTTCAATAGGTATTCACGGTCGACCTTATCGAACGGTATCGTCGTCTGCGAAATATCATACAACAGGTTCTGTACCAACAAATGAATCGGAAGCATCGGCAGGAAAGGCAGGAAAGCACTCGCCGCCAATACACTGAACATATTACCGAAATTTGAACTTGCCGTCATCTTGATATACTTCATAATATTGCCGAATATCTTACGCCCTTCGAGAACACCCTGCTCCAGCACCATCAAATCCTTTTCCAGCAGAATGATATCGGCACTCTCTTTAGCAATATCGACCGCCGTATCCACCGAAATCCCGATATCCGACTGGCGTAAAGCCGACGCATCGTTGATCCCGTCACCCAGGAAACCGACCGTATTCCCCCCCTGTTGCAGTAACGTGATAATACGCGTTTTCTGCATCGGAGTCAGCTTCGAATAAACCGTCGTATGTTGCAGCTCCTTCACCAGTTCCTCATCCGTCATCTTCTCGATCTCCGGTCCCTGCAACGTATGCGTAATATCCACACCGACCTGGCGGCAGACCGTTTTCACCACAGCTTCATTATCACCAGATAACACCTTCACCTCTACACCATGCTCATGCAACTGTCGGATCGCTCCGGCAGCCGACGATTTAGGAGGATCGAGGAAAGCCAGATAACCGATCAGCACCATATCCATTTCATCCTCTACCGAGAAATCCAGCTCCTTTTCTATCCAACTCTTCTGGGCAACCGCCAGCACACGCATACCGTCACGGTTCATCCGCCCGCTTATTGCCAAAGCAATCTGCTTCAGTTCGTCCGTCATCGGGCATACTTCACCATTATATTCCACATACGAACAGATCTGCATCATCTCCTCGATCGCCCCTTTGGTGATGATCTGCCGCTTACCATCGTTATCCTCCACGATCACCGACATGCGGCGACGGGTAAAGTCAAACGGAATCTCGTCCACTTTCCTATATTTATCACCCAGATGCTCAAAATCCAGTTCCTTCGCATGCGAAAGGATCGCCTTGTCCATCAGGTTCTTCAGCCCGGTCTGGAAATAACTGTTGAAATAGGCATGTCGCAACACACGCAGATCGTCGTCCCCATGCACATTGAGATATTTCTCCAACACGATCTTATCGCGTGTCAATGTCCCCGTCTTATCTGTACAAAGAATATTCATCGCTCCGAAACTCTGTATCGCATTCAGATTCTTAACGATCGTCTTGCGGCGTGACATGCTGACAGCCCCTTTTGCCAGATTGGAGGTAACGATCATCGGCAACATCTCCGGCGTAAGACCAACGGCAACCGACACGGCAAACAGAAAGGCATCGAACCAGTCCCCTTTGCTCAACCCGTTAATCAGGAACACAAACGGAACCATCACCAGCATAAACCGTATCAGTAACAAACTCACCTTATTGATTCCCCGATCAAAACTCGTCTGTGCTCGCACCCCCGTCAGGCTTTTGGCAATCGTCCCCAGATAGGTAGAACGCCCGGTAGCAAACACCACGCCTATCGCCGATCCGCTCACCACATTCGACCCCATGAAGCAGATATCATCCAGCTCGACCACACTGCCTGTCCGGTGCGTCCTGTTCCCCAGTTCCGCTCTTTTCTCTATGGCATCCGACTCGCCCGTCAACGACGACTGGCTGACAAACAAATCCTTAGATTCCACAATACGGATATCGGCAGGCACCATATCTCCGGCAGCCAGGTAAACGATATCTCCCAGCACAAGTTCAGCAATATTCACTTCCTGCCCGTCTTTTGCACCCAGACGATAGACGGTAGCCGTATTCTTCACCATCCGTTTCAAGGCATCCGAAGCTCTGCCCGATTTCCATTCCTGCACGAAACGAAGCACCGCACTCAACATCACCATCGCCGTAATAACAATAACGGTCACCCATTCCCTGTCTTCCGGCGCGGCCATCAGGACATCTATCACCAGCGAAACAACCGCCAATGCCATCAATATACCGATAAAAGGATTGATAAAAGTTTTAATAAACATGATCAGCCAACGGTCACGTTTTTCGCGTACGATTTCGTTAGGCCCATGAAAACGTAAACGGTCTGTAACTTCTCCTTCCGTCAGTCCCTGACGTGAAGTGTCGAAATAACTGAACACAGATTTCAGTGGTTGGGTAGCAGCCAGGAACACCCGTTCGCTGTTGAAAGAGATTGCGTTGTTGTTCTTTCTTTTCTTTCTTCTGATCCACATGATAACTCTCTTTTGTGAAGCCCCCTGCTCCCAAAGCAGGAGGTCTCCGGTTTGGTATTCGTTTTATATCTCTCTTTTTGACAGCACAAAAGTAGAGACCCCCAGCCAGACAAGCCGTTAGAGAACTATTAGAAGGGTATTAGAGAACCATTAGAATTTTGCAGTTTACTTCTGCTTTCTAAATATTATACATATACATAATGAACAAACCAACAACATCACTCCTACCACCCAGTTTGAAAAAGAAAACTTCGCCACACTATTTCCCTGAAAAGATTCCGTATCAACCGAACGTCTCTCATCTGCCGAACCGGAACTAACAACCGATTCAGCCTCTACCTTCCCCTGCTCCTTAATAGCAACGCGGGTAACAGACTGTACCCCATCCGACCGACAGCTATCGAACACGACATGCTCTATACCGATCACCTTATTACGGGAAGCCTGATACAGCTTTCGCAACAACATACTATCATTATGAAGGCTATGCACCTCCCCCTTTATCTCTCGATGTTGCACTCTACGCCACCCGGCACTACAACCGGGCAGCAAAACAACCAACAAAACCACAGAAACAAACAAATTCCTCCCTCGCATATCCACACCTATCGCTTCCTTCATTTATTAATGATCACCTGATAACGATTCTCTCCATTTACCCGAAGCGACAAATGCAGGAATTTCTTCTGCTTATAAAGAATCGCCTGATCAAAAGGCAATTTGCTGAAAAGCAATACATCCAGTAACACCTTCGGATCAGGCACATAACAATCCGCCGCCTCTCCCTTCACATGCTGGCTCGAAGGCACGCCACCCACCAACCTGTTCACCTCCGGACTCCGGTAACCGCTTGTAATCGCGATCGGTTTCCCATAAGCAACCCGCAACGGCTGTAACAACCGTTTCACCAACTCCATCATGATCAATCTCACCTCAAACGGTGGCTCATTCAACAACCCATTCTCCACCGCCACCCTACTATACGTCATTTCCTCCCAGGTAAAATCCCTACTTATCCTCTCTCCCATTTTGTACCGATTTTATTTTATACGAATAATCCACCCCAAACAAAGCCCCGGCAAATGTGCAAGTCTCCCCGAAAGCCACCAGCACACTATTATGAATCTCCCCTTTCGGAGCAATCCAGAAACCGGAGAAGAGAAGTACAATCCCGCTCATCACAAGCAGGATTGCCATCACCAATTGAACAGTCAGCCTCTTTCTCATACATCCCCTTTCTTCTTACATCCCAACTGCCACCAGCCGACCGCCGACTCTATTCAATCACCGGTCTGTCA
The DNA here is from genome assembly GCF_900128505.1 of Parabacteroides timonensis. NCBI lineage: Bacteria > Pseudomonadati > Bacteroidota > Bacteroidia > Bacteroidales > Tannerellaceae > Parabacteroides > Parabacteroides timonensis. Next base: position 1,218,039 of record NZ_LT669941.1, read on the forward strand.
TCCTCACCCGAATCTCCCTTCTTTTTCTTAGGTTTCGTATCTTCGTCCTCCTCGAACTTTACGATCTCACTCATCCAGCGCAGACTCGTTCCCGGCGAGAAGATCACACGTGCCTTCTTTATCATCGAAGCATTGAACGCCTCCTTCGTTTCAGCCCCTCCCGAACGGATCGAAAGACGGAAACTACCGAACTCGCCTACCTGCACAATACTCCCCGAACGAAGTTCCAGACTCATCGCCCAGTTCAGCGAATCCAATATCGCCTTCACATCCGCACTCGACATCGCCGAACGGCTGGAGATCAACTCACACAACTTCGCCATATCGCAGTAACTCGACGACCTCGCCATCGCATAAGTCTTCACCTTGTCCTTATCACCCCCACTAAGAACCTTACGCTGTACCTTTCTGAATTTTAATGTCATAGCTTTATACGTTTAATGATTAATACTAGAACTGAATTACTCGATTTCCGGTCTGTCTCCCGACCCCGAACCTTCCTCTTTTTTCTTAGGCTTCGTAGCTTCATCCTCCTCAAACTTCACGATCTCGCTCATCCAGCGCAGACTCGTTCCCGGCGAGAAGATCACACGCGCCTTCTTTATCATCGAAGCATTGAACGCCTCCTTCGTTTCAGCCCCTCCCGAACGGATCGAAAGACGAAAACTGCCGAACTCACCCACCTGAACGATACTTCCCGAACGAAGTTCCAAACTCATCGCCCAGTTTAGCGAATCCAGTATCGCCTTCACATCCGCACTCGACATCGCCGAACGACTGGAGATCAACTCACACAACTTCGCCATATCACAGTAACTCGACGACCTCGCCATCGCATAGGTCTTAACCTTGTCCTTATCATCCCCACTAAGAACCTTACGCTGCACCTTTCTGAATTTTAATGTCATAGCTTTTATACATTTAATGATTAATACGATTGTTTCCGGAGAACGAGACAAAGGTATGAGCAGGTAGATAGACGAAGATCAGCGCAAAACATTCGTGTAAAACAATGCATAATAAGACTTTAGAAGTAATCAAAATCTTAAAATACTATTTTCCACGAACCTTCACACTGATAAATCCAGGTTCTTATTTAACTTATATCAGTAGAACAATCATTATTCTGTAAGATTATCGATACCCTTTCGGATATTATTTTATCAGAGCCACAAAATAAATACCCGAAAGGGTATCAAATAAAAAACATTCATTATATTTGTACCCGAAGAGGTATCAAATATGAATAACTTATCATTAAATGAATACGTAAAATCAAAGCGCAAGTCGCTTGGATTATCACGTGAAGAACTTGCATTGAAAGCTGGTGTCGGTCTCCGCTTTCTACGTGAACTTGAACAAGGAAAAGAAACCTTGAAGATGGATAAAGTAAATCAAGTACTAAAACTGTTCGGAATGCAACTCGGTGCCATGCCTATGGACAGGAATAATTTAATAGAACCATGAAACAGGCTAAAATTTATATGTATAGTAATTTTATTTAACTTTTCAACAATGTATATTCAATATCATGCAAGTCCTAATTTCCTGAAAAATATCTGGTTACGCATTTTAGCATCATCAATAACTTTTTTAAAACTCTTTATTTCAATATATGCATTATAGTCTCTATTATAACCAAAATATCCTTGTTTATCTGGGCTTACTGATAAATTTGCAAAACGAGCAAATTCTTCTATTTTAGGAACAATGTCACAAACAATATAGATATATACAGGAGTTACATTTGGGTTAATAATTACTTCCTCCAATCCATCAGGCATTTCGTATCTACCAGCAAGTATCTTGCCTGCATAACGTAATGCTTGAGTAATAGGATTCTCATCATCAGGATAGTTGGTGCGTTTAGGGCGTTTAAATTCAACTATTGCAATAGGAGATGTAATTGCATTTTCTCCGTTACGATAGAACAAGCCACTTTCATAAAAAATAGCAAGATCCGGTTCTTTATGATCAACTTTAGAAATTACCTCGTCAGAAGCAATGTATTGAGTAAAGTTAAATCTTTCATCCAATAACCAAAGATTGTGGTCTTCGTATTCAACTTGTCTATCATCTTTAATCATAGGGAATATCAAATTATGCATTTCACTTTCCTTATGAGTCTTTCCGGTCTCTATCCTTCTACGTAAATTATCAAACAAATCAATAATTTTTCTTCTCTGACATACATAATGAACTAAATCATTTTTAGCTGTCTCCGTAACATTTTGCATTATATCATTTATAGCTGATTTGATAGAGTCATACTCACTCTCTTTAAGCTCCTCAAAAGATTGCTTTTCCTGTAGATCTTTTAACGCTAAACGCGCATTTAACTCTTTTTCAAACTTTATCTTTTGGAAACGCATCTCTAAATCAAAATCTGAGATTCCAATAGGTATAGATTCCATATCTACATCTTTCAGTAGAGTTTTATTCCATGGAGCAGAAGAATATACATAATGCTCTACCTTCTTTTTTTTATCAATAAATCGTTGATCAATGTCATCTTGGAAATATTCTTTTACAATTACTGCAACTTCTCTCAGAATTTGTTTTTCAGACAAATCAGAATATATATCATCTTCCTTTCCAAAAATAAAGCCATCACGCTCTGTAGTTACATTAGTATCAAGATAATCTCCTTGAACATATGCTTTAACCATATAATTCTTTTGAATACCATTGTCAGTTAACTCAAACAAAGTTTCTTTGAACTCAGGAACAAAATTATGTAAGGCACTATCTATAACCTCACGCATATTTGCTGTTAGACAAATTTTATTTGTAATAGCCGAATAATAAATTTTATAAACTTTCACTGTAAAATTCCAATCATTTTCTTTACCACGTAAAACAAGTGTTTTATCTATGCCTATTTGTTGAATATTCGAATCCGGTCCAATATAATCATTTAATACTATTTGATTAGACCCATCTTCTTCTTTAATTGTTATCTTAGGAGTATACTTACCTCCTGTCACAAAAAACACTAGCAAACGCTCTGCTAATTTACGTGCTATAACGTCAAGACCTTTATCTAAATCACAATCTTTTATCAAAGTTAAATGCAGAATAGTTCCAGTATGAATATTATCCGTAAACTCTATATTTTCTACTTTTTCATTTTCGATTATTTCATCTGCATGTCCAAATGTAAAAGAACGTTTCTTATAATTACCATTCTCACTATATACACTCTCAACAGCAACATGATTAAAATATTTCAGATACATAAATCGTCCAAATCCTTTTCCTCCTTTTTTTATTTTAAAACCACTACGATATGTATCAAATGAATCTTTATTTTCTTCAGTAAACCCTATACCATTATCTACTATATCAATAGAAACAATATCTGTAAGACTACAGGAAGAATCTAATTCAAGAAGTTGTTGAGCACTACGTTTAACAATAATGTCTATAATACCATCAACCCTTTCTGCCTCAATAGCATCTATAGAATTACAAACAGCTTCTATGATAGGTGTTAGACTTGTCGTCCTAGACTTAATATCTTTAACAATTCGATCAATATTAATCTTACTCATATTTATATTGTATGAAGTTCTAGTGATTCTAATGCAGAGAATAATAAAATAATTCAACATCTAAAAATATTTGAGAGAAATTATTTTTCATTGCCTGACTCAATGAAACACTAAAAAATACATAACCTCAGTTTGAAAAATAAAATTTGTCTCTATTATTTGCGCATTATTATCTCTGCTATTCCTCTATTTGTACATTAATTGCTTGAACACGTCCTTTATTATCTGGGCTAGTTATACAGTATTTCACTTTTTTATTCTCCAAATTTTCAAATACTAGTCCCGGATTCTTACTTTGCTGAAAAAAAATATCACTAGTCGCCCAACTGATATAACCACAATATTTTCCAGCACTATTTTTCATTACTTTTTTAACTTTACCGGAATATACATTGATCACTTCTGATTGTATTACGACTGGATTATTAGTAAAATCAGACACATCTTTTATTAGTAACTCTGTGAACTCTGGAATATCTTTAATAGCATATTTACTTTTATTCAAATTATCAATCCAAAATCTTTTTGACCTATAAAAAATCTTAGCCGATATTTCAAATTTTTCATGTGCTTTTTTTATATCATATAAATTTTTTAAAATTTTATCTGCATAAATATCAACATTTTTCTCCATCAACAAATTAGGGCATTTGCCTGCAACTAATCGACAAAAAACCATTAACAAATGTGCCTTATATGCTTTTAGATCTTTATGAATTTTTTGTTCTCGAAACAGTTTTTCTAGTGTATAAAATGCATATGAAACAGCGAAATATGGAAGTTTTGAATGAGACTCTTGAAAAATATCATTAGCAAATTCTTTAAGCAAAATAGACTCATGCTTATGCGACAAATATGGTTTTTCTTTGATTACACCTATACAATATTGAGTTAATATTCTTAAATTAATTTTTTGTATCGGTTTTATCGTAGGATTATGAGCATATTGTTTAGTTCTCCTCTCATAATATATTTTATCCTGAAAATCAGCAATATAAACATTGAAAAAACGTTCTAAATCTTTATGAAATTTTTTAGTTGTCTCAAATGCTTCTTCCAACACGATACTTTGACGATTTGTTCCTTTTACTATTTCATTTGCTATATCATCATTTCTAGTAGCTATTAACTTAATGACTAGAGTAATAGAACTAATATCAAGATTCGATTCTTTAGCTTTGTATAAAACATGGCAAGTTTGACATCCATTTACTATTTGTGGATTTTCTATTTTAAGCTTTCTATTATTAGGAATAAATTCATCACAAACAATAGCGATTCCATTATTTAATAATATAAATTTTTGTGGAGATTCTGAAATAGTTTCTAGAATTTCTGTATTAACGGTATTTTCTCCTTGATAATCTCTTACATTATCATCAAAAAGTGATTTTCTAATGACCCCTTCATCTGTTGTTATAAGTTTATACAATTCAGTAGCACTACATAAAACCATACATGAATTCTCAACACCTTCAACAGAAGTAAGTCCCATCGTATCTATCACATCAATAATTATTGAAAATTTATTTTCATTACTGTCTAGTATATTTCTAAAATATTCACTGTCTATAAAATAAAAATCAACCTTAGAACATATGTTCGTATTTAATATATCTTTTTTAGCTTGCTCCACAGTTCCAATATGCAAGGGGTCATTATTCCATTTTCCCATAACAACATAGTACATCCTAACAATAGGAGACTCTTTCCAATAATATGTTATATCATCACTTACTAAATATTCCTTTATTCTAAAAGCATTTTCTAGTTTTTCGTTTAAAGGAATCATTGGCCTTTCTGACAAAAAATTTCTAACCCCTGTAATAAATGCGCCAATTTCAGTTGCACTAAAATGAGATTTATTTTTAGATTGAATAAAAATGAATTCAATACTTAATCTTGAAGACTTAGATATAATATCTTTAATTTCATCTATACTTTTAACTAACATCCCATTTACTTTTATACTAATTCCATCAATTCCTGTATCTCCAGGGCCACCAACACATACAGAGTCTATCAATTCAGAATCTGCAGAAAAAGCATCAGGCTGATGTTGAATTAAAATAGCAGAATTCACAAACTGCTCAAAGGCTTCATTTTCAGAAAGTTTCAATAAGCCATAATTTTCACAATATTTTTTAAATCTAGCATTGATTATAGGTTCGTTCGTCATAATATTATTTTTTTATGTTATAATACAAAAGTAATAAAAAAAGCAATAAAAAGAGAAACAAAAAATAAGATAATTAACCAACAGAGGTTAATTATAAAATGGATAAAAGGAGGCAAAGTAAAAACTATCAAGAAGGCAACTAAAACCTCACTCCTCTAACAGTTTATATTCTATTGATTTACAAATTATTATACACACAACAATAAAAAAAATCAAAATACTGGAGTCACAAAGAGTACTACCTGTTTAAACCTGTCGTCAATCAAGTTGAGATATCTCCTTACATGATACAGCAAATGGAGGTAGCAATACTTTTACTAAAGGTATTCAAATCGAAGGATAAGTACTATTCGGTCACTGTGGAGATGTGTGTACGACAAAACGATTGGCATTATTACCGAAAAACGATCCCGAAAACAATCACTGCAACATAATTTATAATAGTTTATGTAGTCTATTCAGTAACTTAAATCAAATGTAGCCTCCCCACCCCAAAGCTTTCTCCCTATCCTCATCCCTACATCTCAAATATTTACTACCTTTGCCGCCAATTGTAAATCATAAAACGAAACGTCATGAGTAAATATCCATTTATGCTGATTACGTGCCTGTTTATTGCACAATCTGCTTTTGCGCAATCATATTCCAAATACTTTCGCCTGGAAAATCAGGATACCGTCAACTTTACCTTTACAGTGAGGAAACCTGATATTAAGGCAATAGACTGTTATCCTCAACAAATTACTCAAATATCGAAAAACGGAGATAACTACGAAATATCACTCACCACTATCAACCCCTACCTGGATGGAAGCAAACTGGCTAAAATGAAAGAAGCCAAGTATGACAAATCACGGGAATACGACAGAGAGATCACTAGATTTTTGCAATCTACTCCGTTGATAGATGCACAAAATGAACACGTTAGACAAATTGCCGATACACTGTTCAAAGATGAAACACAGACCTTTGTCATAATAGAGAAAGCCCTTAAATTTGTCTATACCTATCTGTCACCTTCCGACTCCATTGCCAAACAGATCGATGCAGGGATTTGCAGAACCGTAGATGTCAATACAGTTATCCAGACAAGGAAAGGTACTTGTAGCGAATATACTAATCTATTTACCGCATTGATGCGCTATATGAATATACCGACCCGTTTTGCAGTAGGATATTGTTATGTTCCCGAATGGAAAGCCGAAAGTACCCATGCTTGGCCCGAATGCTATATAGAAGGTGCAGGTTGGTGTTCTGTCGATCCGACTTTTCCTTCATATATCTCCCCACATTTTGGTATGGTTAGGATGCGCTACGGAATAGATTACGAAGACTGCGACATCAGAACCCTAAATTATGACATCGAGCCGATCGAGTTTACAAAGAAATGACCCAATGACGACAGAAGATAAAAGAAAGTATTTTGAAAATAGGGAAGATTGGAGAAAGTGGTTGACAGACAACTTTGAAACCAAAAACGAAATTTGGTTTGTCTTCCCTTGTAAGTCGTCAGACAAAAAAAGTATTACATACAACGACGCTGTTGAAGAAGCCCTTTGTTTCGAGTGGATCGACAGTACGATAAAAACACTTGACAAAGAACATAAAATTCAGCGCTTCACGCCTAGAAACCCTAAAAGTACATACTCGCAAGCCAACAAAGAAAGACTTAAATGGTTATTGGAAAATAAAATGATACACCCTAAATTTGAGGATAAAATAAGAACTATTTTATCTGACCCTTTTATTTTTCCAGATGATATAATTGACAGATTGAAAGAAGATAAAACAGCATGGAAAAACTATCTGCACTTCTCCGACCCATATAAACGTATCCGAATTGCATACATTGAAGCAGCCAGGAAACGGCCTAAAGAATTTAAAAAACGACTAAACAACTTTATCAATAAAACGAGAGAAAATAAAATAATAACCGGATTCGGCGGAATCGGAAAATACTATTAACGCCCATAAAATCCGGCATACAATGAAAAAACATAATACACATTGAAATAATCACCTATATATCAGCCTTTTTCATATATTTGTATCCTATACTATTATACAGATCACTTTCGGAGATACTATAACACTTAAAAACAGATAAGATGAAAAAAGTAATTTTTGCAGGCGGGATATATAACATATTCTTCGTACTATTTCACATCGGATTTTGGAAAATATGGGACTGGAACACAGAACTGGAAAAGCTGTCATTCACCAATAAATGGATCATGCCTATTCTAAATGTTCAAATAATCTACTACTTTATCTTTACTGCGGTGATTTGTTTTGCGTTTCATAAAGAACTATTTACAACAAAACTTGGGAAATGTTTCCTGATGGGTACTGCTGGATTCTGGTTTATTCGAGCAATTCAACAATTTGTATTTTGGGAACTAGGTGCAGTCTCTACAATTATCGGGGTATTATTTTTTTTATTGGGATCGGTTTTGTTTCTTATTCCGGCAATACGTAAACAAACAACAGGTACTATTGAATAACGTAAACCCGCATCCAAGTTTTACAGAACTTTATTCAATACACCCCACAAAATTCTACCAGCGTCATCTTGCCGATCAACACTAACGCCTCTTCGTAAGCAATCTCATCCTTGCCGATATGTCCGGCAAGTGTTCCGACCTTTCCGCAAATCTGGAAACAGATCAGAACGGACATAGCAATATGATTTATAGAGGTTTGTGCAGTCCGTTCAACGACTTCTGTCAAGTGAAGCATTCGGATAAACAAGACAGGATACCGGAGCGGACAGCGAAGGCAAGACATAACGGTTCTTTGTATTATAAAATCGATATATGACTGGCGGTCATGGATGATTACTTCCCGAATGAATTTCTGGTGTTTTTTAGGTAAGGTAGACCATATCGTGAAGGCTAACTTATAAATCTTTTCACGTAAATGGTTGCGGCCATCTTTCGACATTTTATCGATACTTCGGTTGAAAACTCTCGCATCGGGCACCTTACCATTGGGGAATAATGCTTCTAATTTATTTAGCTTCTTCATGATATATTCTGATAGGCATTGAATAATTAATAGGGAAAATCACATAACAGATGTATTGGGACACAGATTTAAAATCCATCAGATTAAAAATCTGCACCCCAAATACAATCTATTTTCAGGGATTCAACTCTTCGAGTAAAAACTTTCCGGGTTTGAACTTAACACTTGTACGTGCCGGGATCATATAAGAAACACCTGTTCGGGGATTTCGCCCTTCCCGCTCATTTTGTTTCCAGGGCACGAAACTGCCGAACCCCTGTAACACAACAGAAGTATTCTGCTTGATCGCTTCCGTCAATACTACCTGAAAGGTATTTACAAATTTACGCGACTGTTCTTGCGTGACATGCATCTGTACAGCCAATTCGTTTACTAAATCTGCTTTGTTCATAATCTGTTATATATATATTATTTTTTAATTTTAAAGACCGATCACTTGACTTCACGGACACAGCGAACATACCGTGAATAAGCAGCGTTACCGTTATCAAACGTACCTCTGACAATGTTTATCATGCATCGGGCATAAGATTTAGTTGAATATACCGAGCTACTCCAATACATATAATCCTCAAATGCACCATCAAAAGCATTAGAGTCGTTTTTATACTTATTTCTAATTGCATACAATTCTATTAAAGTAGGTATCCGCCAACCATCCTTTTTTTTCGTACAGTATACTGTTGCCTCAGTATTGTAACCATAATAAGCCTGAGTCGTATCCACCTCAATAATATAGGTTTCTTCCAGAGTGTAATTTTGGGAGTTCCCTTTATAATCAACATATTCCGCCGATGACACATTTCCTTGATCATAAGCAAAGGGAAGATAACCAACATCTGGTACTTCAGTCTTCTCATAAAAAGGTCGATCTGCAACAAAAGCATCTACCAGATTTTGATCAATCACAGCCGTATTTTTTATACCTTTTTCTTGTTTTACTGTAACCGTTTTTGAATGGTTTCCCCCTTTCACTGCGATAATAAACGTTGCAGAACGAGCTTCACCCCAAATATTGGCCTCTGCATTAAACGTCAAAGTTTGATCACTCCCTATCGCTACAGAATTTTCAATATCTGATGATATTGCAATACTACTACCATCCTCACGAGTCACAGTCCACGGTAAACCTTCTGTTCCATTCACAGTTACAAAATCGGAACTCTCCGTATTCGGCAAATCTATCTCACCTTTAGATACAGTAAAAGTTGAACCAGACTGCTTAATAGCCACATCCTTTGTTATATTTCCGGCTTTTACCGATATATTACCGGTATTCTCTGTGCTATTCAAATTGAGTTCGCTCGTTTTATATCCAAAATCCTGTTCGTTACCATCGGTAGTACCGGAAGTTGTACCCGTCAATACCAACCAATCAGGCGAGGTTGCAGAATATAATAATCCAGGAGTCCCCTTAAATGTTAATGTGCCGCTGGCATCTGCTGTAGCTGCCAATGTGATCGGATCACCGGAAGCAGTCAACTCTGAAGCTTTTTGAGTTACTTTGATATCCTTCGTCAAGCCGGCATCTGTTCCGCTGACCGCATTACCGACCTTTACAGTGATTGCCCCCTCACGAGTAGAAGCATCCGGATTAACAGCAGCATCAAAAGTAATCTTCTGGGCTGTACCGGTTGTTGGAGTTCCCGAAGTCCCACCCGTTAATGAAATCCAACCGTCGGGTGGTACACTGGCTGCCCAATCCAAACCGGGGGTTGCCGTAAACGAAGACTCGCCACTTCCTCCTTTGGCTGCTATATCGCTCAGCGTAGAACCCGTTACAGTAGCCCCCGACTGTTCTACGGTTATTTCCTGTTTCAAACGAATATAAGCAGGATCACCCACGGATGCCCCGGCTTTCACTATTATCTTTCCGCTGCGCACCTGGGACGATGGATTGACAGCCGTCGCTTTTACTTTCAACGTTTGCTCACCGTCCGGAGCCTCACTACCCGATGTTGCCGAATTAGAGAAATCCAGCCAACCGTCACCGTTTAAAGCAGCCAGCCATTGCAAGCCTTCAGTTGCAGTAAAAGTCGATTCTCCTTCCGAATCCGTTACTGCCGCCAACGAAATATCCTTTCCTTTTGTCAGGGTCGAACCGCTTTGAATGACCGTTATTTCCTGATCCTCTCCATTTACATCTATATTAAAAGAGACAGATCTCTCTTCCGCTTTCGGATTGGCCTCCACAGCCTTAAAGACGACATTGGCAGGCCCCTGATGTGTTATGGTTGCCCCCGGCTTGATCTCACTGCCGTCCAACAAGGCTGACAACCAGGGAGGCATATCGAACACCCACTGCTGCCCCGGACGGGCTGTGATCTGTATCTCTTTTTCACCGCCTTTCTTAGCGGGCATTCTGGTCGAATCGACCTCGATAGGAGGTATCTCACCGACAGTAATACGTTCGTCGGAAACGTCTATACCTATCAAAGTCACATTCATGGTATAGTGGGAATTGCGTACAATATCATAATTGTTCTTGTCGCTACCGGGATAAAACCGGAACGTAACATCTTTATACGATACTCCACCCTGCACAGCCTCTCCGGTCAGTTCGATACAGGTTGCATTCGTCACACCCGTTCCGATCTTCTTTTTTTCAACGTCGACTGCATCAGCCTCGCTGACAGTACCCGCCATATTCTCAGGCAAATACCAGTAAACAGTCGCACCGGAACCACTCGCCGTACCCATATATGTGGTATAACCGATACCATCCGTTGTCAACTGCGCTTTAGGAGCTTCAATCTGCGACAGGGTCGGTGCGTTCTTCAAAACGACGGAAGCCGGTTCAAATGTAAAATCACTACCTACCGAATAGGTAAACGTGATCTTGGCAATGAGACGCGTCAGTTCCACCGTAATATCTTTTATACCTTCAGCCTGAACCACGCCCTCCCATTTTCCCATCATCTTGCATAAGTTATTATCCGGCAATCCTTCAGCGGTCGAAGTATAAGCCAATGTATGCTTTTTTAAGGTCGTTTCATCGGCTATCGCACCCAGATCACCAGCATTCGACACGAAATAAACATGGCTCTTACTATCTTTCTGGCTCTGTTTCAGTTTCAGGTTGACGGTAGTACCGGTCATAGAAGGAAGATACTCGTTCAGCAAACGCTTACCCGTCGCCGCATCGTACTGCCCGATCCACAGGCTGGCAATCTGATTTTCCTGCACCTCCGACAACGGAGCGACAGCTTTGGTCTGTACCGAGTCCCTTGCTCCTACAGCCAGCGTATCCGAGTCGATCGTGCCGTCAGGTGTAAAAGTAATGCTACGGGTAACGGGAGTCCGGGTAGCCAGCACATTCAAGTTAAAGCTGGCATCTACTTCTGCCAATGTGTGCGGAGTAATTCCCCCTTCTTCTACTTCCGTCCGTGTACAACCGCCTGCAACCAACAGAAACAACAATACAAACAACCTTATTTTACTTACTCGTTTCATTGTATTTCGATTATATATATTCGTCAACTATCTCCTCCGACATCACCATTTCCACTCCACATTATTTTCGTCCACGTCGCAACCGTTACAGTCGTACCGATCCCTTCATTGATGTCGGGATCAGGATAAGGGGTGTCGGGACTTCCCACATTATCGTCTGTGAAAACGACTGCATTCCAGTCCAGCACCTTCATCAGCAAGCTACTTTCGTTATTCTTCACCTCAAGGGTAAAAATATAGCGTTTGCCTTCATCAAAAGTGATATTCTTGTCGATAGTCGCTTTCAGGGTCGCCGTTTCATCGTTCCTCACCACATCGATCTCTACCTCGAAAGGCTGGCTGTCTTTGGGAAGGATAACTCCTTTCGTCTTGTTCAGCCCCGAATTGTCCGGATCGGATTCCGGTTCCACCGGTTCGAACTCCCCTTCAACGAATGCGACCTGTGCATCCGTCCCGCTACCGCCTCCCGTAGGAAGGATACCTGTATCGCTGCCCGCTATCAGATCGGCTCCCGAAGAGGATATCTTTTTTATCACCAGCCCCGTTCCGTACAGTTTCTCAAAAGAAGAGGCATTGTCGGGGGAAGGGGCAACATTGAATACCAACATCGCACATTTCCGCCGGAAAGTTCCGAGCGTAACCTGTTGTGAATCTTTCGTCACCGCCACCCCGCGAACAAAGCCGGTCATCACATCTTCCTTATGGGGGACACCTGTTATCTTATAATAGCCATCCTCCCCTTTTTGCAACGGACGAGCCGGAGAAACGGCATAGAAATCGTAAACGCCTCCCCGTACGATCAAACCCTTGCCCTCTCCTTCCACCCGCTTTCCTTCGGAATCAACCAGGCAGGGTGACAGAGAACCGTCCGCTTTTACCACATAGGTGGCTTCAAACGTAGGTGCCTCCGTAGAGAAGGAAGCCTCTTGCGATTCACCGCCTACCTTACCGGTAAACCACGCCCCGACACGTACGGTCGTCCCTACAGGTAAAAGGGTCGGTGACGGAGAAACAGTTTCCCCTGCACGGGTCAGGAGTTCCGGAACACCCAGGTCTGGCTTACCGAAACTGACCGCCACCAGCCGCGCTGTATCCGGCATGTCCTCTACCGGACCGGCTGTGCAACCGACCAGTAATCCTATCAGATATATCAAATACCGTTTCATCATTATAATGCTTTTATATAGTAACTGATAGTACCTTTATTCCATCGGAATATCATACTCTCCGCCATCATTCCAGCCTGCCACCCGGATATCTGTCAATTCAATCCCCTGCGCCTGCATGCGGATATTATAGATATAATTATATCCCTTCTCCCACTTGGCCGTAAATGTGCCCGGATCAGTTCCGCTACTCCCGGACGGCTTCATCGCAAAGACACGGCCGTCATCCAGCGTCAGTTCCAATGTGGCACTCACACCTGCCACCGGAATAACCAACCCGAAAGCCTGAACAGCCGTTTGACCGGTTTCATCCGTTGTAAGCTCACTTCCGATACCGCGCATATCCCCATCTGCTGTAAATATCAGTTGATCGACTGCCGTCAGCGTACCTTCCAAACCGCCTGTCGAAAGGTTCAGTTTGGCGGAGGTAGACTTTTTAAATCCTCCGCTACTTTTCAGTACTACCTTCTTTATCAGGCAACCGTCAAAAGCCTCTCCCTCCTCCGATACGCGGAAGCTCACCTTTGCCAGCGCATGTTGCATCAGAAGCGACACCTCCGGATGCCAACGGTCTACCTGCCCTGTCGTCTTACAGTAGAGATAATCATCCTGATCGGTTTCCCATTGAACATCGGTCGTAGCATCCACCGGATTACCACCGTCATTAAAGTAGAACTTCTGCTTATCCAGCACCTTGACACCACTCATCAACGGTACTTTCGGAGTTCCCGAAAGCGACACACTTTTCTCAGACGGAGTATAACCATAGACTGTCCCTTTCTCCGTATACAGGCAAAGGGGATCCTCTCCTTCCGCCAACTCCCAAGCCGGTACGGCAGCAACGGCATTGTAAGTAAACGACTGGCTTTTGATGCCGCTCGCATAGAAACTCACTGTACCGCTACTACTCTCTTTGGTGACGCATACGCCTACGGATGTGAGCGGATTAGGGTTAGGTTCCTTATCGCCGGGACCTCCCGTTACGACGCTTCTCGATTCCACCTCCAACGACAAGCCCAGGCTCTTTATACTCAGAGGAACACCCTCTTCCGCATCACCGCCACCGGGCCCGGGCGGAACAATTTCCGCCTCGGTACAAGCTGCACACAGCAATAGAAACACAGTCGGTAATAGGTATAAGAACTTTTTCATGGGCTGTACTTTTTATGGAGTTATTACAATGGGATTTCGTCCTGTTCGTTATCGACCCAAGCTTCTACCGCTACATCCACAACTGTCAGCTTGTTACGACCAGCCGAGAACGTATAGATATAATTGTTACCAGCTTCCCAGGTGTTTCCCAATAGGGTGATGGGATAAACGACTGCTGCATTTGAACCTTCCTGCAACGTGATTTCCACATCTATCTCATTATCGTCGAAAGTCACTATCGGGTAAATTACCGCACTGACTGTCCGGGATACATTCTTTCCGGTTATCGCAGAGGAGGAGGTAGAAGTTCCTGCCTTAAAAGCATGTTCACCTTCTGTTCCTTCCTCGTCTATCTGCCTCATCAATATATAGTTCGTTACCGTACGGGACAAACTGGTAGTAGTCGATGTTCCTGTGATCGCTCCGTCTGTCAATGCCATCATTCCATCTCCTGTCTTAAACTGATTTGAACCTCCGGTATGATTTTTAACTTCAAATTTGGTGAAGTTCACGTCCTTATCGCTCAGATGTCCCCCATCATACACACGAAACGAAATCATTGCCATAGCATGTTTCATATCCAAATTGATCTTATAACCCGGATTATTTTCGTTCGTATTATCCGGATCTGCATCCGGCGCAACGGGAGTCTGTCCACTGGCACGTCCGTTATTGACATTACGGCCCGCCTCTCCGGCAAAATACAGGTAGTCTTTTTCTGTTGAGAGTGAAAGGTTAACCAGATCGGCCTTAGCTGTCGCCGCCCATGCATTGGTTTTCCAATATTTTTTTGCATTGTTTGCTGTGGCATCGATTTCACCGCTAGCGAGAACTTTTACCGGAATTTTAAGGTCGGATTCTCTGCTTATAGATAGTGAAATACTTGAATTATAGGGATAATAAGCATACACCTTGCCGACCTCTTTTGTCAGATAATAAGGAACTTCTTTTGTTGATTCATAAGTATCTTTCTTTTCCTTAATCGAAATCCAGTTCTTTCCTGTATCATCACCCATATACCAGACATGGTGACCTGTATACTCTGTTCCGTCGGGCGTGTACCAGCCGGTTGCTCCGCTGTTTGTTACCAATACACCCAATCCCGGAGCATAATCAGAACTGGTGAATTGTTTTACAGGATAAGTGATTGTTTCACCGCTTACTACCGATTTTGTTGCTGCTTTGGTTCCCGCATCCACTTTCAGGTTGGGAGTGATACCTAAAGATACCTGACCGTCGTTACCCGGTTCAGGGTCTATTCCTGTTTCTGTCTCCGAGCAGCTTGTCGCTGTCAGAAGGGCTATCAACATAACCCACATTGTCTTAGTTGTTTTCATTTTCCTTCGTTTTAAAGTGTTTATATTTAATATTTTATATCGGCATATCATCCTGTTCATGATCCGTCCAGGCTTCCACACCGACAGATGTAGTCTGTATCTGGCTTTTATCTGTAAAGAAGAGGGTTACAACATGACTTTTACCTGTCTGGAAACCGTCTTCGATATGGAAAGAGACTTCCGAAACTGTTTCATGTTCAGTTCCTCTGCCATCTTTCGTCGTTGTTATCCGAAGGTGCAACGGGTGTTCTGCTGTTCCGTCCACCGGAGATATCGGGAGCAGGAGATATCCTTGCGGTTCGGGAAGTTCTTCGCCGACTGTTACCTCCGGGACTGGCAAGTTTACTATATCCTTTACTGGGATATTTTTTATTCCATCATCTAACGATATATCATCCAAATGGGAAGTTTCCTGTTCCAAATCCAGTGTCTGACGTGTATGTACGTCTATCGCTTCAATCGTTTTTATTGTTCCCCATCTATCAGCCTGGTCACTGTAACAAACCAAACGAACCTGTGTCAGTAAATGACGGAACGTACAGGTTTGTACCGGGGCATATCCGCTGGCCGTCAGGATTCCCGTTGACATAATATCGGTTGTACCATCCACTATAAAGGTCACTTTGCCCGTTCCTGCAACAACTCCCGACTCACCCTTTGCCGGATAATAGCCGTGCAGGCGGATATGACGACCGTCCTCCGGGTATGACTGGGACTCGACAAACACGATCGGACGGTTCCCCTTACCTCCTGTTCGTACCGCCTCATATCTGTTCCACATGCCATAACTTTCTGTCGAAACGATCGTTTCATCCTGCCGGGCAAAGCAAACCTCTAAATCATTTTCATAGCCGGAGCCGATCACTCCGCGCGTTGATTGTCCGATCGCTCCTTCCAGGCACACCGCAGTTTCCGGGACTGGCTCCGGAGTAGGATTGCTGTCTGAACAGGCGGCGAGGCCCGGAAGGATGGCGATGGATATGAATGCTGTTACTATGAAGTTGTTCATGACTTTACGGTTACTTTCCGGGAGTTATTATTGTACTGCCATTATTACCCGGTTGCCATTCGGCGATACCGGTTTCTACCGCTATTTTACCATCCTCCGTAAAGGTGAGTGTGATAAGATGCGAATAACCCGCTTTCACACCTTCGCTGATATTGGAGACGGTAACATCCAATGTTTTAGGACTCCCGTCATAAGTTCCTTTCACCTCTAAACTGACAGGTAAATCTTCTGTTCCCATATTCGCTGTCGGGTAAAGCAACAGATAGCCGGTCGATGGTTTTTCGGCATCCGGGGCAGAAATTGTAGAAGGACAGTTTTTAACCGTTAGCGTTTGGTTGGCTGTTCCTGTTGCCGTCAGTTGAGCACCCTTGGTTTTATCGAGCGATAGTTTCAATCCCGTTGCTACATTCTTTACTTTGATGGAAGTGATCGCCGTCCATTTACTGATTGCTCCAGCAGAACCTGTACACTTGAACTGCAATTGGGTTAACAGATGGCTGAAGGTGAAAGTCTCGAACTTATTCACCAGCGAACCGGTCTGAACTCCCGTTGCCATTATATCCTCCTCACCGGTAATCGTGTAAGTGACACTGACCGGGTTAGTCGTTCCACTGTTCAATGCCTTGCGGGGATAGTAACCGATCAGGACAGACTCACCATCTTCCGTCAGATAGGTTTGCTCCAGTTCAAATGTAAGAACCGTGTTGCCTGTACCTCCTGTACGGACCGCATCGATAGGCGGGGTATTCCACGCAGCACCCGTTGTTCCCGGGTTATCCAGACGGACGAACGAGACTTCCAGGTCGTTCGTATAACCGCCGCTGATCACAGCACGGGTAGACTCCGCTATTCCGGCATTCACCTCTATTGCCTGCGCCGTTCCATTCGTTACCGGCTCTTCCGTGTTTGTGCAACCGCCTAAGAAAGCTGTTCCCAACAGACTCATGATCAATAATTTTTCTGTTTTCATATTATACCAGTGTTTTATATTGTTATTAAGGAGTAACTACACCCGAACCGTCACTGCCCGGTTTCCAGTCCGTCAGCGTAATCGTCAAACCACTTATTTCATCATAGCGGACAACCAGGTCAAGTATCACATGTGTCGTGACGGTAGCAGTGAACGCATCTTTCACCTCTTCCGTTATATCCGTAGATGAAGCAATCTCGCTTCCATCCGCCAGCGTCATCGTCAGGCTAAGGTCGACAGGTTCTTTGCCTTCCTCTTCTCCCTCACCCAGGGATAAACCGAACAAACTCAGCGAAGAGGCATATACACCCGGACTGACCTCTTCCGGCTCGAACGTCATAAAAGCAGGCGTATCGAACAGCGGCTTGCCGGAAGGTATATGTACCCGTGAAGAAACACCGGTCAACCTTCCGGACAAGACCGCCGGAACGACATCATCCTTATCCCCTCCTGTGACTTTTATATTCATTTCCAATGTACGGACAAGGTTTGCCGGAGTTAATTCTTTCGCTACCGTTTCCCCCCCGACTACCTCGATCTGCTCCAGACCTGTGCCGTACAAGCTACCCGGACAGGCTATCTGTACGGAACTTGATTTTAAGGAAGAAAGTTGTTGTGCTCTGCCGCAGGCTTCCTCATAACCCTTCTCCATTTCAAGTGTGACACCTGTGCAACCGGTATTACAGACTGCAACCCGGTAACGCCCCAAAGGCAACGTGCCCTCATATCCTGAAACGTCTCCCGTACGCATGAGCGGACTTTCCGAATCTTCCGGGTAGAAATACCAGGTCATATTATCCGGGCAACTATTGTCTGACCTTCGAAGCAGCAAACGTACCTTTCCGTTCTTCTCCCAATCCTCGTCAGTCATACGGTAGGCACAGGACGATACCGTCATAATCCATGCAGCACTGATCGCCCAAACGGCTACCTGTATCATTACATATCTTTTATTTCTTTTATCTCTTTCCATAAAATACCTCCTATCTGATTTGAAAACGATATGATAAGCAGATCTTTAAACCGACCATAAACCCGGTAGATGCAAAATGGGTTTCCAGATAATTACGGTTATCCAATGGATCATACCGGTATTTCTTTCCACTGAAAACGGAGCGGTAACCGGCACGGACACGCATACCTACTCCAAAACCGCCGACCAGAGAGAAGCGATAACCCATCGACAAACCTGCCGACCAAAAACAACCTGTCCGTCCATAAAGCATATCTTTCGACAGGTCGATCGCGCTTCCACGTACATCGAAATCTCCGTATTCGGCAAACAAGCCGGTATTCAATCCTGTAAACTTTCTCGAAGAGGATAGCCAGATACAAGGTTCGAGGGATATTTCGGACACAGCCCAACAGTCGCGCGCCTTGTCTTTATAGGCAAAGTCGGAATATATGCCGGACAAGGCAACCGACCAACGACCGGCGAAACAACACTCCACCTCCAGGTTCGGCATAAATGCACCCGTTTCTATCATTGTTTCCCCGGTTCCTAAACGAATTGACGGGACTACGCCGCACCAGGGAAGAAGGTTCGTTTTCACGGCCAGATATACAGGGTTTTGATGCATCGAAGTTTCTTTCATCCTCACAGATTTGGTTGACTGTTTTTGTTCCTCGGGAATAACTTCTTTGCCGACTGTATTTTTCTGTTTTGTCACTACCCGCACTGTTTCCCTGGTTGTTACGGTGGTAGCTAAAGCGATATCCGATTTTTCTGTTCGTTTACTATGGCGTACCGTATCCGTTACAGAAGCCAGACGGTAATCTTCCAGTTCCGTGCGGTCAAAAAGAGGATCGTCGATGCGGTACACTTCACGGTCGTAACCTCCTGTCTCACCACGACGGTACAGGTCTACATAAGGGACTGCACCATATTCACCGATGGCGGCCTCTACCGCTACCGGATAACGGCTTTCACTGTAATGAATCGAGATATTTGCAAACCACGGAAGTGGTTTATATACCTTATAGACATGTACCTGATCGCGATAGTTTCCGCTACGGTCGATGTAGAAGGCAACACAATCATGAGAAATATCGAAACGGGTTTTCAGATAGGCACGGATACGTCCGGCACGAAGGGAGGCTTCGTTCACAACCTCTTTATCTTCGTATTCATAGGCATTCACATGCGAGACGATCAACAAATGGCAATCACCTTTTAGGATTTGGTCACGGGACACGTCGAGTAAACCGCCCATCCGTTCCAGTTGATAAGCGTTGTCTCCGTAATCAGCAAGGAACAAGTCGTTATCCTGGCGGAAAGAGAAAAGGAATGATTCAGCCTTGTAATAGGTCGTAATCTGGGCATCCGCTCCTATCCCCAGAAGGAAGTTGAGCAGTAACAGGAAGATTGTTCTTGCCTGTATTTTCCGGTGTAGACCTTTTATCCTATACATATAATATATAATACCAGCATGTTCAATATTGAACAGCGACCATGATTATCACTAACTCTCTGTAAATGTTCACCTTATTTATATAATAAGGGTAGAGGGTGAAAAAAGCCCTCCCAGAAAGTGCCCGCTTAGGGAATTTTTAGGGTAAAAAATGAAGGATTGATGTCTTTTTGAGTCTTTTTGGAGGAAGAAATGGTACTGTCGGATAACAGTTTTCTCTTAACAAATTAAAAAATGATAACAGTCCCAGCCCGTCTTATGCCATCTTGTAATGAAAATCATATACTATGGCTAAAAAATAGGTTAACTTGTGAAATTTAGTAAAATAAATATGCTTTTTTTAAGAAAACACCCTACACTCCTTGTTTTTTCATTTTTTTCTTCTTACGTTTGCCACGTACTTCATTACAATTCAGGATTTTTCTTATTTATAAGACACTGATTGTAAGATAGAAAGAGGATGTTCTCCCTTATTATATAAATAAGGTTTACCCCACCCGCAAATAGCAGCCGATCGTCTCAGAAACCTGCCTATTTGCTTTGGCAACTTCCGATACGTCAAACTCCTTTAAATAGATACGGGTTGTCCTTTCCGACGTATGTCCCAATGCCTGACTGATCACGCCGATAGGTACATGCAGGTGATACGCCTCCGAAGCCCAGGCATGACGGAACGAATAGGTCGTCAACGTTTCCGGTAAATCCAGCATCACACTGAGATCTTTCAGGTATCGGTTTTCCGTTGCCAGACAGGCTTTATACTGTTCGTGGGTCATATCTTCCGACAGTACCGGGAAAAGATAGTGTCGCTCTGCACTGCGGTAGCGGTCGATAAGCATCTGCATCTCCGCCGACACTTCCATCCGGATCAGTACCCCCGTCTTCTGACGACGGTATTCCAGCACCGTACCGTTCTCCACCAGGTTCTCACCCGTCAGATGCACGATATCCACAAAAGGGATACCGCAGGCAAGGAAAGTGAACAGTGCCAGGTCGGCAGCCAGTTGCTTGGCCGGTTCCTTTTTCAGATCGAGCGAAGCGATCTTCTTTATCACTTCCACCGGCACAGCTCGTTTACGTGTCTCCTCCCGTTTCAACCGCAGCCCGGCAAAAGGCGATCTCTCCTGCCGTCCCCTGCCGAACGGCAAAGCACGGTTATACATCGCCCGAAGGCAACTGAGGTAGCTGTTCACCGTATTGACACGCAGCCCTTTCCTCTGCAGCCACAACTGGAAGTCCTGCACAAGTTCCGCCGTCACATCCTTATGTGCCGGCCCCACATCTGTGATAAAGCATTCGAAATGGTTCCGCACAGCCCTATACAGATCGGCGGTACTCTCATCTCCCCGCCTACGTTTATCCTGTTCCTGCGTCGCCATCAGCCCGCAAAAATCTTTTCTCTTCATAACTCTTCCTCCATTCATTTTCAGATTGATCAAAAAGATAAAGATAAACATTCTCCCCTTTCAAAATGTTCGTTTTTCACCTCCCCGGCTAACATCACTCCCCTCACAAATCTTTGTTCCAGAGGAACAAACCGACCTCACCACCGCATCTTCCCCTCCTCATCCCCACTCCTTCCGGAAATCATTGCAATGATTCTCCCCCATCATCACAATGTCCCCACGAAGTCATCACAATGACTCCGCACACTCATCACAATGGAGGGGGGTAATCATTGTGATGAAAAATTTAACACATGAAAAAGAAATAGATTTTCTTCAATTATTACTCCTTAAAATGGAGTATATACAGCTTCCCAAAAGCTAGAAGCATCTTTTTGACTGATCGTTTTCAATAAACAAATTGTAGCTGGCCTCGCCTTTTCTCTGCCACTTGCTCTGAAAACATTACAATGATCGGCTTTATCACCTAACTAAAATATACTTCTATCTTCTATGGAATATCTTTATGTCAAACCTCAAATCCCGGTGAAGCAGAAAAAAATTATCCTCTTATCTCCCCGCTTCATCGAGAGCCGGGAAATAGGAGGATAATTACCAAATTGACAATTTACTATAACAATACAATTATTCTAAAATCAGTTTTTCCAACGAATCAATAAAAACAATAGCTTGTGGGTAAAGTTCTTCCACTTTATCCCGCGTCATCATAATATAATCATCGTAGTCACCTGTCTGACGATTATCATATAGAATAGAGAAAAAGCGAGCTTGCTCTTTTGATACTTGTCCCGATACAACAAATTCTTTTCCAAATGCCTGTCTCACCCCAGAGTGTGTCTTGACACTAATGCCTTTTTTAAGCAATAATGCAGCTACAGCATAATAACAAGCATAATACATTCGATTAGTAGCCGTATTCCAAAAACCATGTTCTATATGTACAGTAATTTCCTGTAAAGTATCTTTCGCATTTTGCAAACGTAAAGCGATCAAAGCTGTTCTCTCATCGTCTGTCATAATACTATTCCTTCCTTCATTACATTCTCATAAAAGGGAGTAATCAGATTATTCCAAAACTTCTTAGGGAAAACTCGCGGACTAATTATGACACCTGTTTCAAACTCGATATCATAAAGAGGATAAGCTATTTCCTGTTCTTCTTTCAGTGAAATATTATCCTTATTTACCAGTATCAGTACATCTATATCACTATCAGGACGAGCATCCCCTCGCGCTTCACTTCCATAAAGTATAGCTTGAGCATCTGGGGCAACACGACGAAGAACTTCACGGATGCGATTTACTATTTCAGGACGTCTCATAGGATTCTCCTTTCTTTATTAATAATATATGTACTCTGCAAATGTAACAAATCCGGAGAGAATAGCAAGAGGATTTCAGTATTGTAATATTCATAATTGAATGATTTAACGATCTATTATTACTTTTCTATAGTCTCCGTCGCTTTTCTTCTGAAAGCCATTTCTCAGTAATGCCTTTATAGAAATGATATTTTCCTCCACCGGATCTGCCGCAATTTCTTTGCCTCCGATTTCAATAAGCTTTTCCTCCAACATCTGAATAATCCTTTTGCCAAGACCTTTATTCAAATATTCCTCTTCACCGATCAGATAACCAATTTCAAATGTATGATTTTCCTCTACTACATCTCCATACAGTGCATTAAAATCATGCCCGTCTTCTTCCAAATCTTTCAAGAAAAAGCAATCAGTATAAAGACAATACCCAATCCTCCGATCCTCATGGCAAACAATAAAGTGCTTTAAGAAGTCATATTTCCCATCTCTTTCCTTTATCTCATTCAGCCAATCCTCTTTATCACCAAACCATTTCGATATATACTCCTTATCCAACCATTTATCAAAATATGGTATATCTTCATCCATCAGAGGTTTTAATACAAGTTCTTTCTTATTTATCATGAATTTTTCGTTATAGTATTTTATTTGATGACATCCATTCCTTTGTACTCAAACAAAAGCCATTCAGTCCTAGCTGGCTTCAAAATATGAAAGCTCCTTACAAACTTAAAAGCCATTTCCATACAGGAAGGACTTCAATTGTTTTTCCGCCCATCTCTATCGTCCGTTCCGTATCGCGGGTAATAATCAATAGTTTCTTACATTCTAAGACTTCGGTAATTTTCAGCAAGGCTTTTACTTCCCGGTCAAATGTTCCATCGCTATTGTCAAGATTGTAACAAACCTGAATAGCTGTGTAATCATCAGGAATGTAGAAGTCTACCTCAATACTTTGATTATAAAAATAAACAGCATCATTTCGCCCGTATTTACGCAATAAATTCACGGCTACCATATTCTCCAATAAAGAAGTATTCCCGTCCAATAAAAAAAGATTCAGAATACCGTTATCCGTGAAATAATACTTAGGTGAAGTTTCTTTATCGACCAATTTCCCTGCAATATTCTGTATAGGATTAATAAGCCATGCATCTCTAGCGTATTCCATGTAGTTTATAACTGTCTGCGTTCCAACCTTTGCTCCGGTAGATGATACAATATTTGCAATCCGGGTAAATGACAAAAGTTGCTTGACACTTTCGGCCAGTTTCTTGAACATGATACGTAAAGCGAATGTGTTATCTACCGTATGACGGGCTGCTATATCTCCCAGATAGATTTTTTGATAAACACTGGTCAGATAATCCCGTTTAACCAATAAATCAGCTCCTTCCGGGAATCCGCCAAAATAGAAATAGTCATTGAATTTTCGCAATACTTCGGCTTTGCCTTCCGTTGATAACAGGTGATTGGAAGTAACAGAAACATCGTTTGCCGTCAAAAACTCTTTGAAAGAATACGGATAAACATCAATAGGAATATAACGTCCACCTAAAGTTGTCTGAATGTCCTGACTTAACATTTTAGCATTACTTCCCGTAATGTAAACTCGATGTTTCGTATCAGCCATACGACGAGCAAATTTTTCCCATCCGGAAACATTTTGTACCTCATCTAAAAACAAAAGAGGTTTCTTTCCATACATTTCTAAATGAACTTCCAATAACAGATTTAAATCTTCTGCTTTCATCCCGGTAAGACGTTCATCTTCAAAATTGATATAAAGCATTTCATCCCACTGTACACCTTGTGCTAGTAGTTGCTGCATCCGTTGATATAACAGGTAAGACTTTCCCGCTCGCCGAATACCCACAAAAACATAATTTCCAAACTCCTCAAAAGTGAAACTTCGTGGAATCACCTTATATTTGGGGACTTCCACTTGATTGTCAGCGATAACCGTTTTCAGAATATTTTTATCCATATCTTTCTATATTTATTCTCCAAACAATACAAATATAGTCCATTTTTATTTTATACACAAAACAAAAATAGATGTTTATCGTTTTACCGACAAAACAAAAACCATTCTACCCTAAAGTTTGTATGTCTAAAAAATAATACAATACAGTGCAGGAATCCGAAGAAACCTGCACCATATAAAAATAAAATCAGGAATTTGCTTTGCGCTTCTTCACTTCTTCCACGAGCTTTGTAAAAGATTTATCCCTTTTACGTTTCTCATGTTCGGAGGCGGAGAAATGCCAGGCTTCCTGCTTTAGTTTCAGATAGCTTTCATACACTTTTGTATCTAACAGGCCCTTGTCGACTGCTTCCAGCACGGCACAACCAGGTTCATTGGTATGTGTACAATCCTTGAAGCGACACGATTCTGCATAACTGGAAATTTCCAGCATTTCAGCAAGTGAATCGGGATTATCTACAGCCAATCCAAATTCACGAATACCCGGAGTATCTATTAAAACGCCTGAACCGTCCATCAAGACCATCTCCCGGCGGGTGGAAGTATGCCTTCCTTTCCCTGTGGACTGGCTTATATCCGATGTCAGCAGCACTGATCTTTCACAAAGTGCATTAACAAGAGAACTCTTTCCCACACCCGACGAACCGACAAACACCACCGTTTCGCCTTCCGATATGGATTCCCGTAACCGGGAAACTGTCTCAGGATGAAGGATACTGGTGAAAAACACCGGCATCCTGCTGGCAAGATGTTTGATCGCCTCTTCTACTACCTGTCTATCAAAAGGCAGATCGGATTTATTGAGTATCAACACAGGATCGATACCTTCTTCCAGTATCTGAACCATGAAACGTTCGACCCTGCGGATATTGAAATTATCATCGAGGCTCTGCACAATAAACGCCTTATCCACATACGATGCAATCGCCTGTTTCTCGGCAACTGTCCCACTTTTCTTACGGTACAATGTCCGTTCACGAGGCAGCATATCGACGATAATCCCTTTACTATCGTCGAAAGGTTGAAACAGAACCCAATCGCCCGTACAAGGCAGTTCAAAGTCAGATCTTCCATACATCATATTTCCCGTCAACTCACATTGGAACAATCCATTTTCGGAAATAACTTCATAACAGGTGCGATGCACGACGGCTATCCGTCCGTGAGATAACGTATTATATGCCGATTCTTGTTTCAGTTGGTTCAACCTGTCATTCCAACCATACATATCCAAACAGATCATAGCGTTATCTTTTTAGCGATATAAAACACATAGCCGTAGAATCCTTTGTACTTACGGTATAATTCCTCTTCATGATGTGACATCGCGACAAGTTCTTCGGCAGTTTTATTTCCCGGATATTTGGCTAGAAACTTTTCCCGTGCTTTAGCCAAAGGCGCAAAATAATGCTCTGTCCAGCAAATCTCAGGCAAAATAAAGGAAGCAACAAGAAGATACCCAGCCTTTTGCACCAGGGCTACCTGATTGGGAATGGTATCTATTTCCGGATAAGCCTCCATCCAAAAATCATGGATCTCTGCCGGACGTTCTTCGGTAAACCATGTGCTTTCGGAAACGGCGATATATCCTCCTGTTTTCAGATATTTACGCCATTCGTTTAATCCACGTTCAAAGCCGATATTATAAATGGCTCCTTCCGACCAGATCAGGTCTAATTCAACTTCTCCAAAAGGAAGGTTATCCATCGAACCGACGATTCCTTCCACTCTATCCTGAAGATTCAGCTTCCTGGCATTGTCGTTGAACCGGTCGATGAATCCCGGAAAAAAGTCGAGACCTGTAATATGTCCCGGTACATGCTGTGCCAATGTCATTGTCTGTCCGCCTGTACCACAACCCAAATCGGCGATAAGGGACCGGTCGGTCAGGTTGTCTATAAAACTCAATGCTTTAAGGGTCACTTCAGGACTTCCGGGTCCCTGACGTTCTGTGTTTAAAAAATATTCGCAGATTAAATTAAAATCGAATTCGTGAATTGTTTTATTTTCGTTACTCATTTTCTTTATGTATATAGCATACCCGTGAAAGCATAACAATGCCGTCATCATTGTACACTGATTAAAATTGAATTAATACAATAGGAATTACGCCCGAGCAGAATTACCCGAGAATAAACGAAAGGACAACCTGTACAAGAAATACAGATTGTTTACTACACCAAATCCGATTTAAATAGTTTGTTTAACATGCGGCAAAGGTACATAATATTTTGTATTATGCTAATTATATATGCAGAAACTCCACCACAAACACAGTCCCTTCACCCGGATAAGAATGAACATAGATATTTCCTTTGTGGAGGAAAACGATCTTTTGAACCAACGCCATCCCTATTCCATTGCCGACTGCATAGTTACGGTTACTGCCACGGTGAAAGGCGGTAAAGAGATGTTCCATGTCCTCTGTGGGGATTCCGATGCCTGAATCGGAAAAGCGAAGGATGGATTTTTCTTCATAGAAAGATATCTGCACCGAGGAAGTTTTATCGTCAGAGAATTTACAGTTATTCTCCATCAGGTTGACAAAGGCAGTTTTCAAAAGATAAGCATTCCCGGAAACGGTAATCATGTCATCGTCGTCGGTCTCTTCTTCAAAAAGCAAATTGACCTTATACTCCTTATTGGCTTTCAGAACCAGTCCGCGGGCATCAAGTAACAGCTCATCCAGGCGTACCTCTTCCATACTGATCTGCTCCGGCTGATAACTGGCACGAGCCAAGTTAAGCAAGCCCTCAGATAATTTCACCACCTTATCCGCATCCGTCAAAGCCTCTTCCACCGCTTTCCGATAGGCTTCACCGGAACGCTCCTTGAGAAGCGTAACCTCCAGACCACCGATCAAGGCAGCCATAGGTGTACGAAGTTCGTGAGAAACATTACTGACAAACATTTTCTGCGCATCGAACGACTGCTCCAATCGGTCGAGCGTATGGTTGAAGGTCACAGCCAACTCTCCCAACTCGTCTTTTTCGTCCGCTACCGGAACTCTTTCGTCCAGATTGGATGCCGTTATCTTCTCCACCTTCCTGACAATATTCGAGACAGGCGACAAAGCACTTCGCGACAGAAAATACCCCACAACAGCCAGTACCGCCAACCCGACACCCCATAATATCAGCAGGATATTCCGTAAAGCATCGAGCTTCGCATAGCCATAACCGTCAAATGCAGCAGCCGTGATAACATAGTCTTTCCCCTCAAACGGATACAAAAGTCCGACCACCTGATAATCTCCTTCAAAGAATTCGATGGATTTCTTTTCGACAATACGCCGAATCATTTCCGGAGTTTCTTTCACCCGATCTATCTCTTTGGCATCATGATAAAGCAGATTGAACGACGGATCATAGACAGCCACCTCCACCTCATCGATAAACTCCCGGTTATTCATGTAAATAGATTGCATAGTAGCGGCATCGACCTTATGTTGCAGGAATAGATTTGCTTTCGTAATCCCCTCCTTTTTCAGGTCACGATAGAAAACACTTTTCCGGTTACTTTCCGACAAGAACCAGATCATTCCCATCAGGAACAGGAAGACAGTAGCTGTGACTGCCGTATAACGGATCGCCAGTTTAGTCCTGATTTTCATCGGTACGCAGTATAAAACCCATGCCTGGCTTAGTATGGATCAGTTTAACAGGAAAATCACGGTCGACTTTCTTTCGAAGATAATTGATATAGACATCGATAAAATTAGTCCCCGTATCGAAATGAGTGTTCCAAACCTTATCGGCTATCTCTGCACGCGACAGGACACGCTCCGGATTCTCCATCATATAAGCCAGCAAATTAAACTCTTTAGGTGTCAATTTTATCTCACGTCCATCGCGAAAGACAGACTTACCGGACAGATCGATACGAAGATCGGCATAGTTTAACTCCTGGGGCTGTGTAGTTTGCGAAGCGACAACTTTTCTTTTCAGCAGCACCCTGATACGGGCATCCAGTTCGCGGAAATCGAAAGGTTTGACCATATAATCGTCTGCCCCGGCATCGAAGCCGTCCAGCTTGTCGTCGGTTGTGCCCAAAGCAGTAAGCATCAGAACGGGGATATCCGGATTCAGTTGCCGCACCTCTTTCGTCAGCTCAAAGCCATTCATCTTCGGTAGGATAATATCAGAGATCACCAGATCGAACCTCGAAGCCCGAAAAAGACGCAACCCCATCTCCCCATCAAAAGCCACCGACACCTGATAGCCGGAATCTTCCAAACCGACCTTCAGGAGTTCCGCTACACGCTGTTCATCTTCTACTACCAGTATTCTTGTCATACGATCTTTTTTTGTTTTTGGGATCACTGAATCCATTATAAGGTTTACAAAGATAATAATTTCCTATATTCACAGTATATCCCTATATTTGTCCCACTATATATTTTAAACAAGGGAAATGGTCAAGAGGATTGTTATCATCGGAGCGACGTCAGGTATCGGTTATGAAGTTGCAAAAATATACCGTCAGTTGGGTTGGCGTATCGGAGTGGCAGGACGCCGTATCGAACGACTCGAAGCATTCAGAGAACAGGCTCCTGAACAGATAGAGATACAACAACTTGATGTTACCGAGGTCGATGCAGTAGAAAAACTTCATCAACTGATCGACAAGTTGGGAGGCATGGATCTATTCCTACTTAGTACAGGTATCGGCAGCCAGAACCGGATGTTAAATCCAGACATAGAACTGGCAACCGTGAATACCAATGCTATCGGCTTTACCCGCATGGTAACAGCCGCCTACCATTATTTTCAGGAACAAGGGGCAGGACATCTGGCTGTCATCAGTTCCATAGCCGGAACAAAAGGCTTGGGAGCCGCTCCTGCCTATTCAGCCACCAAAAGATTTCAGAATACCTACATCGACGCTCTGGCCCAATTGGCCAGAATGGAGAAACTACCTATCCATTTTACCGATATCCGTCCCGGCTTCGTAAAAACAGACTTATTGAAAAATGATAAATATCCTCTTTTGATGCGTCCTGAACGAGTTGCCCAACAGATCGTGAGGGCGCTGAGCAGAAAAAAACGTACTGTCATCATCGACTGGCGCTATATAACTCTTGTGTTCTTCTGGAAACTGATCCCCTCCTACGTATGGGAACGGTTGTCTATCCATAATTGAATTTGTATATCTTTTCCGTAATCTCTACCTTTGTGCCCGGTTATCAAAATGCACAAATAAAAGAAAATGGGATTATTCATAAAGAAACCTCTGGGAGCTTTACAGGCTGAAGCAAATGAATCGGGAAGTAAAACATTAAAACGGGTATTGGGGCCGTGGAGTCTGGTAGCACTAGGCGTCGGCGTTATTATCGGAGCGGGATTATTCTCGATCACAGGAACCGTTGCCGCCGGATATACCGGACCGGCCATCACCTTATCGTTTGCCATTGCTGCCCTGGGTTGCTGCTTTGCCGGACTCTGTTATGCTGAGTTTGCTTCGATGATCCCGGTAGCCGGAAGTGCCTATACCTACTCGTATGCGACTATGGGCGAGTTGATCGCCTGGATTATCGGTTGGGACCTTGTACTCGAATACACCGTGGCGGCAACGACCGTCAGTATCAGTTGGAGCCGTTACCTCGTAGTCTTCCTGGAAGGGTTAGGCATTCATTTACCGCAAACACTTACTGCCTGCCCCTGGGATGGTGGCATAGTCAATATCCCGGCTTTCCTGATCGTTGTCCTGATGAGCATCTTCCTGATCCGCGGAACGGAAGGTAGCTCGATCTTCAACGGGATCATTGTATTCCTAAAGGTTTCCGTAGTATTGGTTTTCGTTGCTTTGGGTTGGAAATATATCAATACGGACAATTATATTCCTTATATCCCTGCCAATACGGGAACACTCGGTGAGTTCGGTTTCTCAGGGGTGCTTCGCGGGGCAGCCATCGTCTTCTTCGCTTTCCTCGGATTCGATGCAGTATCCACCGCAGCACAGGAAGCTAAAAACCCGAAACGCGACATGCCGATCGGTATCCTCGTCTCCCTATTGGTATGTACCGTCTTATACATGCTGTTCGCCCATGTAATGACAGGGGTGGCACATTATACTCAGTTTGGCGGACAAGAAGGAATTGCTCCCGTAGCCGTTGCTATCTCCCATATGGGGAATGCAGATGCGGCAGGTATCATCCAGCCGGATTATCCCTGGCTGAATAAAGCGATCGTTCTGGCCATTCTGTTCGGTTACTGTTCGGTCATCATGGTGACTCTGCTTGGACAAAGCCGTGTGTTCCTGAGTATGAGCCGCGACGGACTTTTACCGCCATTTTTCTCACATATCAATGAGAAATTCCGTACACCGGCACGAAGTAATCTGCTCTTTATGTTGCTGGTAGGGTTGCTGGCTGCTTTTGTTCCGGCCCGTGTAGCAGGTGAAATGACCAGTATCGGGACTTTATTTGCTTTCACACTGGTATGTGCCGGAGTATTGGTTGTAAGAAAAACAATGCCGGACGTTCAGCGAGCTTTCAAAACGCCGTTTGTTCCACTCATTCCTATTCTGGGAATCGTTACCTGCCTTTGCATGATGCTCTTTCTCCCGGCCGATACTTGGATACGTTTAATATTATGGATGTTGATCGGACTAGATATCTATGCCTGCTACGGTGTTAAACACAGCAAACTGGAATACATGCAGCAACATCGTAAAGGACAGCTTTCACTTAACATGATAGGTATCGCCCTTTCCGTCCTCTGTGTGATCACCGGACTATGGCATCAGCAGACAGTGGGATGGGATGAAAGCAAGATCTTACTGATCATTTCGTTCGTATTCGCATTCACACATTTGCCGTTTTATATGGTACGGATTTGGAGAAATACGACACAAGCATAAATAGATATATGAAAATATAAGTAGTAAAAAAGGCCGATTTAAAATCGGCCTTTTTACATATTACTTCTGTTCTTTATAATCTTTACGATAAGAGCACTCTGTTTCCGTAGGAAAGTCTTTCGGCACTTTCTGAGTCACCTTTCCGGTGGCCGCCCATTCAGCACCACGCAACAGCAAAACCTGGAAACCTGTACATTGCATAGCTGTATTATTTTCAACCGTCTCACCAGCATGTCCGAGCATCGTATGGAAGATACGGGCGTTGCCGTAATCGACAGTGAAAATCAGCGGTTCCTCACGACCTGATCCGCCTGTTTCCTTATCAGAATAAGAGGTGTACAGGAGAGCATCGATATTACCCGGACCACGCATACGGTCATATAATTCATCCTTTGTATGACGCCATTTCAAAGGTAACCCTTTGACGATCGGATGCACTTTATCACGTCCGTTTAAAACATATTCATGCTGGCTGCCATGTGAACCTCCGGGACCGGCAGAACTGTCTTTGACCAGTTTACCATCTTGCCAGTATACATAAGGACCGGCATTTTCATTGCGGTTTTCCCAACCTCCCAAAGCGCAGATCTTATTGAACTCCGGCCATTTAGAAAAAGCATTATCAGCGGCATGATAGATCACTACACCACCACCACCTTGTACATACTCGAGGAAATGTTTGTTTGTTTCTTCCGGCCAGGAATCACCATTATAATCGAGTACTACTAACTCATAAGGAGTAAAATCGAGTACAAAACTTGACATGTCCTTTCCCTGTGAGGGAGAAACCGCGAAATCGACTGAGAAACGGCCGGAATTTTCCAGTATCTGTTTTAACACCACATGGCTGACCTGCCAGTTATGGTTATTCTGCCCTGTTATTAATAAAGTTTTGATAGGTTTCCTGGCTGACACCGAGCATACACACAACATGGAAACCAACACAATGAACAGCTTTCCTAAAAATAAATGTCTCATGGTATTAATATGGTTTAAAGATTTGTAAGGGCAAATGTAGTAAAAATTGACAGTCGACAATTGACAATTGACAATTATTTGGTTGGAGGTCAGAACCAAAGCCGAACCAGGCTTGTTTTTATCGAGCTTATGAAGGTAAACTGGAGGATATTAAAGCTGAAACTAGTGGATGCCAGGCTCTATTTTGTGAGTCTCATCGTAGGATTGCTTACCGGCCTGGTAGCAGTTCCTTACCATTATTTATTGCAGCTGTTCTATAACTACCGGAAAGAGTTTTTCGAGTCTTCCCCTCCCTGGTATCTGTATGTTATCTCATTTTTTGTATTCTGGGCAGTCCTTATATTTGTTTCGAAACTGGTAAAACGTTGGCCTTTCATCAGCGGCGGTGGTATCGCACAAACACGAGGGGCTATCAACGGCCGGATAGTGTATACACATTCATTACGACAATTACTCGCGAAGTTTGTAGGCGGAGTACTGACATTAAGCAGCGGTCTTTCAATGGGGCGTGAAGGGCCGTCCGTGCAAATGGGTTCCTATATAGGCGACCTGGTCGGTAAATGGGGACATATCCTGAGTGGTGAACGTAAACAATTATTGGCAGCAGGCGCCGGTGCCGGGCTGGCAGCCGCTTTTGCCGCTCCACTGGCAGCAACAACACTGGTTATCGAGTCGATCGAACGTTTCGATGCTCCCAAGACAGCTATTACTACGATCCTGGCCGGAGTAGTTGCCGGTGGAATTGCCAATATGATATTCCCGATCAATCCTTATCATGAGATACAGGCAGTAGCTCCTGACCTGACCTTCTCTTTACAGATAAAACTGTTCCTGTTGTTTGCCGTGGTCGTCTCCATTTTCGGGAAATTCTATTCACTGTTGATGCTATATGTCAAAAGACTGTATCCCGCCATAAAACAACCGGAATACATCAAATTACTTGGCTTGCTGATCATGGCATACACAATCTCCCTGACTTTGACGGATCTGACAGGTGGAGGAGAACAATTCCTGATGGAACAGGCACTCGGAGGAACACAAAACATACTTTGGATTACTGGAATGATGCTGTTGCATATGGTATTTACC
This sequence comes from Parabacteroides timonensis, assembly GCF_900128505.1. Classification (NCBI taxonomy): domain Bacteria; kingdom Pseudomonadati; phylum Bacteroidota; class Bacteroidia; order Bacteroidales; family Tannerellaceae; genus Parabacteroides; species Parabacteroides timonensis. The sequence continues at coordinate 1,251,937 of NZ_LT669941.1, forward strand.
GTTTATTCTTTTTCTTCAGGATTACCCGGAGGAAGTTTTATCCCAACACTTGTAACCGGTGGTTTGCTTGGAAAGATATGTGCACTCTTATTGGTACAACATGGAATTATCGCTCCCGAAAATGTCAGTTATGTAATGCTGGTCGGGATGGCCGCTTTCCTGGTGGCTGTTGTCCGTACCCCTATTACTGCTATTATCCTGATAACGGAAATCACAGGGCATTTTGAAGTATTTTACCCTTCGATCGTCGTTGGGGGACTGACTTACTACTTCACCGAGCTATTAGAGATAAAACCGTTCAATGTGATGTTTTACGAAGAGATGATCAAAAACCCTTTCTTTCAGGAAGAAAAACGGCTCAAGTTGGATGTAGAGGTCATGGCAGGTTCTTATTTCGACGGTAAAGAGATCGATACCCTGCATCTACCCAACAACTGCATCATTATAAATATCCATCGCGACCGCAAAGACTTTCCCCCTACCGGTCAAACGATCTTACCCGGCGACCAGCTAACCCTCGAAATAGATGCCCAGGATATCGAAAAACTGTATGAGCCATTAGTTAGCATGGCGAATATCTATTAAATTAAAAAGGTGTCTGAAAGCTATTCAAACACCTTTTATCCTATTATTTATCCTTAATCAGGCAAAGAACAAAATCAATAACTGTGCCGTCAATACACGCAGGAACATTGTCAATGGATAGACAGTTGCATACCCCACGGAAGGAGCATCATTTCCGGCTGTTGCATTCGAATAGGCCAGTGCAGGCGGATCGGTTGTACTACCGGCAATCAGACCCATTAATGTAAAGTAATTCACCTTACAGAAATAACGACCTATACATCCGATGATCAGCAAAGGAACCGTCGTTATGATGAAACCGTAACCAATCCAGGCAAAACCTCCGTTGTTGACGATCGTATCGACAAAGCCATCACCGGCACTGATACCGACACAGGCAAGGAACAACGTGATACCTATCTCACGTAACATCAGGTTTGCACTCTGAGTCGTATAGGTTATCAGCTTATATTTATAACCGAACCGACTGATCAGGATAGCCACGATCAGCGGTCCACCGGCCAATCCCAGTTTTACCGGTTGCGGGATACCCGGGAATGTAATAGGTATACTACCCAACACAATACCCAGCGCAATACCGATAAAGATCGTGATCAGGTTCGGCTCGTTCAAACGTTTCATCGAGTTACCTAATACCTTCTCTACATTTGTGACGGCAGTCTCGGTACCTACTACATTTACACGGTCACCCACTTGCAGTGTCAGGTGCGGAGTAGCAACCAGATCGACACCGGCACGGTTGATACGGGTAATATTGATACCGTATAACTGACGCAGCTTCAATTGTCCGAGACGTTTACCGTTCAACTCCGGTTTTGTAACCAGGATACGACGGTTGATGAACTGGCTTTCCATACGAATCCACTGTTTGCGTTCCATATCGATCACTTCACCGACAAAAGTCTTGATGGTATCGGCATCCTGTTCGGTTGTAATTACAAAAACTTTATCGTTCTCATGCAATACCGCATTAGCAGAAGCTATTTCAATCTGTTTGTTGCTGTCATGCCAGATACGGGATATAACGAAATCACGATGTTCCAGCAAACCAGACAACTCCCCTACTGTTTTTCCAAATATCGCCGGATTTTTAACCACCAGGGAAATGGGTTTAGCCTCATTGGCATGAGAAGAATCCTCATTGTTCAGTTGCTCACTCTCCTTGTCGAAGTTCACCCGGAATGCATAGCGAACAAACATAATCGAAAGAATAATACCGATCACACCCAACGGATAAGCAACCGCATATCCCAGTGCAATTGTATTATCAGCCGTACCATACATGTCGGAATATGCCTGTTGAGCAGCACCCAGACCAGGTGTATTCGTCACCGCTCCCGACAAAATACCAACCATTGTGGGCATTGGAATACCGGTTGTGTAATGCAGGATAATAGCAGTTACTACTCCCAGGAACACAATCCCGCAAGCGAGCAAGTTCAACGTTATTCCTCCCTTCTTGAATGACGAGAAGAAACCGGGCCCCACCTGCATACCCACGGAGTAAACAAACAGGATAAGACCGAACTCTTTAAAAAAGTGAATTACATTGTGGTTGATCGTAAAACCGAAATGTCCCAGAACAATCCCCACAAATAAAACCAGTGTGATGCCCAGAGAGACTCCAAACACCTTAATTTTACCCAATTGAATTCCGGCCGCTATCACAAACGACAGCAACAGGATGGAGTGGCCAATACCTTCTCCCCATAATAAATCATTGATCCAATTCATATTCTAATATTAAAAAACCTTGTCACTATTTAATAAAGCTGGCAAAGATAACCATTTAGTTTGTGTTTAACAACATAAACAGTATCTTTACCCGAGAAATAAAAATAGCTTGCATGAATAAGATATATAACCTGATTTTAGTATTGTTCACTGCATTGGGTACCCTCCATGCGCAAGGTGAAGGAAAAACAATAACAATCCGAACAAATGTGGGGACGATGAAGGCCCAGCTATATGATGATGTCCCCAACCATGTCCGTACTTTCATCAACCGGGCACGACAGGGAGAGTTCAACGGTACGCTTTTTACCCGTGTTATCAAAGAATTTATGATACAGGGAGGTGCTCCCGACTCGAAAACAGCTCCTCCGGGTGCTCGTTGTGGTTTCGGCGACTCGTCGGCCGAGATACTACCAGAACTAAACAGTAAATATTTCCATAAAAAAGGCGCCTTGGCTGCTCCCCGCCAAAACGATGACGTCAATCCACAGAAGAAATCGGATATGTCGCAGTTCTTTATCGTACAGGGGAAAATATACCGCAACGGAGAGTTGGATACGCTGGAGTTGATCGCAAACCAGAATATCCGCAAAAAGGCACTCGACGAATTTTACCGTCCGGAAGCCGTAGAGCTGAAAATGCTGAAACAAAGTAACAAACGGGAATACAACAAACGTATCATCACGATCAATGCAAAGATCGATTCCATGATACTGGCCACTCCCGGACATTTGATTTTTACCGACGAACAGCGGAAAGCCTATACGACAACCGGTGGTTGTCACCACTTAGATGGCATCTATACGATTTTCGGTGAACTGACAGAAGGCTTCGATGTGTTGGATGTTATTGCCAACCAGCCGAAAGACCAATATGACCGCCCCAAAAAAGATATCAGAATTATAAGTGTAACCGTAGAATAAAATTCATCCAATATGCTGAAAAGAGATTTAATCATGGTACAGATAGAAGAACTGGGCAAGATGATTGCCCAGGTAATCTTCAATCGTAATAACAATGCTGCCGGAAAGAACCCGGAGCTGATACAGACTGTTTTCGAGAACCTGAAACTGGATCAGGATTTCCTGATGACAACCGCTCCCGACGATATCCTCCGTTTCCTCGACAACGAAGAGAAGAGCGGTATCCTCCGTCTTGAAATCGCAATCAAGACTTTGATCGAAAGTAGCTACCTGCAACCCAAAGACCAGCCGGCAATGCTCCGCCGGGCAAAAGAACTATTGGAGTATTTGCAGGCACATGACACTACTTTCTCATTGGAAAGGGTTAATTTGATGAGTGAAATTGAGAAGATGTTGAGTTAATGGGCTATTGTTTCCACCAGCCACTGCTCAATATTCCGGGTCTTGGAGCTAAAGTTCACTTTTATTGTCCGTTTCAAATGAGTAGCCTATCATACGCCCTTCGCTTGTATGATAGGCTACTCATTCCGTTAGTGTTTTCCGTCATCCGCGTTGCCAATCCATCACTAGTCTACACAGCCGTAAACGTCAGCGAGATGTCTTATTGCAAATAGACAGGCTTTTATGCCAAAACACCGTTTTCATACAGATATTCGGGTGCAATATCAATCACACCATCTTTCCACTCCAATGTATCCGTAACAGAAAAACTTTTAAATAGAGCCATCTCCTTTAAAGGCTTAAATACGGGATAAGTATTTATCAAGGACGTGAAGTCTACCACCTTACGAATACCGTCATTGAATGTCACCAAGATGCGATAACCATCCAAATACTTTGCTTGCATTACTTCTTTCCACATAATCGTTATTGATTCCAAAAATAAAGAAACTCGCTCACATACGGATGGATTTCGCAGGAATAAATGCCACTTTAGGGATTTTTACTCTACCGGATTGAGCTATTTGATTTCGCCTATATTACAGTTGGCAGCCTTAAAAAAAGACAAGTCATTTGCAGAAGACTATGTCCAGCTATAATAAAACCGGGCAGATATGTGGTATATCTGCCCAGGTTCTAATTCTTATAAAACTTTATCTCGTACTGCCATCTTACAAAACATTTATTATCATTTAGGAATATACAAAATAGAGCGTACTCCAAATGTGAAAGTATTATTATGATTAGTTTGATCTTGCCAGTTACCAATCAAATCAACATCATGGTATCCTTCATCCGAAGCCCAATAATGCGCTGTGTATTGACTTGAAGTCACAGTGAAAGCCGTAAAACCAACAGAAGACAACGCATTCAATTGATCGCGCAAATCAAATATAGTTCTCCACTCGTTGACACTTGGTAAATACCAACCACTTGTGTTCGCTGGTGCTACCGGTTCATAATTCTCAGCCAGCTTTTCTGCCTCACTTCTGTGCGCTCCCACAGTGTGATCGTAGGCAGCATTGTTCATAGATATTACACGTATTTTGTTAGATTCTACGGCATAGACAATGCCTATACAAAGAGCTTTTTGCTTATCAGTCAGTTTTTTATTATGACTTTCAAATGTACCATCATAAAAGAAGTAGTCACCAAAACCAATTGTTAAGTCATCTTTAGTCTTTGTTCCGATTGGTTCTAATTTAGCAGTGATAGTATATGCTTCGCCCGCTACGAAAGACGATATTCCACTGACATTAATCTTCCTTAATCCGTTAATCTTGATTAGTTCTATATCACTCACATTCATTTGCGGCACAAGACAAGCTTCCCAATATTCTCCGCTACTGTCGACTTTCTTCATTGTGATATCCCCCTCTGCTCCATTACTGCCCCCGACAGTGCCCTCAGTAATGGAGCAAGACGTGTAGCCTTTTATTATTATCCTATCCACCCAATTTTCCTCATTTCCCTCCAGTTTCACCCGCACCTTGGCTAGTTGATGTTTAAAAGGCAAAGGAATATTTTCATCATTATACTTTGCTGTGACACCCTGTTCCACTTTCAGCACATACGCAAGCCCATTCGATTGGTCGGCAAGGCTAACAGTCTTGTCTGTCGTACTCTGACCTGTAATATTGGAATACCAGGCATTAATCGTTGCCTCATTGGTATTCTGCCAGTAACATGGCTCTTCTGCTGTTGCCTCACCATTTGCATTCAGCATGTAAGTACCTTCTTCACCTTCACCAATTCGTACCTTTATTTTATCACCTTCACTCCATCGGCTACTCATTCCGTTATCGTTTTCCTCCACCCGCGTCGCCAATCCATCCCCAGTCTGCACCGCCGTAAACGTCAGCGGATACATTCCTTCAGGCAATGTCGTGCCATCGGTCACCGTTGTTTCTTCCTGCGAGCAACCGCCTACGAGAAGAGCGGCTGCCAGCAAGGATATTGTTGCTAGTAAATAGTTTCGTTTCATATCATTTTTATTATTATCAAATATATTGTCAGAGACCAGAGCAGATACCCTGCGCCGTCCGACGCATGAAGCAAGCGCGCCCCGACGCATACGGTATGCGCGCTTCGGCGCACGGAGCATGCGGGGAACGGCGCATGCTTCGTGCGGGGAACGGCTACTCGATGACGGGGCGATCGTCATCGTCGTCATCTTTCTTGCCAGCTACCAATGTGATGGGGTAAACCAATGTGCGCATCTCTTTCAGCAAGGTGCTGGCAGAGCTGAACCATGTCTCCACCACCAGCTGATATTCGCCATCCGCCAGGTCGGCTGGCAAGGTGAACATCAGGCGGCTGGGATCGTTGATACCCAACTGCGTGAAAGATGCAGCCTCCGTCTGGTCAGCCAAATTGAGCAACTTCACTGCCCCCAGACCGGTACCGTCGGCTCCTACGCAACGGATTTTCGTACCTTTTACATCCAGCATGCCACCTGCCGTAATCGTACCGTCGGTCTTGCCCGTTGCCACGTCTTTCACCAGCGAGATACGTGCGCCACCCATACGGCGGACGGTACCGGAGAACTTCGGTTCGACCTTGGCCACCTCCGTACGCATTGCTTGCGAAGGGGTGATATTGACGGCGCATTTGTTGACTGCCGGGTCTATCACCCCCGTGTCGCCAATGAAAACGCCACTCAATGAGGGAGCATACTGTGCCGAGCCGGTCACGATGGTATAGCCGTCGCACAGCAACTGGCGAATCTTTTCGTCGATCAGGGTACCGATGTTGACAATCGTATCGACACGGTACTCTGTTCGTTCAGCAGAGATAGCAGCAGCAATATCCGCAATCGTCAATGACTTCTTGGTTTGTATCGCTGCCACGTAATCTTCTTTAACGTCTTTGGTCATCATATTCTCAACGAGATCGTACGACCAGATGTAATTTGTTTTTGTGTCTGCCATGTTATTGATTTATTTAGTTTATATATGATAGAACGCCCGGTTCGTTCCCTCCGGGCGGGTTGGTTCTGAAATGAGGGGTTACATTTCGGTTTCGCCTGTGTACTTGTTGCTCTCCCCTTCCCACCCGGTAATCGTTGCTGTCACCGTCAGTTCCGTCAGTTTGGCGGTGATGGTGTAACGGTATCTTTGCCCTTTGACGAAAGTTGTTGCTTCTCCCAACTTGTATGTCAATTCGGTATCATCCGACAAAGTGACACGGATGAAAGCGGTTTGTGCGTTAAGCGTTTGAGGGATGATAATCGCCTCGTTGAGTTCCGGTGCATCCGTATCAGTTGTCTCGCTTTTGTCGATTAGGATTGCGTTAGAGGTTCCTGCATCTATCTCCCCGCTTGGTGCTACCGAAATGTCCTTGCTATCTTTCGACGGCTTGAAAGTTCCTTGCAACTGCGTATTTAGTATTTCCACCTTGGAAATACCTTTGTCACCCAAACTTTTATCCTTTATCAACACCACCTCGATTTTCGAAAGGAGATGTTTGAAAGGAAGGGTGATGGCGCCTTTGGCGTCTTTTGCTTCTTTCTTCGTGTTCGACACTGTTGCATAGAGCAGGTCGGATTTGGCGTAACCACCACCGGTCGTGCTTTGCTGGTCTGTTTCTACTTTATGAGTCAAATCTCCAGTTGGATAATCAGTAGGCATACTAGATGGTCCATTAATATGAAATGCATAGAGATTGATACTTTCCTCTTCGGCTGGGAAATACATCTCATCGGCACCGGTAAAACCGTTCTCTTTGTTAGCCGTTAGTTCTTTTCTATAATATTGATGCGCAGGCTCTGAACCTGTAACACCATCCACATATAGCCAGACCTTTTCATTCTCGGCTATTTCCGTATCCAGCCCGTGTGTGGCGCGGGTCAGCGTAGCAACTCCGCTACTTAGATAAAGGCGACCGTCCCATTCCGGGAGTTCTTCCTGATTGCAAGCGGTAAGCAACAAGGTTACCGCCATCAGATTTGTGAGTAAACAGGATATTCTTTTCATTGTTTTCATGTATTTGTTATCATTAATCAGCATCTCCTTCTACTTCGTCACCACCTAGTTGCCAGTTGGTGACAGAAGATGTTATCTCCATCGTTCCCTCATGCCATTGGATAGAGAACGAATAGGTGTAACCGGCTTTGAGCGGCGTCCCCAGGTCGAGTGTTCCTTCTAAGGCGGGCTCGGGCGCGTCCGGTAGGGAATATTGCAATGTGGCGTTCTCTTTCGTTGGTAGGCAGATGTTTACCCCGCTATTCAACGGATAAGAAGATATGTTTTCAACATTGTCATACTTGTTCGTGAGGGAAATACCGGCATACATATTGGTCAAAGCCAGTTCGACTCCATCGGGAGCATCCTTTAGTTTCAATTGTAACTGACAAGTGGCAGGTTGCAAGTTTGCCTCATAGGTTGTAGCACCCGATATCTCGACCTTCTCCAATCCACTAACCATGGCGGGAGAACAAGTCCCACCCTCTTTCAAAGGGATCAAGGTGGAAGCTTTGATATCCGTTGTCGTCCCCGATGCAGGCAGTTCGAAACCCTCCATACCCGAAAGGGTGACAAACTGATAGCTGCCATTTGCCAAGCGGATGCTCTCGTTGCCGGAGCCGAACGACCGGTTGCAGACACAAGCGCCATCACCATCGAATACCAACAAAAGATAATCAACAGTTCCCGTTTCTCCACGTGTTGTCAGGGAGACTTCCGCTGTCTCTCCCACCGGTAATGCCGTATCGTCATCACCGCAGCCCGTCATCAACAAAGGCAGGACGGATAGGGCTGCTCCATATACCAAGTTCTTTATACTATACATTAACATATATGATTTATAAAATGACTTTCTGACTCTTCTCTCCCATCCGCACGATGTAGGCACCGCTGGGAAGTGTTACCGGCTGCACACCAGTCATCACCTGCACGGTACGCACCAATGCGCCGCTAAGGTGGTAGATATACGCTTTCTCCATACGCTCGCTCCGGATATACAGGATGTTGCCCTCACAGTGAAGGCTGAACCCCTTGGCTGCCATCCCAATCTCCTCGTTGGCAACCGAAGCATTCTGACGGATACCGTCAATCCGGATGGTTATATTCTGCCGCACAAACGAAAGAACGTAGGCACCATCACTGGAGCGAGGTTTCAACACTTCGCCCCAGTCGGTCGTTACCACCGGCTCGGACTGGTCGTAGTCTTTGTCGAGTGTCAGGTAAAACTTGAAGCTGTTCCACGCCTCAACCGAGTATGTGCCTGCTACCGGGTCGGTAACAGCCCCTTGCACAGCAGGGAGAGTTATATCGTAATAAACAGGGGTCGGATCAGGACTAGGATCGGGCAGAGCCTGTTCATGGATGGTAAAACGGATAACGACCTCAGTCGCCGGCATAGTGAAAGTAATGCTATTCGGATCCGTTCCGCCCGTAGCAATCAGAGGGATAGATTGCCAAGTGCCGTCAGGTGCATAGGCACGAATACTCAACAAACTCAAGCGGCTGGATAGCAGTGTTTGCAGGGTAGCGGTCACTTCTGCACCTGCTTTTGCCATGTAAGAGGATCCGGAAGAAGTAACCCCCTCTGTCTCAGTAATGGTAATGGTTACTTTGTCGGATGATACGCCGGATGTTTCGATGCTGAGCGGATAGAAAGATGCGTCAATGCTACCCGATGATTCTATCTGTACATCTATATATACAGGATAGTTGGGCATTTCAAAAGTATAGGTATTTTCCGCTGTACCCTGTTTAAGCGTTGTTATATCATTCGAACCAAAAGACATTCCAGCAGTCACTGTTGCTCTCTTTCCACCCGTCAAACCATCCAAGGTAATAGTCACCGTCTCTCCTATACGAGCCGTTGGCTTATTTACCGTGACAGTTACCGAAGGGTCATTTACTCGGATTTGTACCGTCCCTTCCAGTCCCGGTTGTGCATTCAGATACGCAGGAATGGATAGAAACAACACAAAAAGCAAAGTTATTATCCTGCTATAAAGAGAGATAGACGATGTAAGCCAGGTAGAAATAGAGTAAATTTTCGAAGGGAAAAACATGTTTTTAGCATCATTCCATCTTTTACTACTCGAATTTATCCGGGTGAGTTTCAAGCTTTCACAATTCATGGGCTGTATTGACTTTGTTTTAATAGAACTACGTACGAATTAGGGGACGCAGATGATGCAGACAAGCGCAGAGTCACACAGATAATTAATTAAAATCTGCGTAACTCTGCGCTTGTCTGCGCTATCAGCGTCCCCTAATACTTTTTTAGCAATTTATTGAATACAAAGCCTTGGCTGTAACAAATTATTTATATATTTGCTCCCACAACTAACGTAGTTCTATTAAGACTGCGTCTCCATCGCGGCAACTCCTTCCGCACAACGTTCCCCATCAATAGCGGCAGAGACAATCCCTCCGGCATAGCCTGCTCCTTCCCCACAAGGGAAAAGTCCTTTTAGAGTAATATGCTGATACGTATCGCGATCACGAAGGATGCGAACAGGGGAAGACGTACGTGTCTCCACTCCTATCATCAGAGCTTCATTGGTCAGGAAACCTTTCGATGTCTTGCCAAAATGACGAAAACCATCGCGCAGGCGACTGGTTACAAACTCCGGCATCCAGAAATGAAGCGGTGAAGCCAACAAACCGGGTGTATAGGAAGACTCCGGCAAGTCGAACGAGTTTTTCTTCGTAACAAAGTCGTTCATACGTTGGGCTGGTGCTGTCTGTTTCATACCACCGTTCAGCCAACATACTTCTTCCAGCCTTTCCTGAAAAGCCATCAATGCTAAAGGCGAATCGGCAGGGACCTTTATCTCTTCATGTTTCATCAGTTCCGGATAATCTTCAGGTCGGATCTCTACCACCATTCCGGAATTCGACCAGCGCGAACCTCGGTTAGACGGCGACATACCGTTTACAACAACTTGTTTCGGACCGCTTGCCGCCGGAACGACAAATCCACCGGGACACATACAGAAAGAATACACACCTCTTCCGCTTGCCTGCGTAACAAAGCTATATTCGGCAGCCGGAAGATACTTTCCTCTCCCCTCTCTACGGTGATACTGAATTTGGTCGATCAGCTCCTGCGGATGTTCCAAACGAACACCCACGGCAATTCCTTTAGCTTCGATAGGGATCTTTTGCTCATAAAGATATCGATAAACATCACGGGCCGAATGACCAGTTGCCAGGATAACCGGGCCAAGAAAGGTCTTTCCTGTATTGGTTTCAATACCGACAACTTCATTGTCTTTCAGGATCAGAGCATCCATACGGGTTTCGAAATGAACTTCACCGCCACAACGGATGATCTGCTCACGGATATTTTCTATCACACGGGGCAGTTTATCCGTTCCTATATGAGGATGGGCATCTGCCAGGATCGAGGTACTGGCACCATGCTGACAAAAAACATTCAGAATCTTATCTACTGAACCGCGTTTCTTACTGCGGGTATATAACTTACCATCCGAATAAGCCCCGGCACCACCTTCACCGAAACTGTAATTCGATTCACTGTTCACGACATGCTCACGACTGATCAATGCAATATCCTTCTTTCGATCGCGAACATTCTTACCACGTTCTATGATAACAGGGCGCAAGCCTAGTTCAATCAGACGCAGAGCGGCAAACAGTCCTCCGGGGCCGGCACCAACCACAATCACAGGTTTACCGCTTGATACATCTTTATATTCCACCGACTGGTATTCTGCCTCTTCCGGCTGCTCATTAATAAATATACGCAGTTTAACATTTACATAAATCGTACGCTGACGGGCATCGATCGAACGTTTCAATAACCGTACTGCTTGTATATCTTTGAGAGGGGAACCGGTTTCCCGTGCAACGACTTGTTTCAGGGATTGCTCATTGACTGCTTCTTCCGGCAGAATGCGGAGTTGTAATTCTTGTATCATTATTTACTTGTTATAAAGAGAAAACGATTATCCAAACAGATGACGGAAAGCCTCTTCCACTTTCTTCACCTGTATAATCTGTATTTTACATTTAGCGGTATCGAAACCTTTCAGGTTATTATGAGGAATGATTATACGCGAAAAACCTAGCTTCTCCGCTTCCAGGATACGTTGCTCGATACGGTTGACCGGACGAATCTCACCCGATAAACCGACCTCGCCACACATACATACACCTTGCTCGATACTGATATCGAGACTCGATGAAAGTACGGCACTGATAACAGCTAAGTCAATAGCAGGGTCATTTACCTTTAAACCACCGGCAATATTCAGAAACACATCCTTTTGTATCAATTTAAATCCGGCACGTTTTTCAAGAACTGCCAGCAACATATTCATTCGTCGCAGATCGAATCCCGTTGCGCTGCGTTGCGGCGTACCGTAAACAGCAGAACTTACTAATGCCTGAGTCTCGATCAGGAAAGGACGAATCCCTTCGATCGCAGCGGCGATCGTCACCCCACTCAGCCCCTCATGATTTTGGGTCAACAATAATTCCGACGGATTGCTTACTTCACGTAAACCATTCTGCCTCATTTCATAGATACCCAATTCAGCCGTACTACCGAAACGGTTTTTAATACTGCGCAGAATACGGTACATATAATGTTGGTCGCCTTCAAACTGAAGCACTGTATCGACAATATGTTCCAGGACTTTTGGCCCGGCAATACTTCCTTCCTTATTAATATGACCGATCAGCAAAACAGGCACACCACTTTCTTTAGCATATTTCAGGATAGCGGCGCTACATTCACGCACCTGGGAGACACTACCGGGAGACGATTCCACAATCTCGGTATAGATAGTCTGGATAGAGTCGATGATCATTAAATCCGGTTGCACGTTACGAGCCTGTACAAATATCTGTTCCAGGTTTGTCTCGCATAAGATAAAACAGTCCGGATTTTCATGAGCCAGACGGTCGGCACGAAGTTTAAGCTGCCGACTGCTTTCCTCACCCGAAACATATAATGTTTTCAGCCCGTTCAGCCCCAAGACGGTCTGCAACACCAAAGTTGACTTGCCGATACCCGGTTCACCACCGATCAGTACCAGCGATCCTTTCACCAGCCCCCCACCGAGGACACGGTTCAACTCTTCATCCTTCAAATCGATACGGGATTCTTCTTCGGACGTGATATCGCGTAATAAGACCGGACGCACTTTCTCGTTATCAGTTATTCCTGGAATAATACGTTTTGCCGAGGGTTCTTTGGTGGCGACGATTTCTTCCACATACGTGTTCCATTCGCCGCAATTAGGACATTTACCGACCCATTTAGGAGAGTCTGCTCCACAATTGGAGCAGACATATACTGTTTTTGTCTTAGCCATACATCTTTAAGATTTGGCGTAAAGATAGGAAAAGTTAGCCAAATAAGTCGAGTGTAAGTTGTTTCTTCTCCGCCTCCAGCTTGCGCAGATGACGCTTGCCCTGTGGGGTAACGATTTCAAGTTTATCGAAACGGGTACGAATCACGGTAGTCACCGTATAGCTGACATTGATCGTTTCACCCAATTCACTTAACTTACGTGCAATCTCCAATACGCAGTCGATACACATACCGCTGGTGAAAGAGATCTTTTCATCGAACATCTGTTTCTTGAATTCTTCGTCGCACATATAAAAGTCGATCGTCTCGCCTCCTTTATTATAGATACCCTTCCAACGATAACGGCTATCTTTCAATACAGGCGAAATAATTTCTATCGTCGCTTTATTATCTTTGATGGTAGGCAGATCGTCCGAACGCAGGATAAAGTAATCGAACTGCTCACGTTTTACTTCCAGCGAACCGGAACGGCTGCCGTTATTTGCATTCAATTCGCGTACATTTATCTTTGTCACCTTGGGATATCCCTTCAACGCTTCATAAAAATTGGATTTACACTTACTGAACTTAGGCCATGAGGACAGTAACTCTATAAGTTCATGAGGGATTCGGGCACCCGGATCTTTCAATTTGAGCGAACGTTTCAGGAGTAATATTTCTTTTTGCATATTCTCTTCATCGGCATTCGTCCGGTCGGCAATGGGTTGTCCCCCTACCGACAAGGTCGGACGTGACAGAACCTGCATCAATATATTCAATACAATGGAAATAGCACGCGGACTTTCGCCAGCTATCGGCCATACGACCCGATATCCACCTGCCAGTGGAACAGGTTCGCAATGGGCAGTCATCTTCACATCCAGCATATCAGCCAATACACGGATCATGGAAAGTATTTCTTTCTCACAACGGTGTTTGATCATCGCGTCCATATAGCTGGACTTATCGTTAAAAGAATAACGAAGTTCAAGTTTGTTTTCAAACTTTATCATAGAATAATCTTGTTATTTGTCCAAAATCCAGCTAATTACTTCACAGGTTGTTCTTTAGGCTTACGATCAAAGAACGGATTTTTTGAAGAGGCACTGACCGGGATAGCCATCACACATTTACTGTCTTCACCGAGCCATCCCAAACGCTGTGCAGCCAGGCCGGCACTAAACATGACACGCGTATCCAAACGCAGGTCGGAAGCCGTAGCACAAGCTGATCCGATTGCAATACCCAAATCTACGGAATTAATAGCACACGGAACTTCTGCCGGTTTCTCTACACAAGTATCATATCCGCAATGTGCACAATTCAGTCCTTGTACCTGCTGACGCGTGCCGAGTATCACAACAGCCTCGGCGCTCAGGATGTTATCCGCATCACGTAAGAAAAACTTTAATCCTGTCTCAGCGGCAACCTTCAACATCTCTTCAGACAGATGCCGGATATCATCACCCGTTACCATTGCAATCTCTATAATGTCAACACCTTTCCCTTTCGGAGCCGTCCGGGCAGCCGTCATCATCTGACGGACAACAGCTAACACATGTTCGTGTCGTATCTCTCTTTCGTTTTGTATCATTTCTTTATTGGTTTAGCAGGAACAAAGATACACTTTTACTCGTTTTCAAGTTCAAGATTTGTCATCTTTTCTGTGATCGCAAAAGGATAACCGGGATATTCATATAAACTGAAACGTGGTTCCGTGACACCTTCGCAATAATTCCAGATACTACGGTATTCTTTCACATCCTCTCCCAATTCTTCCAACTGCCGAAGATAGGCCGCAACCGATTTATTCTCGACAATAAATACCTCTCCCATCTGATGAATGATCGGGCTGTGCCGACGACCGGTATCATGGTCGAACTTCAGGATACGCTTGCCTTCTGCCGTAAATCCTACCGTTTTAAATGTCATGCTTTTTCCGATTGCCGGCAAATTCAATACACTCCGGTCGGTTGCTGCAAATAATAAATGATTGTCTCTAAGGAAACCTATCAACTTTTTGCCCAACGGACGCTTATTCGTTACTATATTATCCAGTTCCTCCAGTTTATCTTCTGGAATGTGACCGAATGCCTTCTCTTCGTATTGTTCCTGCAACGAACGGCTATTAGGTGTAAACACGGCATAATTTTCGTTAAAGCCTTTCACGGAGAAGGTATAATAACAAATGATCCCTACCGAATTCAAAGTCTGGCGTAACTTAGCCGTATGCCCCCGCCGGGATGCAGCTACCGTATAAACCAACTGGTTGGTAATGACCCATCCGGCATCAAGGATCGCTTGTATGGCTCGTTTAGCCTCGGGAGTTACTTCTAAAGGAGACTGGAAATGGGTCTGGATAATAAACTGGGAAACACCAACCGTAGAAGCTTTGTCTTTAAACTCTTTTAGAATGGCTACCAGTTCGTCCGTTATACGCAACGGAAGATAAGCGAGCAAACGCGATCCCAAACGTACACGTTGCAACTCAGCATATTTTTCACCTTCCGGACGTTCTTCATTGGCTTTCCGTTTACGAACTGCCATTTTATATACGGCTTCCAATATCTTGCGTAGTGTTGCATTCTGACTCATCAGCGCATCTCCCCCGGTAATCAGGATATCTCTTAACTGGGCATCCTCCTCAAAATAATGCATCAACCGGCGCAATTTCTTATCCCAGCTTTCTTTTGCTTTTAATGCTTCGAAATCAAAATTCAAACGTTCACTTTGAAAATCGTACATTCGCTGACAGGAAGCACATAGCCCTCCACAAGCCCGGCCCATCGAATCCGGTATCAGGATAGCAACTTCAGGATAACGACGATGGATATTATGCCCTTCGGGCAACAACCACCCGGCAGCATTGGGTTGCCCGGGTACTACTATATCCTCTTTTTCCCACGCTTTGATACTTCCGTATGTCTCCACCAGTTCTTCCGAATACAAGACATACGACCGGATTGTCTCATCATCATATCCCTCTTTTCCCGGATTAAGCAACGACAAATAGTAGGGAGTGACAAAGAACGGCATGCCTTTTTTCCGGGCATGGCTCAGCAATTGCATCATCTCCTCTGACAGGGAATCGCCCAGAAAATAATTTAGTTCCTTCGGGCTTTTGATAGCCAGCGCTAAATGAAAACGTGCCGTATTCCACCATTCCTTCACCTGATCATATTTTTCCTCCTCTGTCATTTCCGGAGTAAACTGATATCGGGACGATGGTGCATTACGACGTTCTATTTTACGGATCAGTCTTCTGATTATCCGATCTTTATTCGCTTCACGAACGGCTATCACTTCCTCATCCAACCCTGTCGGCCAACGACTCATTTGCCGTTTTACCTGCGAGCGATCAGGAACAATTTCTTCCGGATGCTCCAGTAACATAAACTGATGATACAAATCGATGAAAAGATCGGGTGATACATTATCAGTAAGTTTCCCGGTCAGTAATTGCCAGAAATAGGTAAAGGTATGTATCGACAGTTCCTCACCGGTTGAGAGTTCATCTACCGTCGTCTCATCATAATCCAATAAAAGTAAAATACGCTTCGCCACGGCATTCCCCATATTACTGCCCCCCTCACCCGTATCTAGCCGTGAAGAGACAAAAGAACGAAGAGCTTCTCTGAACAGCTCCACGCTCCGGCTCTCTTCCGCCATTGCTATCAAATGAGGAAAATCTCTGTTAAACACTTTCAGTAAATAAGAATTGTCGTACGTTAGTTCTTTTCTTTTAATCATAAACATCACTGCTTTTTAGATAGATTAGAATAATTCAAGTCTCAGAGCACTTATTCAGACAGACGGATTACATTATATAATATACAAGGATAGTTTATTCCTGAATCACAAACAACAGATGAAGAAGCTCAGACTTTTACACTTGTCTACAAATATAATATTTTTCTTTGAAAAGCAGCGAATATTTACTTTTAAAACATTCTAATTTATGATATATCAGGATCAAAATGACATTCCTTTTACTATTAAATTACACTTTCGTTTCACTTTCACCTGTTTTTGTAGAAACCAGTCATTATCATTTTTACATACATCTTGAAAAAAAGGCGATAGCGCTTGCATTTATCAAAAAGTATATATATATTTGTCACAAAGTAATATTCGAGGCTTAGGCCTCTCGTTTAAGGTTAAGGTATTGGTCATTATAAGAATTAAAAAGTCTACTTGTGAAAGTAGACTTTTTTATTTGCTAATATCCATCCAAACACCCAAACCTAAAAATTTCTCATGCTTAGAATTAAGCATCTTCACGTTCTGATACATAGACACGCACAGAAAAAGGTATTTTATCCTGTTCTACGCCCCAGTTCAAACGGAATAGTACCACCACCATTTACTGCTTGTTCAACAGTGGTTTCACTTACACTCTTTTCTGCCAGTTGATCTTCCAGAGACTTTTGAATCTGTGAAAAAATTACATCAAAATTCTTTTCCATTGTAATAAATTTAGTCTGTTAATAAAACGATTGGTATATTTTTTCAACAAGTAGCATACCTGTCTTAAAGAAATGAAGAACTCACTTGAGTGGAGAAATCACAGAGTTTAGATTTAACTTATTCGTAAATCACGTTGCAAATAAACACTAAACATCAATACAATCAAAAGATACAATAAGTTTTAAAGTGACAACAGACGCGTTGTCATATGACAATAGTAGATGTCACCTGATAACAATACACCATCTATCGGATTTGAGTTTATGAGTAAAAATCATAATCGCTCAACCCCCTTCTGAACAAGTATCTCTAGTAAATTACGTTTGAAACAAATCTCCATCTTAACAGAAATGTAACATCTATTTCATTCATCCGAAACAACAATAGCGTTCCTTTGCAGGAAAATAATTAAATTTGTAAACAATGAAATGAGTTTTTCATTTCAATTAAATAGAAAAGACTATGGACATGCCCCGAATTCTTGTTGTGGACGACGAAGAGGACTTGTGCGAAATCCTCAAATTCAATCTGGAAATAGAAGGATATGAAGTAGATACCGCTTTCAGTGCGGAAGAAGCACTCAAAAAAGACCTATCCGTATATCAACTACTACTGCTCGATGTGATGATGGGAGAAATCTCCGGATTCAAAATGGCAAGTATTTTACGGAAAGATGAAAATACAGCCAATGTTCCAATCATCTTCCTGACAGCGAAAGATACGGAAAACGATATGCTGACCGGTTTTAACCTGGGAGCAGACGACTATATTTCAAAACCGTTTTCCATCCGCCAGGTTGTCGCACGCGTTAAAGCGGTGTTACGCAGAACAGCAGAAAAAGATAAAACTACGGCTAACGAACTGCTCGAATACGAGACACTGGCCCTCGATACCAAACGCATCAAAGCGTCTGTCGATGGGAAAGAAATCCCTTTGACCAAAAAGGAGTTTGAAATATTGAAACTGTTACTGGAAAACAAAGGGAATGTATTTTCACGCGAAGAGATTCTGTCACGCATCTGGAAAGATGAAGTATACGTATTGGACCGTACCATCGATGTAAACATCACCCGGCTACGGAAAAAGATCGGCTCTTACGGAAAGAATATCGTGACCCGCCTGGGCTTCGGTTATTGTTTTGAATGCTAATACCCTTTATTTGAATTATGGTAAAAGTAGATAATATGAAGAGCAGAATACCGTTCAGTCAACGGTTGTTCTGGTCTATTTTCGTGATGTTTCTGGGATTCACGGTTTGTTTCCTGTTATTTCAATATCAACGGGAACGTGAATTCTCGCAGGAGAAGTTGAATAATGTATTAAGTAACTATAATTACCAGCTATTCCGACGTACACAGCAGCAAAGTGCCGACATAGACAAAAACGTAAAACAGTTCATTGAAGATATTCCGCAAAAAGATCTGCGGGTAACGATTATCAACCCTGAAGGAAAAGTCTTATTTGACAACAGCGGGACTGAAGAATTCAACAACCATAACGACCGTAGCGAAGTACGTAAAGCCCGTCTTTATAATGAAGGCTTTGCTATCCGTACATCCGGATCAAACGGAAGAAGATACTTTTATTCGGCCAGCAATATAGGTGGCTATATTTACCGCTCCGCATTGCCTTACGATCCGTATGTGCAAAATGCACTGTCGACCGATAAGGATTTCATCTATTTCATGATATTGATGACCCTGATCTTCTTCTTTGTACTCTCCCGCTTTACTTTTAGCATCGGCCGTACGATATCCAAACTTCGGGACTTTGCCCTGAATATAGAAAAAGACAGAATACCGGAAACCGATTACATGTTCCCGAATGATGAACTGGGCGATATATCCAGAAATATCATCACATTATACCACCGTCAACAAAAAGCAAAAGATGAGCTTTCTATGGAACGGGAGAAGCTGATCAAACATTTTCAGTACGCAAAAGAAGGATTTGCCATGTTCACGGCAGAAGGAAAAGAAATCCTCTCAAATATTCTTTTCATCCAGTTCTCAAACGTGCTTTCCGACAGCCAGATCCGTCAGGCAGAAGAAGTGATAGACATTCAGGAGTTAGAACCTATCAAAACATTCCTGAACAAAAATATCCCCAATACAAACCGTAAGCGGAAAGTATTACGCGAATCTGCCACAATCGATAAAAATGGTAAGATATTCCTTATCGAATGCATCCTGTTCCTGGATAACAGTTATGAAATCTCGATCAACGATATATCTCGTCAGGAAGAAGAAAGCAGGATGAAACGCCAGCTTACACAAAATGTAGCCCATGAGCTGAAAACCCCTGTCAGCAGTATACAAGGATATCTCGAAACCATCATCAGCAATCCGGAACTGGCAAACGACAAACGCCAGTTCTTTCTTGAGCGCTGTTACTCACAAAGTACTCGCCTGACCGGATTATTACGCGATATATCCGTATTGAACCGATTAGATGAGGCTTCTGAGCTATTCGACCTGGCAGATACGAATATTCCGAAACTGATCAATGAAATACAAAAGGAATGTTCGAAAGAAATGGAAGAGAAACATATCACCTCCGAAATCATCTTACCCGGCAATCCGACCATTTATGGAAATTACTCATTGTTATATTCCATCTTCCGGAACTTATATGATAATGCAATTGCGTATGCAGGAGAAGGATGCAAGATCACGATAAACTGCTATAAAGAAGATCCTAAATTCTATTATTTCAGCTTTGCCGATAATGGTACCGGCATTCCGGAAGAGCATATTAACCGTATTTTTGAACGCTTCTATCGTGTAGACAAAGGACGAAGCCGCAAAGTAGGTGGAACAGGTCTGGGATTATCGATCGTGAAGAATGGTGTCAACTTCCACAAAGGCCAGATTTCAGCGAAAAGTAGCCCGGGAAAGGGAGTCACTTTCTTCTTCACGCTTAAAAAAAAGCTATAAGGGAAAACAAGATAAATAGAGAAATTCCGGAAAAGGTCAGAGCAATGAACTTTTTAAAAAGGGATACATGCGTATGTAAAGGGGTACATGCGTTTGGTAAAGGGTCTGCGTCCACGTGCGTGATCTTTCCCGGAATTAAATCTTATACGACTTCGTCTTTTTCATTAAAGTCGTCAGCTTCCTGATTACCACCTTCGATGGTTTCTGTTACATCTTTAACATCTCCGGAAGTATACGTATTTCCCAACATAGAGTTGTCGGTAGACATCGCTTCATCTGTTAACTCGGCACTCTCGTCCCACAAAGTTTTCATTATTTTTGTCATAACCATTGATTTTAATTAGTTAATACAATAAATAAACAAAACTGGAAAAGGAATTGTTGCCGGAATTATCAAAAACTACAACGTAGTATACAGAATCGAATCTACCGCATGCGATAAAATATACGCAGCCGGGGTTGCATTCGCCAGCGAATAACCCTGTTTCAACTCTTCTATTGCAGCTTCCTTACCTGCACCCAAAACCGGTACAAGCAACGGTGAACCATTCAATATGATCGGACCGGTCATTGTAATACGGAACTGTCCGGTTTCAGGATGCTGGGAGACGGCGTAGTTTCGGCTATCCGTCAGCAACGGAAGGTTATCAGGGAAAATTGAAGCAGTGTGTGAATCGCCTCCTATTCCCAGAATGATACAATCGAAATAAGGGAACTGCCCGTGACGGGGTAAATATTCCTTTACGATACGCGAATAACGCATAGCCTCCGTACCGGGTTCCACCTCACCATGAATGCGATGGATATGATCCCTGGGGATCTGCAAAGGTTCAAACAGTAACCTGTTCGCATGTCCGAAGTTACTATCCGGATCAGTCGGGGCTACACAACGTTCGTCCACCCAGAAAAAGCGCAGATTGTCCCAATCTACCTTATCCTTGTATTCATCAGCCCAGAGGGCAAACATCTTCTTTGCCGTTTCCCCGCCCGAAAGAGCGAGGTTAAACGGTTTCTGATCATCTTTACGGGCCATATAATCCATCAACTGGCTGGTCAAAGCCCTCAGAGCGTCTTTACTATCTTTATAATTTTCAACTTTCATACGCAATATTCCTTTTTATTAATTAGCCGCATGAATCACAGGGAGCCCCCATGGAGTCTGCACCTAACATCATTCTTTCTATCGGTCCGTTCTGTCCCGGTTCATAGAAAAACAATCGCTTCGACCCTTCTTCTTTCCAATGATGCAAGATCGGATCGATAAAACGCCAACTAGCCTCCAATGCATCGCTACGTGCATACAAGGTAGAATCTCCCAGCATAGCATCTAATAACAAACGCTCATAGGCATCCGGCAAATGAGTCTTAGACAATGAGTCGTAACGGAACTCCATACCGACTTGCTTTACCGTAAATCCGGCACCAGGCATCTTCAGTCCGAAACGTAACGTGATGCTTTCGTCGGGCTGGATACGGATCACCAACTTATTACAGGAACTACCCGAACATTGTCCGGCAAACAATTGGTGCGGAGTCGATTTGAAATGGATAACGATCTCCGACGACTTTTCCGGCAACTTCTTCCCGGTAAAGAAATAGAACGGCACACCGCTCCACCGCCAGTTATCGATAAAAAACTTCATACCGACATACGTCTCCGTATTCGAATCGGGAGCAACGTTCTTTTCTTCCCGATATCCCTCGTACTGTCCTCGTACCACCCATTCGTTTATCTCACGGATCGTATAAGGACGGATCGAACGGAAGACCTTCACGATCTCGTCGCGAATCGACTCCGGGTCGAATACGGAAGGTGACTCCATTGCCGCAAAGGCCATCAATTGCATCAGATGGTTCTGTATCATGTCACGCAAGGCACCGGCACCATCATAATACTTACCCCGGTTCTCCACACCCAGCGTTTCTGAGGCACTGATCTCGATCGAGTCGACATAGTTCCGGTTCCACAGCGGTTCGAATATACCGTTCGAAAAGCGAAGTACCAGGATGTTCTGTACGGTCTCTTTTCCCAGATAATGGTCGATCCGGTAAATCTCCTTCTCATCGAAAATACGGCACAGATGCTGATTCAGTTGCTGTGCAGTATCCAGGCTCGTACCGAAAGGCTTCTCCACGATTACGCGGCGCCAACCGTCTTCCGAAGCGGCAACATTCATTCCATTCTCCTGAAGATATTTCGGAACCAGTTCGTACATCAACGGCGGCGTGGCAAGGTAATAGATCACCTTGTCGGGAAGATGTTCCTCCTGCTGCAAAAGATGGATACGGTCTTTCAGTTTCACATATTCGGCGGTATTGGTTGAATCGAATGCCAGGTAGAAAAGTATCTGAAGAAATTTATCCAGATCTTCACTGTTCGTTTCCTTATTACCCCGTGCTTCCAGGATATGTTTACGTTGTTCGGCACGGAACTCTTCATCCGTAAACGCGGTGCGCGCAGCACCCAGTATCGCAAAATGTTCAGGTAACATATTGCTGACGTGCAATTCAAAAAGTGCAGGAAGCAACTTGCGGCCTGTCAGGTCGCCCGATGCTCCGAAAATAACAAGTAACTGATCATTTGGTCTGTTCATCCTTACATCCTCCACTTGTTAAGCATTATAAGTCCCGGAAACGGTATTTCCACCTTCACCCGTCCAGTTGGTATGGAAGAAGAGGCCACGTTCGCGGTCGGTTCTTTCATAGGTATGGGCTCCGAAGTAATCACGCTGTGCCTGGATCAGGTTGGCAGCCGAATGCATGGTACGCAACCCGTCGAAATAACTCAAAGCAGAACTCATAGCCGGTAAAGCCACTCCACTTAAGGCTCCTTCGGCAACGACTTTACGCCAGGAAGGTAACGCTTTCTGTATTTTTGTACGGAAAAAGTCGTCGAACAACAGGTTCTCCAACTTCGGATTCTTGCGGTATGCTTCCGTTATCTTCTGCAGGAAGACGGAGCGGATGATACATCCCTTACGCCAGATCTGTGCAATAGTTCCGTAATCCAGATCCCAACCATAATGCTCGGAGGCGCGGCGTATCAAAGAGAATCCCTGGGCATACGAGATCAGTTTGGAAGCATACAAGGCCTGACGTATTTCTTCGACGAACAGGTTCTCTCCCAACTCGACAGGTTCGGGATACAAACCGGATGCTTTTTCGCGTTCAATATAAAGAGCCGACAGCAGACGGGCATATACGGCTTCCGTGATCAAAGTCAGCGGATCGCTCTCATCCATAGCAGCGATAGCACTCCACTTTCCTGTTCCCTTTTGTCCGGCCACATCCAGTATTTTATCCAGCAACGGCTTGCCGTCTTCATCACGGAAACGAAGGATATTCTTTGTGATCTCGATCAGGAAGCTATCCAGTTCCCCTTTATTCCATTCCTCGAATACGACCGACATTTCATCATTGTCGAGTCCTTTCCGGTTTTTCAACAATGAGTACGCTTCAGAGATCAATTGCATATCCCCATATTCGATACCGTTATGGACCATTTTTACAAAATGTCCGGCTCCACCGCGTCCGATCCACTGGCAGCAAGGAGTACCGTCATCCAGCTTGGCTGCAATACCTTGCAGGATATCCTTTACAATCGGCCATGCTTCGGGAGAACCTCCGGGCATTACAGAAGGACCGTGAAGCGCCCCTTCTTCTCCGCCGGAAATGCCCGAACCTATAAAGTACAGACCTTTTGCTTCCACTTCCTTCACGCGGCGTTCCGTATCGTGAAAGTCTGAGTTACCTCCGTCGATGATTACATCGCCCGGCGACATATAAGGCAATAGTTGTTCAATCATTTCGTCGACCGGTGCACCGGCCTTGATCATCATCATAATGATGCGCGGACGCTTTACAGCCTCCGTCAGTTCTTCGATCGAATGGGTGGCGATAAAATTCTTGCCTTTACCACGGCCATTCACAAAACGGTCCACTACTCCTTCCTCACCGGGAAAGTTACGATTATATACAGCAACGGTAAAACCTTTGCTTTCCATATTCAGAGCCAGGTTCTCCCCCATTACGGCGAGACCGATCAGTCCGATATCTGCTTTTTTCATGTTCTTTTCTATTTTATATTTTGTTTTTACTATTTTATCAATGCGAACAAATCGTTCAGCGATTCGCTCATCGACGGGTGTGTATAAATACTATCCCGCAAAAATGTATAATCTTTTCCGGCACGTATGGCAAGCGATACGGTGTTGATCACCTCTGTCGACTCGGCACAGAAAAGTGTACATCCCAGTATCTCGCCGGTTTCCGTATCGACGATCGCTTTCAATAGGCCGTCCGTCTGTTCGAAGGTACGTGTCCGCGGGAATGCAGCAGCCGGAATCCGCGCAATGCTTATTTTCCTTCCGGAACGCAGCGCCTCTTCCTCTCCCATCCCGATGCGTGACAGCGGTGGATCGATAAATACCGAATAGGCAACCGCCACACGGTCATCCTTCGTACGCTGTCCGTTGCCGAACAACTGGTCTTTTATCACGCGATAATCGTCCAGAGAAATATAGGTAAATTGAAGACCGCCGGTCACATCGCCCATTGCCCATATATTCGGAACATTGGTGCGCAGATGATCGTCCACAATAACGGCTCCCCGGTCGGAGATCTCTATCCCCGCAGCTTCCGGATGCAGGTCTGTGGTGTTCGGACGACGTCCGGTAGCCAGCAATACTGCGTCGGCGGGAAGTTGTACTTCGTTTCCTTCTTTCTCTTTATATGTTATAACAGCTCCGGTGTCATTGTGTTCAATCGACTGTACCAAAGCATTCAAATGAATAGTGATTCCTTTCTTTTCGAGTACCGTTTTTACCGCATCGGCAATGTCGCGGTCCTCACGGGCGATAAACTTGTCTCCGCCTTCCAATACGATCACTTCCGAACCGAAACCGGCAAACATAGATGCAAATTCCAGACCGATATAACCACCTCCGACAATCACCAGCCGGCGGGGTAGTTTATCTAATTCCATGATCGAGGTACTGGTATAGACAAACGGATTTCCTTCTATACCTTTGATGGGCGGGATGATAGTAGATGCTCCCGTATTGATAAATATCTTTTTGCCTTCCAGGAGGAGGGTTTCTTCGCCTGCTTTTACTTCTATTTCATGAGGGGAACGGAAAGAGGCGATTCCTGTATAGACAGTCACTGTGTCTTTCGAGTCGAGATTGTCGAAATTCTTTTTACGCAGCAGAGAAGTAAGTTCCCTTTTTCCGGCAATTGCCTGGCGGAACTCTTCGGCATACTGTTCGAAGGAAGATGGTTTACGGTAGGATATGACTTTCGACATATGCACCAACCTTTTCGTCGGGATACAACCGATATTGATACAGGTTCCTCCGTACATTCCGGACGAACGCTCGATAATAGCGACATTCCAGCCTCTGTTTCCCAACTCTGCGGCAAGTGTTTTACCGGCTTTACCAAACCCAATGATAATTGCATCATACTTTTTCATCCAACAATCCTCCTCTTTTTTTAGACTAAGTTATAAATAGAACAGCTGTTTTAACCTAATTGTTCGTAAAATTTTATCTATATTCTGATAATTCGTGTCTATCACCCTGCCCTAATAGCAAAGGCTGACGATACAAAAGTAAAGAATGCAGACGGTTAAAAGGATGTTCATTTTTCCTGAAAAGTTGGCGATTTGGCTATTCTTTGATGATCTTATTCTTCTTCCGGTATTCAGTCGTACTCATTCCCGTCGTATTTTTGAAGAAGCGGCTGAAAGTTGCCTGATCTTCGAATCCTAACGACAGAGCGATCTCTTTAGAACTTTTGGAAGTATAAAGCAATAAACGTTCTGCTTCGGCCTGTATCCGGTTATGGATAATGCGGATAGCCGAAGGTTGTTGGTAAGCAGCCAGTAGGTTGGCTAATGTTTTGGGAGATTTATTCAACATATCGGCATATTCCTGTACTTGCTTCTTTTCCTTGAACCAGGTGTCGACCAATACATAGAACTTACGGATCGTCTCGAACTGTACCCCGTTCTCTTGTCTCACCCCATGCCGATTTTCCGCCACACGCGTACATAATATAATAAAGCGTTTCAGCAAAACACGAAGCATCTCGTCCTGCAAATGGTCACGACTCTCGAATTCCTCGCGCATAATACCCGTCAACGTATCGATCTTGCGCCGCTCTTCGTCAGACAGGTCAAAAATCACAACATGCGAAGATCCGTGAAACAACAGGCCGTTGCACGAAACCTCATGATCGTTACCATAGATACAATAGAAATTACTATTGAACATCAATGCCAGATAGGTCCCGTCCACCCGGATAAATTCCAGATGATGCAAGTGAGACAAAGTAAGCAACTGTCCCGCATTCAATACGACAGTCTGATGGTCGACATCCAGTTCAAGCCGACCGGAAACAACCCAAATAAACTTATATAATGTTTTGTCTTTCAATAAAGCCGGGTTAGTATCCAGCGAATCCGATAAAATAACTTTTCCTTTGATCTTGCTGTTTTCAAATGATAAATTCATGGTATTCCTGTACGTTATATATTATTACCTCCATTCGGTAGGGATCTCCCCCGTATTCCTGCGGAACCAACGGGAAAAAGTATCGTGGTTGGCAAACCCCAGCATCGTAGCAATCTGCGAAGGACGCAGGCGGGTTTTCGACAACAAGTCTTTTGCTTCCAGCAATACGAACTCACTGATCCATTCGGCAGCCGATATTCCCGCACCTTGCTTACACCGGATATTCAGTTCCTGCGAAGTGATCCCTAACTTTTCTGCGTAAAAGTACGCAGGAGAATGATGATATCGGCTAATTAAGGTCGCAAATTGTTGAAAAAAGAGTGAATTTTCTGTTTTGGGCACTTCCGAGACCGATTTTCCCTGTTGCAGATTTATGATCAAAGCCCGGAGCAGCGACTCCACCACTTTAGCACGCATCTCCTTCATCTGCTCGACCTGCGATTCGATCAGCCTCAGATAAGTTCTTGTTTCTTCAATCTCGTCAGAAGGGATATCGCGGTAAACAAGACGTTGCCGGTTAATAAGTAACTCTTCGGATACATAAACGATTATACCGGTAAACCCGGTAGACTGGAAAGACTTTATTTCTGTTACATCATCACTGGCAACCAATAGAAGCTGCCCTGCAGTTACATCATAAACCTGATGCATAGCCTGGCAACTGAAAGTTCCCCCGGTACAGATCACGACCAATGTACCCGAGTCCAACGGAAGCAACTTACAGTTTTCACCATCTTTTACATATAGGATCTTCAGCGAACTTTCAAGCGTTAGCTCAGGTGTCGACACCGTATTGTAAAGATCAACTGGTAATATTCTTTCTGTTTTCATTTTTTAATTACTATTTTTAGCGTATAAATTAAGTATCGGGTAAACATATAAACGTCATTATTAGTTTATTATAGAGTAGGATTTTATCTTTAGTTAAAACCATCTTAAGAACATTTTATGATAACAACTCTTATTATTCTGGCTCTTTCGGCCTTCTTTTTCGTAAACGGGAAGATCCGTTCAGACCTTGTTGCTCTTTGTGCGCTGGTCCTATTAATGGTATTCAACATTCTGACTCCGGAAGAAGCGCTCTCCGGTTTTTCCAATTCCGTCGTCATTATGATGGTCGGATTGTTCGTAGTAGGTGGAGCCATCTTCAAGACAGGCCTGGCCAAGATGATCGGTAGTAAAATACTCCATCTGGCAGGAACCAGCGAGATCAAACTATTTATACTGATTATGCTGGTTACAGCTTTTATCGGTGCATTTGTCAGCAACACCGGGACTGTAGCCCTGATGTTGCCGATCGTTGTCAGTATGGCGGTCAATGCCAATATCAATCCCGGCCGTTTCCTTATGCCCCTTGCGTTTGCCAGCAGTATGGGAGGTATGGCCACGCTGATCGGTACGCCTCCGAACCTTGTGGTACAGGAAGCGTTGTCGAATGCAGGCTATAACGACCTTTCATTCTTTTCGTTTACCCCGATAGGTATCGTCTGTATTACAGTCGGTATCATCGTCCTGATCCCACTGAGCAAATGGTTCCTGGTGAAGAAAGAAGATAACAAAAAAAACGATGTCGCCACCGGCCGTTCCCCGCAGGAGTTGGCTACCAAATACAGCCTTTCCGATAACCTATACCGGGTCCGGGTACATAAAGACTCACGGATACGTAACAAGAAATTGCAGGAACTCAACATCACGAGCCTCTACAATCTTACTATTCTGGAGATCAGACGCAAATCCTCGTCGCAAAGCCGTTTCATGAAAACGGTCGATCAGAAACTGGCAGGCCCCGATACGGAAATCCATGAAGAAGATATCCTATACGTATTCGGCGACTTCGACAACATCGACAGGTTTGTCAAAGAGAACCACCTGGATCTCACCGAGTCGCAGGTATCCGAATTTACAGGCGACCAGGAAAAACTGAGTGTCCGCGAGATCGGTATCGCCGAAGTCCTCTTGATGCCCGACTCCAAACTGATCAACCGAGCCGTCAAAGACTCCGGTTTCCGTGATAAATATTCAGTCAACATATTAGGGATAGAACGTAAAAACGAATATATCCTGTCCGATGTAAAAGATATAAAGATGCATGCCGGAGATATCCTCCTGATACAAGGTAACTGGGACGATATCGCCCGTATGAGCAAGAAACAGTCACAATGGGTGGTACTCGGGCAACCTGTCGAAGAGGCCTCCAAAGTTACCCTCGACTACAAAGCGCCCGTTGCCGCCGGTATCATGGCCCTGATGATCGCAGCTATGGTGTTCGACTTTATCCCCATTCCTCCCGTAGCGGCCGTACTTATTGCCGCCATCCTGATGGTATTGACAGGCTGTTTCCGGAATGTGGAAGATGCCTACAAAACGATCAACTGGGAAAGTATCGTACTGATCGCAGCCATGCTGCCGATGTCGCTCGCGTTGGAAAAGACCGGTGCCTCCTCGCTCATCTCTGAAAAGTTGGTAGGAGGATTGGGCAATTACGGGCCGCTTGTCTTAATGGCAGGAATCTATTTCACGACCTCACTGTTAACCATGTTCATCAGCAACACGGCAACAGCTGTCCTTGTCGCCCCGATCGCCCTGCAATCGGCCATTGCCATAGGTGTAAGCCCCTACCCGTTCCTGCTAGCTGTAACAGTCGGAGCCAGCATGTGTTTTGCTTCTCCATTCTCCACTCCGCCGAACGCACTTGTGATGTCGGCCGGTAAATATACGTTTATGGATTATGTAAAAGTAGGGCTTCCCCTGCAGCTCATCATGGGGGTAATTATGGTCTTTATACTGCCATTATTATTTCCGTTCTAAACATTCGTGCATCTTTTTTAGTTTTATATTTGCACGACAAAAAGAAAAACAATGAAGATTCCTTTTAAACCAATTACTATAGAGGATAAGGAGACAATTACCTCCTTTACCTATCCTCATAATTATCGCAATTGCGATTACTCGTTCGCCAACATTTGCAGTTGGCGTTTCCTGTACGACACAGAGTTCGCCGTAGTCGACGGATTTTTACTGATCCGCTTCCTGATAGAAGATAAAAGCAGGATGGTCTACATGACCCCGGCAGGAGAAGGCGACCTGCGGCATGCGTTGGAACTGTTGGAGGCCGATTCGCAGAAACACGGCCATCCGCTATGTATGCTGGGGGTGACGCCCGATGCCAAAGAGATGCTTGAAAAGGCATTACCCGGAGGATTCTTTTATATTCCTGAACGGGATTATTTCGACTATATCTACCTGCGTGAAGACCTGGCACTATTAAAAGGCAAGAAGTTCCAGTCCAAACGCAACCATATCAACAATTTCAAGAAGAGATATGAGTACGAATATTCCTCTATCACTCCGGAACTAATCCCTCAGTGTCTGAAACTGGAATGTACCTGGTATAAAGCCAACCGTACGGAAGACGACGCGGAAGATCTGAATTACGAACGTATTTCCATGACTTATGCCCTCAATCATTTCGACGAACTCGGACTGTTAGGAGGTGCCCTGCTCGTCGACGGAAAAGTAATAGCTTTTACATTCGGAGCACCGATCAACCACGATACTTTCGGGGTACATGTGGAAAAGGCCGATGTCGACTACGAAGGGGCCTATACGGTTATCAACCAGGAATTCGCTTCCCGGTTGCCGGAACAGTTCACCTATGTCAACCGGGAGGAAGACTTGGGTATCCCCGGACTACGCAAAGCAAAACTTTCTTATAACCCGGTCATACTATTAGAGAAGAACGCCGCGATAAAGAAAACGCAAAACAATAAAAAAGATGAACAAGCAACAAGTAATCGATCTGTGGCGTCTCTCGTTTAATGATACGGAAGAATTTATACGCCTTTATTTCGACCGGGTATATAAAGAAGAAAATACCCTGGTGATAGAAAAGGACGGTCAGGTGGTGTCTGCCCTTCAGATGCTGCCTTACACCATGACATACTATGGAACGGAAATATCCGTAGCTTATATTTCGGGAGCCTGCACCCTACCCTCTATGCGCGGAAAAGGCCTGATGAGACAACTCATCCAAAACGCATTCGAGGAAATGAAATACCGGTCGGTAGCCGTTACGGCACTGATCCCGGCCGATCCCTGGTTATTCGATTATTACCGTGAACAAGGTTATACGGAGGCATTCGACTACTCTGAAGAGACATATATCCGCCCTGCAGAGCCGGTATGGGCACCGAAGCTGACGGTTGTTCCGCCCGAAGTTCCTTCGATAGACCTTCTTTATAAATACTTCGACCGCCAAATACGCAAACGTCCCTGTTGCATATTGCACACAAAGGATGACTTTATCACCATCCTGCGCGACCTGCAACTATCCGGCGGACAAATGCTTACCGCGCTCGACGAACAGGAACAGCCTGTCGGAATGGCTTTCGTACTTCCGCCCGACCATACCTCCGGAATACCGGAAGCAAGCGAACAACTCTATATAAAGGAATTCTTTTACGATGACGACCGGGTTGCCAACCTCCTGCTTCAGGAAGCCACCTTGCAAAACAACGTAAAGAAAGCCGTCTATAAGACACCGCCCGTAGTTCCCGGAACACACCCGATGGGTATGGCCCGCGTAATAGATACGGAACGGCTGATGCATCACTGGCTGTCTACCCATAAGGAAGCACCGGTATCGGAAAAATTATTGAAAGAGCAGGATATCCAGACTTTCACACGAATAGTGATGGGATACCCTCACCGGGAAGCTTATATGAGCCTGATGCTGGATTAATCCGGCACCAGGCGTCTAGTCAATCGTAAGCCACTTCGAAAAGATCGCCTTTCTGCAAATCGATCCGTACAATACCGAAAGGCAAGGTCACCGGATCGATCTCTTTTTTGTTCTTATAATATTTCTCCCTTCCGTTCCTTTCCGGAAGTTTCAGTTTCAACGTATTATCGACAGTAGCTGTTATCTGTGCATGCTTCACGGTCTGCCCGGTCCAGGAGAGATCGACTTCAAATCCTCCACGTGCACGAAGCCCTTTAAAACTACCCTTATTCCATTCTTCCGGCAAGCATGGCAATAATTCCACATACTCTTCATGGCTTTGCAGCAACATCTCCGCAATACCGGCCGCCCCACCCTCATTTCCATCGAATACAAAAATATCTACCGGTGCGCCGCCTATCCCTTTCGGAGAGATCGTCAGCATATTCTCGCGGCTTAGGTCCTTCATCAGACCGACAACGCTTTCATGCGCTTTCGTACGGTCTTTCAAACGGGCAAAAAAGTTAATCATATTGGCACGACTCCATTCCACATCTTCCCAGTTTCCGGAATTTAAACGCCGGTCGATAGTCACCGCAGCAGCTTTAGCCAGTTCGGGAGTCTTATCCAATGAAATCTGTGAATAGGGATATAATGCCAATAAATGGCTTGTATGCCGGTGGTTGGGTATCGCTTCTTCATAGTCTTCCTGCCATTCCTGGATCTGACCGTATTTACCGATCTTAAACGGAGGCAATCGATCGATCGCAGCGATCACACGTCCCCTGAATTCTTCATCCAATTGTAATAACTCAGCAATATGCAGACAAGCATTCAGCAATTCATGTACGATAACCCTGTCGCAGGTTGGCATCATGGATGTCGAAAACTGCTTGCCGTTCCATGCAAAACTATTTTCGGGAGAGTTGGACGGACCAGTCACCAAATAACCGGTTTCCGGATCTTCCGTCATATAGTCGAGGAAAAATAAAGCAGCCTGTTTCAGAACCGGATAGGTCTTCAACAGGAATATCTCATCTTTGGTAAAACAATAATAATCCCAGATATGCGTAGCCAGCCAGGCTCCTCCTGTCGGATGAAGCCCCCAACCGGTACTCCAACCCGGAGCCGTGAAGTTCCATACATTAGCTACGGTATGCGCCACCCAACCTTCGCAACCATATACTTTATCGGCCGTTTCGGCACCTGCTCCTGCCAACGATTCTATATATCTGAACAAAGGAGCATTACATTCGGAGAGATTACCCACGTTGGCAGCCCAGTAATTCTGCTGCGTATTGATATCCAGGTGATAATCGCAGGTCCAGGCCATATTGCACGCCAGATTATCGTTCCATACCCCTTGCAGGTTAGCCGGTAACGGAGAGTTTTCACGCGAAGCGGAGATCAACAGGTAACGACCGTATTGAAAGTATAAAGCCACCAAATCCGGATCATTCCCTCCTGCCTTCAGCAGTTTCAACCGTTCGTCAGTAGGCAGCGACTCTTTCTTTTCATTTCCCAGAGAGAGGCTGACACGGTTGAATAAACGGCCAAAATCAGTCTGATGCTCCTGCTTAAGTGTATCGAAGCCTTTCTGTTCTGCACTGTTCAAAGCAGACAATGCCGTTTCTTTCATATCCTCCGGAACAAAATCGGTTCGCAGGTCAGCGATCAAAATCACTTCGTCGGCATTCTCCACCGACAAACTTTCTTTATTTTGCCGGATACTTCCCCCTTCTACCAAAGCCTTTACCTGCCCGTAAAAATTAACCCCTCCGGGACCGAAGGTCGGAAAAGAAACCTGGCCGGTAAAACAGATCGCATCCTTCTCCGTTGTTATTACAGACTCACGCA
This sequence comes from Parabacteroides timonensis, assembly GCF_900128505.1. Classification (NCBI taxonomy): domain Bacteria; kingdom Pseudomonadati; phylum Bacteroidota; class Bacteroidia; order Bacteroidales; family Tannerellaceae; genus Parabacteroides; species Parabacteroides timonensis. The sequence continues at coordinate 1,285,394 of NZ_LT669941.1, forward strand.
AGGGATTCAGGCGTATCTCGAAATTCTGACTCCCCTTCTGAGAAGCAGTCAACCTTATCACCATTACATTGGCCGGATTCGAGCAGAAATATTCGCGGGTATAAGTAACCCCATCCTGTTCATAAGAAACGGAGGCGATCCCGGTAGCGAGATCGAGGGAACGATCGTAATTTTTGAACGTAGCGTTTCCCTGCCCGAAAAGCAGCTCTATATCACCGAAAGGCACGTGCGTACCGAACGATGCAGGAGACCCGACCAGCTTCTCCGAAGCGATCGCATTTCCCTCCTCCAGCTTTCCGTCGAGGAAGATTTGCTGAAGGCTCCTGAGTTCCTCCTTGCCAAAAGGTTTTTCCTGTACTTCATTCTTCTGCCCGGACCAGAGCGTTATTTCATTCAGGGCAACGGTTTCTTTCGAAACACCCCCGAACACCATTCCACTCAGCCGCCCATTCCCTATGGGCAAAGATTTCATCCATTCATCAGCGGGTTCATCATACCACATTTTCACAGTCCCGTTCTGAGAAAAAGTCCCCTGAACGAACAATGCTAAACTAAAAGAGACACACAACCATTTGTTTTTCATAATAATATAACTACCTATACATTTATACTGTCACCTCCTGCGTCAGCACGAAAGGATCTTCTTCTTTTCCAACGCTTCCTTATAAAGCTTTTCCTGCAATACCGCATATTGCGCAATATACCCCTCTTCCATCATTCCTTCCGGTTCACTGGCTCCGTCGGTTTCCACAAACAGACTGATCCTTTTACTCATCTCGATATATTCATCGAACCCTTCACTGGAAGAATTCAATACACTGATAATAGTCTTGTATCTGGGAGTATCCATACTGTATTTAATTTATGTGATTAAAAATCCGATCCATTCCTTACTTCATTCGACCTCTTCAGAAAACAAGAACCTGAGTTCTTTAAGCGCTTCTGTCGAATGAAACGAAAGTTGATCAAAAAGCGCATGAGTTTTAAGCTGTTCAATTGTAGCATCAGCCGTCAATGTCCCTTGTTCGTAAAGCAACAAGGTCGCATATAACTTATCATTGGCAACCGGTCCCATCACCATATCGAATAGTTCCGTTTTATTCCCTTTCCGATTTCCAATAACAAATTCCAACCACTCCAATGTTGCCCCGTTAAAGCGACGGATACGATAATCCTTACTCAGAATATTATCATCAACTTCATAAACAGAAACAACAGCTTTAGTTTTATCAGGCTCAACTTCACGATTTCTCTTAATGATGGACCACTTTCTGGCCTGCTCATAGCTGGTAGTCGTATAAAAGCCTTTTCCAAAATCGGTATTCTTTCGTCCTCGCGAAAGGCTCGGCTTCTTCACCGCATTGATGGATCCATGATATAATTTCATTTTCCTGTCTTTTTTCTGTTCTTAATATATGTAGCGACCTCCGATATTATATATTCGCGACTCTGTGTATGCAACATCTCAAATACCTGCTGTAAATAATCAAATACATCATATTGGATGAAGAGTGACAAAGTCTCTTCCGCAGAGAGATGCTTTTCTTCCTTATAGTTCTCAATACAGAATATCTGGAACAATAATACAGCCGAATCTTTTGTCTCTCGTTCCTTCTTCTCCACCTTTTCTTTTTCCAACATATCATAAAGAATAAGCGTACTCAAATACCACATCTTAGCCGAACTATCCATCAGCTTATTATACAGCTCCGTACCATATAAATAACATAAAGCATCCTTTAGAGAAAACCTTTTCTTCTCCATAATAAAAGCGACAAACTGCTGAAGCTTAAATGGTAATATTGCATTTTCAATTGTAGTACCCATAATCTAAATGATTAATCAATCGTTATCCATTCTGAAATATTCCGTTCTTCTGCACTGAAAGAAACACCCACTTTTATTAAAGTACGGTTATCTGCCACATAAGGGATCAGATAACCTTTCTCGTCGATCTGGCGAACAGCATCTGCTGCACTGCCATCCAGTTTAAACTCAAAAACATAAATATAATCTTTCGTTTTCACCACGGCATCCGCACGCCCTCTGGCACTGCGAACCTCCGCATCACAAAATTGCCCCATCAGCTTAAACACCAAATAGAAGACTACCTGATAATGGCGCTCTGTCCGATCGTTCAACTCATAAGGAAAATCGGCAAAGAAAGCCTTCAGCCGCGTCAGAAACGCATCCGTTTCCCCGGCGCGAAGTTCACGTATAAACTGTTCGATATAAAAACCGCTTTCATCATCCGAGACCGGAGTATAGAAAGGTACTATAAAATTCAGAAAGCCATATTCCACTTCCTCATTGGGAAAACGAAGCGTATAATTCTGAAACTCCTTATCATAATCTTTTATCGTCAGGTAGCCACTTTGATAAATCACCGGAATCGGGTTATTGGCATCCACCCTGTATTCCGAGAAAGCCGAAGCACGTAACTCGACACCTTCAATGATCCTACGCAAATCATAATTGCTTTTCTTCAGAAGTTTAATAAGGAAAGTAGGAGTTCCCGTTTGAAACCAGTAATTACTGAAATCCTGTTTTTCCAGGACATTCAATACACTGAACGGATTAAAGACACCTTCGACCGCTGGATGAAAATGATATCCGTCATATTTCTTTGTCAATGTAGCAACAGTTTCTTCTACTGTAAGATCATTCGCATCACCCAGATCTGTTATCTCATTCATGAAATTAGCAGTCAACTCATCCTTTGTCATACCGCAAAGAGTAGCATACTGACGCGTCATACTGATATCGTTCAGCTGATTCAGATCACTGAACACGCTCACATGAGCAAATTTGGTCACTCCGGTAAGCAATACGAATTGCAGGTAAGGATCGGCACTCTTTAGTACACCGTAAAAAGCTTTTAACGTACTTTGATAAGATTCCAACAATGCTTCATCTCCTAAAGCCTGCAATAAAGGTTTATCATACTCGTCGATAAGAACAACCACTTGCTTTCCGCTCTTCTCATAAGCTCGGCGAATAATTCCCGCAAAACGAGTCGACAAGGAAGATTCATCTTTCCCAACTCCATATATCTCTTCCCAACGCGTAAGATGATTACTCAACAGCAAGGACAATGACTCAGAAGCCACATACTTCTCCGCATTCAAATCCAGATGCAACACCGGATATTCAAACCAGTCTTTCTCTAGCTTTTCGATGGCCAGTCCTTTAAACAGTTCTTTCTTTCCCCGGAAATAAGCTTCCAGTGTTGAGATCAGCAAACTCTTTCCGAAACGTCGTGGACGGCTCAGAAAATAAGGTTTACCCATCGTTACCATTTCATAAATCAGAGCAGTCTTATCGACATAGGCATACCCTTTGCTCCTCAAATCCTCGAAGCTCTGTATTCCAATCGGCAGTTTTTGAAGTCCTGTATTCATCATTTTCTGTTTTATGCTACAATACACAAAGATAACATTTTCTTTAAAAACAACCCTTATTTCCCCTCCTTAGTTTACACGCAATCCACAGAGAAAACAGCAATAATAAGGCCAATCCGGCAAGAGGCGGGAAAGGATTCCGGGACAAAGACCGGGCAGTGCTTTGAGCAGTGAGATTTTCCGTAATAAGACGTTCATATTCCGTATGGCTGTCCGCTACGACAAGTAGCGAGTCGGTCCATGAACAGATACGGGCGGCTTTGGCAGTAGTGATGCTTTGCAGGTATTGCACGCCGGAACTGTCCGGCGGCAAATATACGACCTGCTCCAACTCCCACGAAAGGCTGTCGGTGATCTCCAGGTTCGCGACGCGGATCAGGCTGTCCCGGCGGCTTACCCTTACCGAATCCCTGCGCTCTTCCCGATGCATGCCTGTTGCAGTTCTGCGTACTCCACATCCTGCAAACAAAAAAACGACACATAACATGCAGAGAATAACCTGCATACGATTTTTTCCCGAAGTTTTCAATGAAAGATGAAGGAACTTCCTGCGTTTATACAAAATCGCCTGATCGAAAGGCAATCCCGACCGCATCAAAAGCTCCAATAGCTTCGCCGGTCCTTCGGGTGTATAGCAATCGGCAGCCTCCCCCTTCACATGCTGACTCGCAGCCACACCACCCACCAGACGATTCACTTCCCCATTACGATAACCGCTCAGGACAGCGATCGGCTTCTTATATAACTGCCGCAGCGGTTCCAGTAAACAAACTACCAGATGTTGCAACGACACCTTTGCTTCGGGAGACGGTACATTGTCGATCGCATGTTCTACTGCCGTCCGGCTATACGTAAGCTCTTCCAGACAGAAATGCTCACTCAACCAGGTCTTTTTACTTTCCATTCTCATTGATTTTTAATTTATAAGTATAATCCACTCCGAAAAGAGCCCCTGCAAACGTGCTGATCTCGCCAAAGGCCACCAGTACGCTGTTGTCGATCAGTCCCTGCGGATCGATCCAGAACCCGCAGAAGAGAAGAACAATCCCGCTCAACGTGAGCAGGATTGCCATAATCAATTGAATAGTCAACCGTTTCATAATCCTCGGTCTTTTAACTGTCAACTGTCACTTGTCAACTGTCAACTTATTCAATCACCGGTCTGTCATCCTCACCACTGCCTCCACCTTCATTCTTATCTTCAGAAGCCACCTTCTCGAAGTTGGTCCGGCTCTTGGCGATGCGCAAAGCCTTGCCGGGGAAGAAGCAAACACGCGGTTCGCGAATCATACTGACATCGAAATCCTTCGCATCGGTAACTCCATCCGAACCAAAAGAAAAACGGAGATTACCCAATTCTCCCAGATTGACACGACGCCCGTTGCGCAGGTGACGTATCGATACCACATTCACGCGATCCAGTACCGCTTTCACGCTGGCGCTACTCACTCCCGAGCTGTCGGTTACCTCTTCGATCAGTTCATCGAAAGTCACCAGGTCACCGCAAACCATCTGTGCATACTGTTTTTCCGGATGTTCCTTCTGGTCGTCTCCCAGATTCTTACGCGGAACCATTTTGAATTTGATTGCCATAATAATAAGGTATTAAATGATTTATAAATAATGAGTTCTATATCGAACCCAGGTCAAAGATAAAAGAGCATTTTACCGTTTTCTTCGCCAATATGGCTTTTTCAGGTGACAGGTGACAGGTGACAGGTGAGAGTTATTATCAGTTTTGAATGTAGGGGCGTTGGTAGGGGCGGTTCGCGAACCGCCCTTACAGGTGCCGTTGTCTTCAACAAGGCAAAGCCCACCTGTCAACTGTCACTTGTCAACTGTCAACTGAAAAAGCCATATCAGCGAAGTCGCATCCGGAGGTTACTTAACAACTATTGGCTATTTCTTACCGGTTTGTCGTCGGGAGGCGGACAACCGTTCTCATTTGTCAGTTCTATAATATCCAGCAATTCGCAAAGACAGTCGGTATTGGCGCACTCTTTCCGGAAATTATCGCCGAAATATTCTACCGATCCCTGATAATCGAAAGCCAGAAAACAGCAAAAAGCCAGGTGAATATAAGAAGGGGCCTTCTCCCCTTTCGAGCGCGGCCCCTCAAACAAACGCAGCAACTTACGGAACAACAGCGGTTCGCGCAAATGATAGGTAAAACGGCCGAGCACAGTTTTATTGCGGAAATACGCGATTGTCCGCTCCCAATCTTTCCGCAGCAGGCAGAACAAGAACAGATGATCACGCTCGTCCAACTCTTCCCATTCGCAAAGGGCGGCATCGAAAGCCATTTTGTAATAACGCTCCTGCTCTTCGTCCGACAATTCACTGAGTTTCAACAGAAACTTTCTGGCGGAAGGATGTCCGCTCCCCATTAATTTTTTCAGATCTTTATACATAAAAAGTGCCGGACAACGGGGAGTGATTAGCCCTCGTTGCCCGGCACAAAAGCCCGTAGGCCATCAATATCCCTGCGCTATGCGAATATTATGACGCGACAGGCGCGGATTCTGCGGCATCGCCTTACGAAACCATGAAACAGCTTCCGACGGATCATTCTCCATCAAAGCCAGTACCCCCAGATTGTTCCACGAACGCGGATCATCGGCAACCCGCTGTAAAAAGTAGGCCGCCGCTTCCTTATCCCCCAAAGCAAGCGAAGCAGCCCCGGCATTCAACACTGCCTCCCGGCTATCGGGAAAACGATAAGCTGCCAACTCATACACTTCGCGATACTGTTCCGTTCCCGGACGGTATAACACAGCCACTTGCAGCAATTCACCGAGCGTCAGCCGCTCCGGATCGGTAACGACCTTTTCCGCCAACGCCTGCAAGTCGGGCGATTGCGCCCCTGCTTTTACAGTCGTCTCATACGCAATATCCAACTCCATCCGCCGCAGCCGCGAAAAGAAACTTTTCTCTATATCCTTATATACAGTCCCTTTTTCAAGCGCCTTCAACTGCTTCCTCCGGCTATCGGCATCGGTATAAGTATCCAGAACCGACAGAACCTGCGTACGGTAGCTACGCCCCGATTTCGCAACCAGTTCCCGCAGACCTTCCCAGTCCTCGCCTACCCAGTCGATCGTGACCGGCACACCGCCCGCCAGCTCCGGCAGTTTTTGCAGATAGTTTTTAAAACCTACAGCCCGGTTACCCGCCAGCCGCTCATTCTCCGTCGTACTGCCGTCGGGCGAAGCAAAGCCAGTCAAGCGGACCGACTGTATCTTCTTTTCCCCATCCTGCAAACGAGATAAGCGTTCTTTCAGTTTTTCCAGTTCAGCCCGGTTATTCCCATATTTCAGGTCGAGCTTGACACCTCCGGCCGGGAAACCGATATAAGCCGTCAGCTTTTCACTACTCAATTGTTCTGCCGGGCAGATTGCCGGTTCCGGGGAGAGATAACTTATCATCTCCCCATAAACAGCCAGAGCATCCATCTTCAATAAAGGGATCTCGGTGTGACGCACCAGGATCGCCGCCGATGAATCCTTCTCAACAACAACCGCCTGGGCTCTTTCCATCCGTCCTGCCGTCGGCATCTCTTGCCGGCTGGTCTTACAGGAAGGCAGGACAGCCAGCATACACAAGCCGGCCAATCCTTCCGTTACTATTTTCTTCATACATCATTTGCTTTGAGGATTCAAAGCCTCCAACAAAAACTTTCCGGGTTTAAACTTTACACTGGTACGGGCATTTATCACACAAGGTACTCCCGTACGCGGATTACGTCCCTGTCGCATTGACTGTTTCCAGGGCTCAAACGAGCCAAACCCCTGAAGCACGATGGCATCCTGTTTCAATGTCTCTGCAAGTACCTCCTGGAAGGCATTGACGAACTGCCTCGATTGATACTGGGGAATACGCATTTTCGTTGCTAATTCGTTTACTAAATCTGTTTTGTTCATAATCAGTTGTCTTTAAATAATATGTTATTCTCTAATTGTTTTTTCAACGACGACAGGAAGATCATACAATCTATCGGGGTCACCCCTGCTATATTATACAGCCGCAGCCGTTCCAGTACCTGAGCACCCACATCGGGTTCCTTTGGGACAAGCCCGGATTCTTGGGCGGTTTCTTTTTTCAGGTCCGACATCATTTTGGATATATATTGGCTTTTGGCCGCCATAAACTTCTCGTCCCCGAGCAACACCGAATGAATTGCCAACCGCTTCTCATCAATTTTCTCGTATTCCCGGTTTTCCAGTATTTTAGGAAGGACAGCATCAGGAAATCCCAACGAGATAACTTCCATATTGACCACCTTACAAAAACGGATATTTACCTGATAAGCAGTTATAGTCTGTATAAATTTAATTGCCGAACGCTCATAAGCCTTCCAGAAAAGACCTTCGCGATACAAGTATATATTCTTACTATCGGCCGTCTCCAAAGCCAGCTTTTGTCTCAAGTCCATAAATAATACCTCCTGTTTATTTAATTACGCTCTTCCGCCACCCTGTTATCTGCCGTCCGATATCTTCCATCAATAAGACCAGTTTGGCATAACTGCCCGTATCGATGATCCGTAGATCGTTGCAGAGCCGTATTTCCAGTTTAAGGAATTCAAATTCGTCGACAAGCTGCATCAGATGGGGCGATTTGTCCAACGACACATTCGCCCGATAGATGCAACGGGTCAGGTTCATCGAATCCCTGCGGATATCCTGCATCAGGGTGTACTTATATTCGCGGGGAGCATGATGCGATACGGCATAGATCATTTTTATCAGTTCAACCGTCCGCAGATAAAGCGGAGTTTCAGTATGTAAAGCCATGATTCAATATTTCGTAACAACTATATCTGGATGCATATATTACCTGATACAATTCGTCGTAATTTCCGGGAACCAGCCCGGCCTTTTTCTGACCTCTTATTATAGTCGAGCAAATATTCCTTACTGTCTGATGGCGCAACAGGCGCACCTTCTCTTTCCGGACTATTTTCTCGGGACTGACATAATATAGTTTGTCGAGTGCCGGCGAAAGCCATTCTCTTACCTTCTTCCTCAAGTTCAAACTGCTATGATGCCTCATCAGCCCCAAATATGAATTCAGGCTTTGTAGAAAATGTTCCTCTTCATCTTCGCTCAACGGATGTTTCGATACCTTATAATTATATTCTCCTATCACTTTACGCATCCCTTTCACGGCCCGTTTCCCCGTCAGGATAACCCGTCCTTTCACGATAGCTCCGACAAAACGGATACCATTCGTATAGTGGGTCAGCCGAATTTTATTCGGATGAAGGGTCAACCCCAGTTCTTCCTGCAGATACTGCTGGAACAAGGGTATCAGACTCTTCAAATACTCCTTGTCGTTATGCACGACAAAGAAATCGTCTACATACCGTCCATAATAACGTAACCCCAATTTACTTTTACAGTAATGGTCGAAGCCATTCAGGTAAAAATTAGCAAACAACTGACTGGTCAGATTACCGATCGGCAACCCCAATTCACGGTTGCATACAAACAAATCGAGTTGCCTGGGTTTCGTTTCATTCGGAAGCGGCATGCCGTTCATTGAAAACAGACTCTTATCTTTCGGCAGGCCTTTCCATAAAGACCGGTGCCCTTTTATATGTACCCTCGATACCGGATTATCCAATGCGATCAGCCGAGTCAGGTATAATACCGTTTCCAGGTCATCCCCTTCATAATTGGCCCGCAAAAAACGATCCAGCTTATCAGCCAGTAAACGGCGGTCTATATTCATAAAGAACCCCCGTATATCACACTGAAGGACATAACAGTCTTTTGTATAATTTCCCGAACATTGGGCTATAAACCGCTTCAAGCGATTTACAGCAAACAAAGTGCCTTTGCCGACACGACACGAATAACTGTCCAGTATAAACTCCTTCTCAAACAAAGGATTGATACGCGCTGCCAGATAATGATGTACCACCCGGTCGCGAAAAGAAGCCGCAAAGACTTCCCGCTTGACAGGTTCCGTCACGACAAATGCATCCGAACGCGAAATCTTATAGCGTCCTTCTTCTATCTCTTTATATAATGTATAAAGATTATACTCCGCATCCATTTCAAACTCCATCGCAGCATCCGTTCTCCGTTTTGTCTTACGGCAATCGTACCATGCTTGCACCAATGATTCAAAGTCTATTTTCATTTCATACTTCATTTTTGTTTTTAGATTCATAAACGAGTCCCGGACACAGCGAACATAGTTGTTGTTGTTGTCGTTGTTGTTGTTGGTATTGCCATTGCTGAGGTTCACGATCCAGTGTTTGCCACTATTGTAGACCGTACTACTCCAGTACCAATTGCTCACGAACGTTCGTAGTTGCCACTTATAACTTACTGCCGGGGCTTCCCGGGGTAATGCTAACAGAGTAAACCCTGTGGACAACCGGATTCGTCTGAATCTTGACGCTACCGTATGCCGTAGCTAACGGTATTCTGAAGTCCAAACTATTTTCTTATACTTTTCTCTTTTTTCTTATACTAAATAATTACAAACAATCAGGCTTAAAGACTCAAACCAGTCCCGGACACAGCGAACATATTTGTTGTTGTTGTCGTTGTTGTTGTTGGTATTGCCATTGTTGAAGTTCACGTACCAGTGGTTGCCACTACTGTTGGCCGTACTACTCCAGTAGTTATTGCTCACAAACGTTCGTAGTTGTCACTTATGACTTACTACCGGGGCTCCCCGGGGTAATTCTAACAGGGCAAACCCTGTGGACAACCGGATTCGTCTGAATCTTGACGCTACCGTATGCCGTAACTAACGGTATTCTGAAGTCCAAACTATTCTTTTATATCATAAGCATTCCTCCTTTTAATTTTCAAATTTCGACCGCCTTACGGCGGCCTTTGGTTTTTAAATTGTTAAATTGATAAATTGTTCAGTTTTTATCCCGGACACAGCGAACATAGCTGCCGTTGCCGTCGTAGCCGCCGCCGCTGGTACCGCCATTGCTGAGGTTCACGATCCAGTGGCCGCCACTACTGCAGACCGTACTACTCCAGTACCAACCGCTCACGAACGCTGTGAAGCCGCTCTCTCCCTGTAACGCAGTCTTATTATTATACATAGTTACCAGCTGATCCTTCGATGGCAAATACCAATCACTTTTTCCTTCCGCTGTAAGGTTACTACAATATGAGTTAGCACTACTCCAATTCATGGAACCTCCATCCGTTTTACATACTTGAAGGTTACCAACATAAGCTCCGGTTTCCCCAGCCGCCTGCGTAGCACTGAATGCCAGTGTACGCGCAGGACTGGCACCGCTTGCCGATAAGGTAAATGAACCCGTACGCTCAGCACCGGTATTGGCAGCACCCGTAAAAGTGATCGTTGCATTTCCGGTACCACTGGTAGGACTCACCGTTATGCCATTATGGGTAGCCGGTGCTATTGCCCACGCTAAACCGGCTGTCGCGGTTACCGAACCAGTTACTTTGCTGTTTGCGGCAGCAGCTATTTGGCCCGACGGATTCGTTCGGCTAAAACTAGAACCGGCTTGCTTGATCTCTACACTTTTCGATATATTACCCGCCTTCACAGTTACAGTCGCTTTTCTTTCTGCACTATTCGGATTTACAGAAGCCGTTTTATATGTTAACTGCTGATTAGAACCACTAGTCGTCCCTCCACTGATAGAAGCAGTACCGTTAGTAACTGTCAACCACGAAGGAAAACCGGCGGTGAAGGAATATGACAATCCGCTAGTGCCATTCATTGTATAAGTACCGCTGGCACCTGTTGTTGCAACCAATGCTGTTGTTGGACTGACAGAAGCTGTTAAGGAAGAGGCCGACTGAGTAATGGCAATCGTTTTTGTCAGACCGGCATCTGTTCCGCCAACGGCATTACCCGCCTTTACCGTTATATTACCGTTACGGCTAGTCTCGTTCGGATTAAGTCCTACGCTATATTTTATATCCTGATTCGTACCAGTAGTGTTATTTGTACCCTCAGTTGTGCCGGTCAAAGTCAACCAATCCATATTTTCCGATACGTTCCACGATAAACCTTCCGTAGCCGAAAAAGTAGATACATAATCAGTAGTAGAAGCGGTAGCTGCTACCGTTTTGGCACCACTTACAGACAAGGTTGCACCCAGTTGGTTCAGAACGATATCACCTGTTGGCCCGACAGAGGTGTCACCCGCACGGACGGTGATCTTTCCACTCCGGGCAGAAGAAGAAGGGTTAACAACTGCCGTATAGTTTATTGTCTGAGCCGCTCCGGTAGTAGGTGTTCCCGCTCCACCGGTATTTATAGTAATCCAGTTGCCCGACGTGATACTCGATGCCCAGGGCAAACCTTTGGTGGCCATAAACGAAGCATCACCGGTCGCCCCTTTTGCAACTATATTATTTATTGTCGAACCGGTTACGGTTGAACCCGCCTGGTTGACTGCTATCTCCTGTTTCAAACCGGTATAAGCGGGATCACCCACGGAGGCGCCGGCTTTCACCGTGATTTTACCGGTACGCACCTGCGCAGACGGATTAGCAGAACCGGCCTTTACTTGTAATTCTTGTGCACCTGCCAGTGCTTCACCAGCAGATGTACCCGGATTAGTAGCCCAATCCAACCAGCCGTCGCCTCCACCCAAAACTGCCGACCATTGCAAACCCTCGGTAGCCGTAAAAGAAGAAGCACCTTCGGAGCCTGCAGTAGCAGCCAAAGAAACAGGGCTGCCAACCGTCAACGTGGAACCGCTTTGAGTGATCGTTATATTCTGATTCTCTCCATTCACTTCGATATCGAAAGAAACAGATCTCTTTTCTGCTCTGGGATTAGCTTCCACAGACTTAAAGACCACCTTGGCAGGCCCCTGGTATGTTATAGTTGCACCCGAAGGGATATCTTTGCCATCCAACAAAGCTGATAACCAAGCAGGCATATCAAATATCCACTCCTGCCCCGGACGGGCTGTGATCTGTATCTCTTTTTCACCACCTTTTTTAGCAGGCATTTCAGTAGGATCGACCTCAATATCCGGTATCTCGCCGACCGTGATACGCTCGTCGGAAACATCGATGCCTACCAGGGTGACATTCATCGTATAATGCGAATTGCGTTCGATATCATAATTATTCTCGTTACGACCGGGATAAAACCGGAACATAACATCTTTATAAGTAACACCTCCCTGCACGGCATTGCCGGTCAACTCGATACAGGTGGCATTCGTTACGCCCTTACCGGTCTTTTTCTTCTCCGAGACGACAGCATCCGGTCCGCTGACCGTACCCGCCATATTCTCAGGCAAATACCAGTAAACGGTAGCACCCGAGCTACTGGCAGTACCGGTATAGTTACCATAAGTAACATCTTTCGTCAATTGTCCTGTCGGAGCCTCCACCTGCGAAACAGACGGAGCATTCTTCAAGGTGACCGAAGTCGGAGTAAACGTAAAATCAGCACCCATCGAATAGCAAAAACTGATCTTGGCAAGGAGGCGGGTCAGTTCCACGGTAATATCTTTCACACCGCCGGCAACAACCTCACCTTCCCATTTACCCACCATTTTACACAAGCTATTTTCAGGCAAGCCCGTTCCCGATGAAGCATACGGCAATCGCTGTTTCTTCAATGTAGTTTCATCGGCTACTGCCCCCAGATCACCTGCGTTTGATACGAAATACACATGACTCTTACTACCATTCTGGCTCTGTTTCAGTTTCAGGTTGACCGTAGTACTGGTCATGGAAGAGATATACTGGTTAAACAAACGCACACCTGTCGTGGCATCATACTGCCCCACCCACAGGCTGGCGATCTGGCTTTCTTGCGCTTCCGACAATGCAGCAGCGGCTTTGGTCTGCACCGAGTCCTTTACTCCGACAGCCAGCGTGTCCGACTCGATCGTACCATCGGTAGTGAATGTAATGCTACGCGTCACGGGAGTCCGGTTAGCCAGCACATTCAGGTTAAACCCGGCATCCACATCCTTCAAAGCATGAGGCGGGATTACATCCTCTTCCACATCAGTCTGTGTGCAACTGCCGGCAAACAACAGAAGCAATACCACAAACAACCACGCCAACGACAAGCCGATACGTAACCGTCCGATTCCCGTTAAAGGTTTGCGCCTTGTTTTACTTACTCGTTTCATTGTATTTCGTTTTTAATATATTTTGTTTCAACTATTGTCAGATCTAAATTCTGACAAATAATCAGTTTGCTAATTTCCACCAATAAAAAACCCCAACATTCTTTTGACAGATGATGGGGTTCAGACTACAGGATAATAAAATGTAATCGTTACATATTCATTAAAGTTTCTAGCTTTTTAGCAATAGTATCCGTATCCGGAAGATATTCCCGATAAGCTTCCGGCAACTTGGATGAAAGAGCATAAGTAGCCACACCGATAGGTAAGTTAGAATTTTTCAAAGCATACTCGACAATCATGCGACTCTTAGACTTACAGATAATTATACCGATAGAGGAATTCTCATGCGGAAGTTTTACGGTATCATTTAACACATTCAAATAAAACTCCATCTTCCCTTTGTACTCAGGTTTAAACTCACCTATCTTTAACTCGACAGCGATCATTGCCTGTAATCGTCTGTTATAAAGCAGTAGATCAATAAAATATTCTCTATTGTCTACAATGAGCCGATATTGATTGCCAATAAATGAAAAATCTGCCCCAAAATCAATCAGGAAAGCCCTGATATTTTTAATAATAGACTGCTCCAGTTCCTCTTCTGAATATTCATTTTCTAAACCGGTGAATCCCCACGAGTATTCATCTTTTACTGCCAGTATTGCCTGATTCTTTAATTCTTCGGGCAATGTCGTATCAAAATTAGTCTGTCCAAGTAAATACTTTTCAAAGGTCTGCAACTCAATCTTATTGATAAGTAAATCTTTCGTCCAACCATACTTCCGGGTAGCCAAAATATAAAATTGACGTTCCTGTGTATTCTTACACCTGGTCATAATAACAATATGCTTCGACCAGCTAATTTCTCCAACTAATGGTTGGAGAATTGTATCTACCTGATATTCTTTGTAAAATCGGGCCATATCCCAAAGATTTGAAGTACCAAACCCTTTAATCCCCGGAAACTCTTTCTGAATATCTTTCGAAAGGTTCTCTACAACAGATCTTCCCCAGTCCAACAGATTTTGTTGTTCATATATACGCCGACCTAACTCCCAATAAAGAGATATCATTTCCTTATTGACAGCTTTCATTGCTTCATATTGGGCAGAACGAATACGGGATTTAACTTCATAAAGGAATAGGGAATATTCCTTTGTTTCTGAAATGTTTGTGTTATTATTCATAGTTACTGTTTTTGTTGTCTGCAAAGATAACTTTTTTCTCTATTCAAATGAAAATCTAACACAAAATATTCTCTTTTTTCCCTAATCTGAACCCCACCATGTCAAAGAACGCTTCGGTTTTTAATTTTTCCTGCAATCAGAAGAGATCATCAACCTCCACCTACATTCATATCGCTCCAGTTTATAACTTTCCAGGTGGCTACCGTTATAGTCGTTCCGATCCCTTCGTTAATATCGGGATCGGGGTACGGGCTATCCGGGCCTCCCACATTGTCGTCTCTAAAAGCGATTGCATTCCATTCCAGCACCTTCATCAATAAACTACTTTCATTATTCTTTACCTCGAGGGTAAAGATGTAACGTTTACCTTCGTCGAAAGAGATATTCTTGTCGATCGTCGCCTTCAGCGTGGCTGTTTCATTATCTCTTACTACCGTAATTTCGACATCGAAAGGCAAGCTGTTTTTAGGCAGGACAACACCTTTTGTTTTATTCAGGCCACAACCATCCGGATCGGATTCCGGCTCCACTTTTTCAAACTCCTCTGCGGTAAAGACTACCTGTGCTTCCAGCCCGGCAGCTCCCCCTGTAGGAGAAATCCCGGTGTCGCTACCGGCTATCAGATCGGCAGCAGAAGAAGAAATCTTTTTGATCACTAAGCCAGTTCCGTACAGCTTATCGAAAGGAAGAGCATTCTCCGGCGAAGGAGCAACATTAAAGACCACCTGCACACATTTCCGGCTGAACGTACCGAGTGTTACCTGACGGGAGTCCTTCGTCACCGCTACCCCCCGCACAAAAGAGGTCATCACATCTTCCTTATGCGGAATGCCGGTTATTTTATAATAGCCGTCGTTCCCCTCCTGTAGCGGACGCGCCGGAGAGACAGCATAGAAATCGTATACCCCTCCCCTCACGGTTAGCCCTTTGGCCTCGCCGTCTATCTTTTTCCCGTTTCCATCCACACAGCAGGGGATCAAAGTGCCGTCGGCTCCTACCACATAGGTCGCTTCAAACGAAGGGGCGGTCGTAGAAAAAGAAGCTTCCTGCAACTTTTCTCCCACATAACCGGTAAAATAAGCACCGATACGCACGGTAGTTCCCTCAGGCAGAAGGGTTGGCAACGGAGTAACCTCCTCCCCCGCACGAGTCAGGAGTTCAGGCACGCCCAGGTCAGGTTTACCGAAGCTGATTGCTACCGGTCGGCTCTCTTCCGGCACGATCTCCTCCACCGGGCCTGCCGTACACCCCGCCAGCAGACCACCGGCCAGTAGCCTGATCAGATATAACTGCATTCGATTCCGTTTCATTCTATTCATTTTCAATTCTCAATTGTGAGCGGGAGGAGTATCGCTCCCCGCCCGCCCTGTTTGTTGCAACCTATTCTACCGGAACATCGGTCGAACCACCGTCGTTCCAGCCGGCTACTTCTATATCCGCTATAACGATTCCCTGCGGAAGCATCTGAATATTATAGATATAATTGTTTCCCTTCAACCAGTTGGCTATAAAAGTTCCGGGAGTACTGCTTCCTTCGACAGGAGCCATCGTAAAGACACGGTTATCGTCGAGCGTAAGCTCCAACGTAACAGGTATGCCCGTCACCGGGATCACCAGCCCGAAGGCCTGTACCGGCACCTGTTTAGGATCGGTTACATTCGTACCTATGGCACGCATATCCCCGTCGGCCGTGAACCACAATTCATCTACGGCAGTTGTCGTGCCACTCAACTCGCCCGTTTCCAGACTCAGCTTGGCGGAAGTAGATTTTTTAAAACCCACGCTGCTTTTCAGCACGATCTTCTTTACATTGCTGCCCGCAAAAGCCGAACCGCCATCCGTTTCCAGAATACGGAAACTAACCTTCGCCAATGCATGATACATAGTGAGCGACACATCCGGATTCCAGCGGTCCACCTCGGTTGCAGCTTTGCAATACAGGTAATCATCCTGATCACATTCCCACTGTACATCGGTAGAAGCATCCACCGGATTACCGCCATCGTTGAAGTAAAACTTCTGCTTATCCAAGACCTTTATACTACTCATTAAAGGTACTTTCGGATTGCCTGCCAGCGACACACTCTTCTCCACAGGCGAAAAAGCATACACTGTTCCTTTATCCGAATGCAAAAGAAGCTGTTCTTCCCCTTCCGCAAGTTGCCAGACAGCCGGATCGACCTGCGTATTGTAAGTAAACACCTGCGTATTATTCCCGCTGGCATAGACACTCACCGCACCGCTACTGCTCTGTTTCGTGACACAAAGCCCGACTGTAATCAACGGATTAGGGTTTGCCGCATCACCGACAGGACCGCCCGTCACGATGCTTCTCGATTCTACCTCTACCGACAAGCCCAGATTCTTTACGGATAAAGGAGTTCCCTTTTCCGTGCTGCTACCACCTTCGCCGTCATCGGCCGTAGGCACAACGATATCCGCCTGTGTACAGGCAGCACACAGCGACAGGAAAACGGCTACCGGAAATGTATATAGATACTGTTTCATGGGCTTAGTTTTTAATGGGAATGATTACAGAGGGATTTCGGGCTGTTCGTCCTCATTCCAGGCTTCAACAGTCACATCCATAACCGTCAGCTTGTTGCGGCCGGCAGAAAGCGTATAGATGTAGTTATTGTTGGCTAACCATTCATTGGCAGGCAGGGTAACAGGAAATACCATATCATCATTACCTCCTTCTTTCAGGGTTATGATCACCTGGATATCGTCATCACCGAAAGCAGCGGTCGGATACACAATAGCACTGACCGTCTTGCATACGACCTTCGCATTTAAGGTAGAGCCATTCACTTTAAAATCATATTGACTTTCCGTAGCGTCGGCTTCTACCTGTCTCATCAGGATATAGTCGGTGATCGTACGACTGATATCACCGTCGGTCAGTGAGTTGGGTGTTATCGTTCCGTCGACCAACGACATATAAGCAGTACCCATCTTGAAGAATTTATCTGTACTGCTATCTGTATTTTTGATCTGGAACTTCGTGAAGTTCACATTTTTATCACTCAGTTTACCACCGTCATACACACGGAAAGTAACCATCGCCATAGCATGCTTCATATCCAGATTGATCTTATAACCGGGGTTGGCATCACTCGTATTATTCGGTTCATCTTCCGGCTTGACCGGTGTTTGTCCGGCAGCACGTCCGTTATTTACATAACGACCGTTTTCAGCGGCAAAATACAGGTAATCTTTTTCCGTTGCCAGAGAAAGGTTTATCTGGTCGGTTTTGGGAGTAGCTGCCCATGCACCATCCTTCCAGTATTTCTTCGCATTGTTAGTTGCAGCATCTATCGTTCCGCTAGCCAGAATGGTTACCGGGATTTTCAGATCAGCTTCTGCTGATATACTTGGAAGACTAGTCGTTATAGAAGCATCATAAGGATAATAAGCATAGACCTTTCCTACTTCCTTGGTCAGATAATAAGGGACTTCCTTAGTATCGGCAAAAGTATTTTTTTTCTCCTTTATGGAAATCCAGCCGGCTCCTTTATCTGTTCCCATATACCACACATGGTGGCCGGTGTATTCCGAACCATCAGGCGTATACCAGTCGTTTGCATCTTTGTTGGTTATCAGGACACCTAATCCGGGTGCATAATCGGCCTCGACATATTTCGAGATATCGTAAGTAAGAGCCTCTCCGCTTACCACCGATTTGGTTGCAGCCTTGGTGCCGGCATCCACTTTCAGATTAGGTGTGATACCCAAGGCTACCTGATCGCCATCGCCTGAGTCGATAATTAAATCTGTTTCTGTCTCCGAACAGCTTATTGCTGTCAGCAGGGCTATAGCCATAGCCCCCATTGTCATACTCTTTTTCATTTTAGTTCGTTTTAATATAAATACTAGTTATTACTTATTCTATTACTTAAATCGGAATTTCACCGGCATCCTGATCTGCCCATCGCTCCACACCGACCGTTGTAGCCTGTATCTTCCGTCCGTCGGTGAAAAACAGGGAGACGACATGCCGTTTGCCGGCCTGAAAACCACCCTCAACGGTTACCGATACACGGGAGACAGTCTCCACCGCATTGCCGTTACCGTCCTTTGTTGTCGCCACCTGCAATTGTAGCGGGCCCGATGAGGCCGGGAGCAGAATATACCCCTGCGCTTCGGGAAGCTCTCCGCCTTCCTCTACCTGAGGAACCGACAGACCGGCTATCTCCTGCACGGCTACAATCTTTATATCTTCCGGTGAAGAAACATCGGCTAACGCAGGCAAAGCCGAAAGCCAGTCCAGTTGTTGCCGGACATGTACCCCCGTTACTTCTATCCGGACAATCTCTCCCCACCGGTCGGCCCGGTCGCTGTAGCAAACTAGACCGAGTTGTGTCAGCAGATGTTGGAACGTACATACACGCAGGGGTACAAAACTGTTGCCTGACAAAGGTCCCGTCGCCATTACATCCGTCATTCCGTCTATTGTAAAGATCACCCGGCCTGCCGCAACATCCGTTTCACCGATAGCCGGATAATAACCGTGCAACCGGATATTGCTTCCATCAGACGGATATAGCTGCGTATTATCGAACACGACCGGACGATTGCCCGCCCCACCGCTCCGGACAGCTCCGGATACACTCCACGTACCATACACTCCGGAACCGGTTTCATCCTGCCGGGCAAAACACACAGCCAGATCCTTTTTATAGCCGGAGCCGATCACTGCACGGGTAGACACACCGATCGCCCCTTCCAAGCATACCGTCGTTTCGGCAACCGGCTGCAAAGTAGGATCGTTACCGTCCGAACAGGCGGTTAGTGCCCGAAGGCAAACGATGGTGGCTATCGCTATTATTTTCTTCATCTCCTGCTATTCTAAAAAGGGTTATGCTCCGGGAGTGATCGTTGAACTGCCTCCGTTGCCCGGCTGCCATTCGGCAATGCCTGCTTCGATGGTGATTTCGCCGTCGATCGTGAAATTGAGGGTGATCAGGTGAGACTGTCCTTTCTGTGCTCCTCCGCTGATGTTAGTGATGGGAACCTGCAATGTTTTCTCAGCTCCATTATAAGTTGCCTTTACTTCCAGATTGATAGCGGCAGACTCCGTACCCATATCCGCTACCGGATAAATCATCAGATAACCGGTCTTCGGATCAGTAGCATCGGGACCGGATACCTCTTCCGGACAACCGATCACGCTCAGGCTGGTGTTGGCCGAACCTGTTGTCGCTAGCGTTGCTCCGCTTGTTTTATCGAGCGACAACGACAGCGTGTTATATACGTTCTTTACCGTAATAGATGAAACTTTTGTCCATTTCTTAACTGCTTCCGCCGAACCGGAACATTTGAATTGCAACTGGGTAAGCAGGTGCTGAAAGGTGAACGGGGTAAACTTGGCGTTAGCAGCCCCGGTCTGCACTTCTGTCGCCATAATATCTTCGTCGCCTGTAATAGTGTACGAAACTGTCGGATTGTTTTTCCCACTCAGGGCAGCCTGCGGATAATAACCGATCAGAGTCGACTGACCATTGGCCGCCATATACGTCTGTGCCGTTGCAAAGGTAACGGAGGTATTACCGCCACCGCCAAGACGGGTGGCATCGATAGCCGGTGTAGTCCAATCCGTATTCGATTCCGGGTTATCCAACCGGGCAAACGATACGGCCAAGTCACTGCCATAACCGGCGTCGATCACCGCACGGGTAGCCTCTCCGATACCGGCACTTACCTGCATCGCTTCTCCCTGACCGGCAGTTGCCGGTTCTTCTTCGTTGGAACAACTGCACAAAAGAGCCGTAACCAACATACTCATTACTAAAAACTTGTTCGTTCTCATTTTATTTCTCGTTTAATAATAATACCAGTTTCATTTATTGTTAAATATGAGCTATCTCTCTTTACAAGGCCTTGCCTTGTGCCGCAGGCTCTATTTTGCCGTCGGTTTTAACCGACGGATATAAAAGACAGGAGGCAAAGCCTCTTCCTTTGTGGGCTTAAGCCCCTTTAAAACAGGGACTACTATTATATCTCAAAGGGGTTAAAACCCACAAAGGAATCCGACAAAGCCGGAGCATTTAATCTATCCGTCAGCTAAAGCAGACGGCAAAAGAGAGCTTGCGGCATGAGGCGGAGCCTCATAAAAGACTCAGTTTTTGTCAGATGTGAATCACATCTTTTTACTCTGTCACCATCCCGTTGCCGGAAGCGCCTACCTGCCAGGGAGCGACTGTTGCTGTCCCTTCGATAGCAACTTCACCTGTTTTCAAAAAGGATAGGGTCACCAGATGCGAATTGCCGGCCAAGGCATTCAGTCCTGCCTGGGTAGAAGCGTCTATGATATTAATTTCTTTACTGGTTGTACCACCTTCATAAGTCACTTTTACTTTCACACCATCGAGAGCCTTCACCATAAAAGGCTCGCCGACCTTCGTCACTTCTTTGGTCAGTTGAATAGGAGCAGTAACACCCGGAACAGCCAGGGTAGCCGCAGTCTCATAAGTTACGACACCATCGGCAATCGTCATCGTCTTCGGATAAGCAGCGTCTACGACTTCTATTTTAGATATCTTCTTATCCGGATTCGCCCCCAGGTAACCATCCGAAGCCTGTACCTGAAAGTTCAGTTGCGTCAATGCATGGGTGAACGTAAATGCACCTGCGGGAACATCTTTATTTCCACTCACAATGCCACCGTACATCACATCTTCCGTACCCGTCTTCTGAAAAGTCACTACCCCTGATACGGAAGCGATTTCCGGATGCCAGGCCGCCATATATACATTTCCTGTGGCCGGATACACCTTCGATACATTCAAAGGAACCGATGTTCCTGCCGCTGTTTCGGACGCTACCAGCGTGATACTGTTCTGCCAGGCAACAGCAGCCGTCCATGATGCAGGCGGCTGAGTCCCTTCAATAGCTGTGATAGCGGCCGTAAACGAATCGCCCGTAACAACCGGAGCCTTGGTGATCGCTCCGCTCACAGTGGCTCCCACCCTGATCTCTGTGGTTTGAAGAGTTCCCTCTTCAGAAGAGGAACAACCGGATACCACTGCCGCCAAAAGAGCGGCACACATACAAACTTG
Source organism: Parabacteroides timonensis (assembly GCF_900128505.1). Classification (NCBI taxonomy): domain Bacteria; kingdom Pseudomonadati; phylum Bacteroidota; class Bacteroidia; order Bacteroidales; family Tannerellaceae; genus Parabacteroides; species Parabacteroides timonensis. Next base: position 1,307,154 of record NZ_LT669941.1, read on the forward strand.
TTTCATATTTTCTTTTTATTAAATGATTAAAAACAGATATTCAATCGATAATTCCCGTTCCGTTATTCCCTCTCTTCCACTCCGACACCTGTGCCGCCAGGGAACAGGCGCCATCGGCACGAAGCACGACCGACAGCAGATAAGAAGTACCGGATAGCGGAAAACCATCCGTTTCATGGAACGATACCGGCAACCGCTCGAACCGCGTCAGATTGCCTGCACGGTCTTCCAGTATTACCGTCAGGCCTACCGCAACACCTGGCTGTATCATGACCATTTCCGACACGTCTACCCAATCGGTATCCAGCGGCAGACACTCGCCGCCGGCCATCCGGTCAAGGACGATCAACGCCTTTTGTTTGCCGGAGAAAGTCAACCCTTTATCCGGCAGCGACAATACAGCATCGCATTGTACCCCTTCCGCCACAAGGCCGAAAAGTTTCCACCCTTTATCTTTCCCTGCCTCGTCACACCGGAATTGAAAACGTAACTGACTCAGCAGATGCGTAAACCGGAACGACTTTCCTTCCTGCCAAAACATATCCGTCAGGGAGCCGTTTTGTTCGTCAGTCACCAGCAAATCCTGCCGACCGTCGATCGTCCAGGCAATCCGGCCGTCACCCACTGACTGACCTTCGGGAGCAAAGCCGCGCAGGTAAATACGGCTGTTGTCCGAAGGATAATATTTCGGTTCCACCAGGCTCGTGCTCCCATCCGCTTTTACCCGGGCTTTCCATATATCCGTATACTTACCCGATTCATTGCCTTTGGCAAAAAATACAGAGTCGGCAAAAGAAACCTCGCCCGATAGCTTCTCCGAAAAGGCACGAAGCACTAGCTTTTGTTCGCCAGGCTGCAAAAGTTGTCCGCCACTATCCGAACAGCCCGGCAGCCCCCAAATAAGAAGAGACAGTAGCAGCAAAGCTGATTGCACGATATATTTGTTTTCTTTCTTCATTTATATATTGTTTCAATATTTTCTAATTCCCCGCTTCGCCGGAACCTTCTTTCCAGCCGGACAGGGTGATTGTTGCACCGTTTATCTCATCATACGCGATCTCCAGGTCGAGTACGACATGAGCCGATATGCTTTGCTCGAATGCCTTACCCACTTCCCCGGTTATATCCGTAAACGAAGTGACCTCTTTTCCGTCTTTCAGAGTAAGCGCCAGGTAAAGTTCGACCGGATCGCCCTCCTCTCCTCCGTCAGACAGGCCGAACAGATTAAGAGAAGAAGTGTATATTCCCGGATTAGCCGCTTCAGGCTCGAATGCCATAAAAGCCGGCGTATCGAACAAAGCCTTTCCACTGGGGATATGCACCTGTGCCGATACACCTGTCAGCCGACCGGAAAGCCCGGTCAGCCGGATATCTTCACTACCCGTCACTTTAATATTCAATTCGAGTGTTTTTACCAGACTGGCGGGATACAATTCCTCTACTACTGTTTCCTCGCCGCCGACATCGATCAAATGGCATCCTGTACCATACAAATTACCGGGCTGGGCTATATGTACGGAAGACGATTTCAAAGCGGAAACCTGCCGGACCTTGCCGCAAGCCTGTTCATACCCATTGTCCATTTCCAATACGACATTATTACAATCGGTGTTACATACCACGACTTTATATTGTCCCGCCGGCAGCGTACCTTCGTAGCCTGAAGCACTTCCCATGCGAACTTCCGGACGCCCAGTACCGTCTTTATAAAAATAGTAGGTCATGGCCGTCGGATAACTGCTCCGCGTCTGCCAGTCGAGGTTCAGACGCACCTTGCCATTTCTCTCCCAGTCTTCGTCGGGGGCATGATAAACACATGCCGGCATAACAACGGCACATACCCCAAATACCACCCAGGCCAATATTCTGCTGTTTCTCTGTTTTTTCATATTCCTACCCTATCTGATTTGAAAACGATACACCAGACTCACTTTCAGGCCAACCATAAAACCGGTGGACGAAAAGCGAGTTTCCAGATAATTCTTGTCGTCTATTTTATCGTAACGATATTTCTTCCCATCGAAAGTCGAACGATACCCCGTCCGGACACTCCCCTCGACACAAAATCCTTTCCCTAGCGGTATCAGACAATTGATGGAAGCCCCCATTGTCCAGAAACGGCCGGTACGTCCATAAAGCACTTCTTTGTCGGGATCGATATCACTACCCCGCACATCAAAATCACCGTATTCACCAAACAGTCCGGTACTCAACCAATTAAACTCACCTGAACGCAATGGCCATACACGGGGTTCGACCGAAATTTCCGACACCGACCAACGATCGCGTGTCTTATCTTTATAGGAAAAGTCGGAATACATACCTGACACTGCCACTGACCAGCGTTTGGAAAAATACCATTCCAACTCCACATTCGGCATAAAGGAACCGGTCTGCATCTTCACGTCGCCCGTACCCAAAAGAATGGAAGGAGCGACGGTACACCAGGGCAACAGGTTAGTTTTAACAGCCATAAGAACAGGTGCAGCATCAGACCGGGAAACCGGTTGACGAACAGCTGCTATTTCCGGTTCATTTTCTTCGGTTACTATTTCTTCCGGTATTAACTCTTGTACCTGTCTTTTCTTTTTTATCGTCCGTACCGTTTCACGGGTGGTTATAGTGGTGCTATGAGTATCCAATGTATTCACAACCGAAGCCAGACGGTAATCTTCCAGTTCCGAACGGTCGAACAACGGGTCGTCGATACGATAAACCTCACGATCATAACCACCGGCTTCACTACGACGAAACAAATCGACGTAAGGGATAGCTCCATATTTTGACAAGGCCTCCCTGACAGCTTTCGGATAACGACTCTCGCTATACCGGATAGCAGTATTGGCAAACCAGGGAAGCGGCGATTCCACCAGGTAGACATGTACCCGGTCACGATAACTTCCGCTTCGATCGATATAAAAAGCCACACATTCGGCAGGAATATCCAACCGGGTTTTCAGATAGGCACGGATACGATTGGCACGAAGGGAGGCTTCATTGATCACAGCGTCCTCTTCACAGTCATAGGCATTCACATGAGAGATTATCAATAAATGACAACTTCCGGCCAACAAACGATTACGGGAAACAGGCAACTGCTGTCCCATCCGTTCCAACTGGTAGGCATTGTCACCATAATCGGCAAGAAACATATCATTATTTTCTTTAAAGGAAAATAAAAAAGATTCTGCTTTAATATAGGAGGTAGTTTGGGCATTCGTTCCCGGCAAGAAAAACGTAGAAAGTATGAACAGGCAAAGCGCAGTTCTCATTATTTCCATTATCCTTTTACAGATTTGCTGTTTCATCCTATACATCTCCCTATTGGCTTTTGATATTCAGTTTTTTCTTCAAAATTCTACCCTTATTTGTGAAATAAGGGAAAGCACTAAAAGGAGCTCTTTTTTTAACAGAGTTTCTGCCCCGAATAATAATAAAAATGTAGGATTGGAGTCTTTTTGAGGTTCGTTTTTGAAAAAAACAAGTAGAAATGATAACAGTTTTTTTCTAAAGGATATTAAAGAGATAACATTCCCACCCCCCCTTTATACCTGTACTCCCTAAAATTCGGGCTATAGGCTATAAAACAGGTAAATATGTGAAAATACATTAAATAGATGTGCTTTTTTTTATAAAACACGATGAAAGCCTTGTTTATTCGTTGGAATCTATCTATGTTTGCACAGTGTTTTATCTCAAATGGTAAATCCAAGTGATTATAAACATCTATGTTTGAGATAGAAAGACGCATTTTCCCCTTATTTCACAAATAAGGATAAATTTCCCCTATAACCAACTGCTCCACTTTTCCAGAGACTTGTTTAGCCGCTTTACCTAGTTCATCTACTCCAAAAGCGAGGAGATAAGTATGCGTCATACGCTCTGTAGTATGTCCCAGAGCCTGGCTGATAATACCAATCGGCACATGGCAATGGTAGGCTTCCGAAGCCCATGCGTGACGAAACACATAAGTTGTCAGCGTCTCATCCAGATTCAAAAGCACACATAAATCTTTCAGATACTGATTTTGTTTGGCCAGGCAGTATTTATACTGTTCGTACGTAGCATCTTCCGATAAAACCGGAAAAAGATAGTGGGCGTCCGGACGGCTATAACGGTCTATCAGGAACTGCATTCCCGGAGTTACTTCTATCTGGATCAGTACTCCGGTTTTCTGCCGATGATACGTCAATACCTTCCCATCATCTATCAGATTATCCCGTGTCAGATGCACCAGGTCGACAAAAGGCATACCACAGGCCATAAAGGAAAAAAGAGACAGATCGGCAGCCAGCTGTTTCTTCGGCTCCTCTTTCAGGTCGAGGGAGGCGATCTGTTTGATCACTTGAGTTGTCACGGCCCGTTTCCGGGTTTCCTCACGTTTCAATCGGAGTCCGGTAAAAGGCGACTCCAGCGGCTTCTTTTTCCAACCGAGACAGGCACGATTGTACATCGCACGCAAACAACTCAGATAACTGTTCACACTGTTCACCCGTAATCCTTTTTGACGCAGCCATTCAATAAAACCATACACCTTACTGCGGGTGATATCATCCAACGAAAGTTCACAACCACTATTAAAATTTTCAAAGTGGTTACGGACAGCCCGATACAGGTCTGCCGTACTGTTATTGCCGGCAGAACGTTTTTCCTGCTCCAGCAATCTCATCTGTTTGTAAAAGTCCTTATTCTTCATAACTTTTCCTTTCTTTTAAAAAAGGTAAAGTTACAACAATCGAGACTGGATAAAAGTTACCCGCGCAGCTTTTTATCATTCCCTGCGCAGAAAATTTCGGCTAACCGCGCAGGGAACTGTCATTTTCCGCACAGCCATTGTTAGGGAATGGATAGCCCCTTACTTTTCAAAATAAAACAATAAATACCTGGTTTCTATCCTCTTTCTCAAAAATAGTTTCCACATTTACTTTCATACTTAAATACTCATCAGCAGAATTAATCTGCCTCATGCCGAAGGTTCTCTTTTGCCGTCTGCTTCAGCTGACGGATGGATAAATACTCCGGCAAAGACGGATTCCTTTGTGGGTTTTAACCCCTTTAAAAACATATTGGACAGATCTTTTATAAAAGGGGCTGAAGCCCACAAAGGAAGAGGCTTTGCCTCCTGAATTTGAAACCGTCAGCTAAAGCAGACGGCAAAAGAGAGCCTACGGCACAAGGCTTTGCCTTGTAAAGAAGGATAGCTCATCTGATAAAAAGTGAATCATATTAACACCTCCACCAGGTAGGGATGAATCCGGATAAGGAATCTTTTTAACCCTGCTTTATGTTTTTCCGACAACAAGGAGGTTTCGCACTTTGTTATACAATAAGAAAAGCAAATGATCATGAGAAAAGTATTATCCATCATTATCCCTATTCTGATTTGTTTCTTTGTAGGGCTTACTGCCAGCTACTTTCAGGCTGACGCAATAAAGAACTGGTATCCGACTTTAGTCAAGCCGGCACTCACCCCTCCTAACATCGTCTTTCCAATAGCCTGGAGTATCATTTATATATGTATGGGCATTTCGATCGGGCTTATCATTAATTCAGCAATCGAGCAAAAGCGATTCTTTGTGAAAGCATTCATCATGCAGCTGTTCTTCAACTTTACATGGAGCATCGGCTTCTTTTATTTCCAGAATCCGCTTATCGGATTCATCAACATCCTATTGCTCGATATATTCGTTATCAACTACACCCTAAAGAGCTACCCTGTAAACAAAGCAAGCTCTATCCTATTCATCCCTTATGTAGCCTGGCTACTATTCGCTACCTATCTGAATGGGTATATTCTGATGTTTAATTGAAATTTACATACAGTCTCTTGATAAAAAGAAAGATTTACTTCTGTCACAGTAAATCTTATATGAGGCGTGCCTCATGCCAAAGGCTCTCTTTTGCCGTCTGCTTCAGCTGACGGATCAATAAATACTCCGCCAAAGGCGGATTCCTCTGTGGGTTTTAACCCCTTTAATATATTCTTCGTTCAACAGACAACACTTATAAACCACTTCTACGAAGCATTCCCATAAAAGATTCATATTCTTCCTCAAAACTACATTTCTTATGGTGCTCTTCCTGTTTTCTGATATACTGTCGGACGGTATCCAGCCTATCTGGACTCACAGAGATAGCAAAATAATCATCCTGCCATTGTAGTGGTCCATACTTCATCAGACAATACCAACGAGATGATTCTCCTTTTATCAATCTGGCTACCTCTCCAAGAGATTGATCCGATTTCAGAAATAACAAAAGATGTACATGATCGGTAAAACCACCAATATGATCAATTAGGATACCTTTGGATTTTGAATATTTACGTATATGAGTATACAATTCATACCGATAATGTGGATTCTTTAATAAGGGAGCCCTTTTTTTAGTACTCCATACGCAATGAATAATAAGTGATAGATAAGACATAGCTAAGTGTTTTTAGTTTGCTGCAAATGTAAGGATAAATCTTTATTAATTGGTTAGATCTAAGCTGGTTTTTGAAGTTAAAAAGGGGTTAAAACCCACAGAGGAAAAGGCCTTGCCTCTTTATTATTAAATCCGTCAGCTGAAGCAGACGGCAAAATAGAGCCTACGGCACGAGGTATTATCGAAAGACTACTTTATTAAGATATCCATCCTTACATTTTTGGATAGTAAGTCTACTTTATATTTCTTCTTAAAAAAGGCTTTAGCACGTTGCATAGTCGTATCATTACTGGGATAACGACTCGTCACAATAATAGCTGTCTTCAGAATATTATTTGTACTTGAAAGCTGTTTGATAGTAGATTCCAATTGCTCCAGAGCATGCGGGATGTCTTTTCCTTTCAGTTCTACAAAATATTCATTTGCATTATGATCCAAAACCAGAAAATCACATTTAACACCTTCTGTTATCTGACAACCATCTACTACTACTTTGGTTAATATGTTATTCTGAGGATTTGAAAAAACACATTTACGCTTGTTCTCCTCAAGAACAAGTATCCGGTCGGTTATTTCAGTTGTACAATTTGGCTTAAACTTATCCATTATACCTCTAATGCTAACAATTCAGAAAATATACGGCTCTCCTGATCGGCAACAGAATCTATCTGATCAGCAACTATCAGTCGATATTCTTTATCTAAAATAGAAAGGACTTCTCCACCCTCGATCTTATAAGCTCCCACATTATCAAAATCCAGTACACATGCCTGGGGAACTAACTTATAAACTTCAGCAGCCTTTGAGATATCTGCGTTCAATACATTATTCGCTTCTATCAGGTTATTAAAAGCAGATAATAAATAAGGACTGTGCGTTGTTATGGTGAGCTTTTTACATTTGCCAATCATTTGATGAAGTAACTTAACCTGAGTCTGAGGAAACAAGTTCAATTCCGGTTCCTCTACGACAAACCGGCTGTATTCCTTTTCTTCTACAGCATAGTCAAGCACCATCAATAAAGGTATCACAGATTGCATACCGGATGAAGCATCCTTGAAAGGGATTGTTTTATCACTGTCTTTCAACAACAGAGTTTCATTCGAATTATTTGTCTGAAACAGCAAATTAAAAATAGGAACGTTATAATCCGGATACTTCTTTTTAGCCTTCTCATAGATAGAAGCAAACTTCAATAAAGTATCAGGTATCGGAGCTTTATTAAGTACAAGGGTTGCCAGCGAACGAGAGAATGTACTTACAAAGAAGCGTTCAGCCGGGATATAAAGACTTTTAATTTGTTCTCTTTCTCCTACTGCCTGTCCCTCAGAGATCGCAAAATCAAACTTTCCTTGCAAATAAGAGATAGTAACACTTTCACCGATATAATGTATATAAGTATCACTATTGAAATAAGAAGCTATATTATACTCTTCAAACAGAGGTTTCAAATCAAATCCTTTGTCCTGAAAAAGATTAGTCGCATTCTCTTCAAAAATAGTAATAAGTTTAGCGATAGTACTCTTTCCTGAACCTTGCTCACCAATGAATACATTATAGTCTTTCAAATCTATATCCGCAGACTTTATAGCTCCAAAATTACGTATGATAAGTTTTCGAATCATAATCATCACTTTCCTGACAAAGATAGAGAATCGTCCCTATCAATCCAAATTATACAACTTCAACTTATTATAAAGCGTTTTCCGATCTATGCCCAACAGTTGGGCGGCGCGGGTTTTGTTGTTGTTGGATTCCTGAAGGGCTCGTTTGATCAATTCGCATTCGTGGGTTTCGTCTTTCAGAAGGATACGGGTGTCCTTCTCCGGAGCTTCCGTCAACTCTTCGGGAAGTTCGCGACGGGTGATATACCGGCCGGTAGCCAAAAGGGTAGCATACTTGATGACGTTTTTCATCTGGCGCAGGTTACCCGGCCATGAATACGACTGGAAAAGACGGATTGTCTCGCCGTCGAAACCAATAATATCTTTCTGAAGTTCCGCATTCGCCTGATCAAGGAAATTATTGGCGAAAAGCAATAAGTCTTCTTTCCGCTCTTTCAAATCCGGAATACGGATAGTGAACTCATTGATACGATGATAGAGGTCTTCCCGGAAATCGCCTTTTTCAATGGCTGTACGAAGATTTTCGTTCGTGGCCGAGATCAACCGGACGTTGATAGCGATCTCATCATTACTACCGATCGGCTTGACCTTACGCTCCTGCAAGGCACGAAGTAACTGTACCTGCACCTCATAGGTCAGGTTACCGATTTCATCCAGGAAGATCGTTCCTCCATGAGCAGCAACAAAAGCGCCGGTCTTATTATCTATTGCACCGGTAAACGATCCCTTCACATGGCCGAAAAACTCTGAAGCCGCCAGGTCTTTAGGGATCGCCCCGCAATCGACAGCGATGAACGGAGCTTTACTACGGTTACTTAATTCGTGGATACGGCGGGCTATATATTCTTTACCTGTTCCGCTCGCCCCGGTAATCAGTACGGACATATCCGTCGGAGCTACCAGACGGACATGATCGAACAACTGGCGGGCAGCAGGACTCTGTCCTTCAATATAAGTGTTTCCTTCCGATGATTTTTTAGTAACCGGATGTTCCGCCGCAGGCGCTTTTACGACCTCACGGATCTTACCCAGCAACTCTTCCGGATTCAGCGGCTTGGCTATATAATCGGATGCCCCCAATTTGATGGCCTGCACAGCAGTCTGTATCTCCGCATAGCTCGTCATCATGATCAGAGGTAAAGAGTTGTATTTTTCCTTTACCCATTTCAACAAGTCGATCCCGTCACCGTCCGGCAAACGCAGATCCGACAAGATCAGGTCGTAGCTGACACTCTCAATCTGGCGCTTTGCGTCCGAAACCGAGCTTAATGCCTTAACCTCAAAGCCTTTCTTCCCTAACCAGGTTGTGAGCATTAAAGAGAAAGTTATATCATCTTCAACTATAAGAACTGATGGCATACTTAAATTATATTTAAACCTTAGGCAAAGATATATATTTTAAGGATAAATCAGGAACAAATCCAGGTCGCTTTACGCCAGGCCCCTTCGAACGGCCCCTGTTTATGATTCTTTAACCACCAATGGCAGAATCCCAATTGAAGGACAAACAGCCCGATGCCGACTCCGAAACTGGCTGCTACTCCCAACACATTATACAGCGACAGACCATAGCCGAAATAGATAAATGTACCTATAATGGACTGGCTCAAATAGTTAGTCAGGCTCATCTTTCCATAAGGTACCAGAACTGATAATACTTTGTGGCCGGATACCTGTTGCCACAAGAAGACAAAGAGGGCAACCAATACACACATGAATGAGAAATTACGGAAAGAGGAGACAATCGTGTTCATTGGAGACAGCATACTCTTATTCGGTAACAGCTCCGGTAAAGCTTCCGTCAGATAATAAAGAGGAACAAAGCAAACAAAGCCGATCAGTAACGTACGAAGCCAAAATTTACGGTTCTCCGATAAATGAACAAACAGCTGGCGACGTCCGATCAACATACCTATAAGGAAGAGGGAAGCGGTCTGGAAGAAACGGCCATGACTCCATCCCCACAACAGGCTGAAAAGCTGTCCGTCCCACAGATTCGACTTTACCATAGCCCAGAAATCAGGCTGGCTCAGGAACGGATACATATTTTTATGATGTACCAACCATTGACCCGGCGTAGCCACATACTCCGGATTATTCATCGCATAGAAAAACTTAGCCCACTCCACAGGTTGAAGCATCAATAGTATAGCCGTTATTAATACCGCCTTATCGCTCCACCGGCAGACCGGGATAAGAACAACACCTACGATAGCATACAAAACGAGGATATCTCCGGGGAAGAACGCACCGTTGAAACAGCCGATCAGGAAAAGCAGGAACAACCGCCACAAGAAACGCAAACGGAAGTCTTTTCCTTTTTTGGCCTGGTTGTTATATTGAATGAAAAAGCTAAAACCGAATAAGAGGGAAAAGATCGCATACGCTTTTCCGCTGAAAAGGAAGAACAGAGTATCCCAGACATTCGTGTTAAGCGACTTCATGAACTCGGAAGTAGCTTCCGGGAATTCGTAGAAATTAAAATGTTCGATATTATGTAAAAACATAATTGCCATAACGGCAAAACCTCTTAGGGCGTCGACAACTTCAATGCGTGCCGACTTGAGTGGCATTTCGTGCTCCATGGTATTCTATTGGTCTTTTTTTATTAATGAGTGCAAATTTAGCAAACAAACTTACACCAAACAAAAAAAGCATCCCCAACAGATGCTTTTTTTGTTTTTGCAGACTTAATAGAATACTCAGAAATAATCTTTTTTGCTTTAAACGGTTTAAATGTAGAAACGTCCACTTACGATTCTAATAATAGGAGTACGAAATTCATGCCAAAGTCCGCAAAAGAGCTTCGTTGATTTCATAAACTCTTATAACTTAACAGAAAAGGAAGATAAAATGTTCTAACAGACAGGAATATTAAAACAATACAGTTGTAGAAATGGGGACACAACTGTGGAAAAAATCCACAATTTCATACCCCGTTTTGACACAGGGGAAAATTCTGTATTTGTCAGATGTGAACCAGTATGACCGTCCTTGTAGGGGCAGGTTCCAAACCTGCCCGTTGTGACAATGATTACATTCTGTCGATATTGGGCGGGTTTAGAACCCGCCCCTACGAGGTCTGTTATTTAGGTTCAATATTTTCTAATCTATCAGGCTGGTAGCCTGGGCTATGATATTTTTTACTTCGGCGATTACCTCGGAAAGCTGGGTTCTCCACTCTTCCTCCGCCATGCATTGTGCATTTTTTTCTATCGACCTTAGCTTTTCGACCAGGGAAGTTGCTCCCAACATAGTAAACAATGGGACCATTTTATGGGAAAGTTTTGCCGATTGTTCCCGGTTGCCGTCATTCAAACTGGCTTCCAGCAAATCATTGCTCTTTCCTGTCTCATAGATGAAAGTGGATAATATGGAATTGGACGCATCCTTGTCTTCGCCGGCAAACGCTGTAAGCGAATCGAATTTGAACTCTGTCGTCACTTCTATTTTCGTCGAAAGCAACTTATTCAATAACGTAATCAGTTGGCGGGCTGTAAAAGGCTTGTTCAAAAAGCCTGTAAAGCCGGATTCCAGATAATGATCGTGCTCATTTTCCACACTGGCAGAAAGGGCGATCACCGGGATCTTATCCATTCCCTGCATATAGGAAGAACGTATCTGTGCAAGCAGTTGGAAACCATCCATTCCGGGCATCTGTATATCCGTAATAATAACATCGAACGCATTTTTCTCCAATAAACCGGTTACGGCAAACGGATCGGTACAACTTACCACTTCCACATGATTCTGGCGCAGGTATTCTTCTGTAAGGGCCAGTTGCAACGGGTCGTCGTCCACCAACAGGCAATAAATATCGCGTCCGGAAAATGCCGATGTTTCAGGCTCGGCTACCGATTCTTCAGCAATAGGAAGTACCTGTACATCCGCCACAGTTATTGGAAGCTCGATCGTAAAATCACACCCTTTGCCGACAACACTCTTTAGCGAGAGAGAACCACCCATCAGGACCGTCATCTTCCGGGTAATGGACAATCCCAGACCGAACCCTTCCGCCTTTTCACTTACCGATAGACGAGTAAATTCACCGAAAATACGCTCCTGCTCTTCCTCCGGGATACCGGGACCGGAATCACTCACAATCACATTCAACTGCGCGCTGTTACCGGTAAGGGCATTGACGGAAACAACCATCACAACCCTTCCTTCGCGCGTAAATTTAATGGCATTCGACAGCAGATTGCCTACCACCTGGCGAATACGGATCGGATCGCTGACATACAGCTTATCGCTACCCGCCTCTTTCAGGTTCAGGACGAACTCCAGCGACTTCGCTTCGGCTATCGGACGGAAGCTGGTATAGATCTCATTGAACAAGGTCGACACGCTGAACGGAATCCGCTGTATCTCCATCTGTCCGGATTCAAGACGATGGAAATCCAATAAGTCGTTCACCAGAGAAAGGATATGGCTAGCCGATCCGGACATGTTTTCCAGATAGTATTGCTGTCTTTCGTCAGGATGCCTTCTCATCAGTAAGTCTATGTAACCGATGATAGACGAGAGCGGGGCACGGATATCATGACTGATCGTCAGCATCATTTTTTCCCGGCTATGAAGCAGGTCCTCCGCATATTGCTTGGCCTTTTCCAATTGCATCCGGTAGTATTTACTTTTCGATATATCCCGCGTAATCATAAATATGAAGATGATCACTATCACGACCGATACAATGGCAATTCCCGCGATCAACAGGGATGTTTCGCGCAGAAGCTGTTGCTTTCCTTGCATGCGTTCGAGCGAGGCATTCACTTCCTCCTCTTCTATATCACGCAAAATCTGGTTGATCTTACTAGTTACGATACTGTTATTATAACGTAGGTTGGCAGCACGATCCAATAGTTGCTCCGACAGCAATTTACGTTGATCGGCGACACTGTCCTGAATACTTTTCAATACACTTACAATCGTATCGGAGGGATTAAATGCATTCACCAACGTGTCCGTCACGATCTGGCGGGTCGTATTCACCACAATGCTCGTATCGGGGCGTCCGGGGGAAAAAGCATCGGCCAGGCGACGGAAAAAGCCACGGGGTTTTACCGGATTGAGAACGGTATCCTGCTTGACAACTACATGTTCTTTGATCTCCAGCTGCTGAATAAACGTATCCTGTTGGGCGATCACCTTTTCGATATTAAGCGTATAAAGATGTTCGGTATTGACTTCTTTCCAGGTTTCAAGCAGTCGGCTGGTATTTCTCCGCTTTTGCCTGAGCAGCATGTCGATCGTATCGATCTTCAATAACTGCACGGAATCAGAGATCAGGACCCGCAGCGAGTCCATGTTACGATGGGCTTTATTCAAGGTACGGTTAAAATGCTTCACATCGTTTTGAGGCATACCGACAAGTTGCCCCAGCGCTTCGCTTTCATAAAGCAGGGATAATGTATTCGTGACCAGATAGACCTTCTGGCGTGCTTTGGTGTCGGGCTCCTCCTCACCTGCTATCTGTTCCACGATCTGATAGATATATACGACCGAACATACTGCTATTACTATCAATAGCAGATATCCCATGATCACTTTGAGGGTTATATGTCCACTTTGTTCAGCCATGGAACAAAGATAAATGTTTGTAACGGAATATCAATCTTTATCGTAAACAATACCCCATTTATCCAACATAACAAAGTCTGCGTTCTTTAATCCGACCTTCCAGAAAGGAACAGGATCGTCATGATCTCCAAGGTACATGCGGTCGCGAACCGTAAAGGCGGAATTCGACACAGCCAGTGTCGAATCGGCTACCGGAGTGTGCACTCCGGCAATATCGAGCACTGTATGGAACACGCTGTTCGTACTGACAGGTAAAGTGCTGTGGGACATAGCAGCCTGGTACTTCTCCGGATAGGTGGCACGATACGCTTCAGAAAACCAGATTATATAAGGTATATGCAACTGATAATAAGTCGGGATGGGCGATGCATGCAGGTAACGGGCCCGTCTGTCGTCAAAAATATCCTCACCGTGATCGCTCAGGTAAAGCATCGACACGCAGGCATTTGTCTTAGCAAGCATATCGGTGATCTCTCCAAGGACATAGTCGGTATAATGGATCGAATTATCGTATGCATTACGCAACTGTGTCTTGTAAGCGGCACGGATTCCCTCCGCTTTATCGGGCGTATAGAATGCAAACTCCTTCGGGTAACGTTCATGATAATTGAAGTGCGACCCGTATGTATGAATCACAAAGAAAAGATTATCGTCCGTTTTGTCCAGCTCCTTTTGAAGATAAGGAAGCAATGCGCCATCATGCAAAGATGTCAGATAGGAAGATCCTGTCTTGAACTGGCTCATATCGATAAAGGTATCGGCTTCGCGGTAGAATGCACCGATCATCGATGTATTGAGATTCTGATTGGCTATCACAACCGTATGGAAACCGGCTTCCTTAAAAGCGGTTACGATACTTTTCTCGTCGTAAATAATCCCGTAGTCTTCCGCACTGGCAGCCGACAGGATAATAGGGACACTCTTATGTGTATTATTGGATTGGGTGACAACATCGGTGAAGTGCACCAAACCGTCCAGCTTCTCCATCCGGGGAGTCGTTTCGCGTTCGTAACCGTACAAACTCCATTCCATAGCACGGGAGGTTTCGCCCACTACCAATACATAAATCTCCCGCTTGCCGTCGGCCTGTACCGGTTTCGTGGCATTAAAGGTAAAATCGGCCGAAGTAATATGGTAGTTGCTGTTCTTCTCCGCTTTATTGATCGCGAAGTAAAGATTATAAAGTGCATTTCCCGGATAAAAATCATCTTTCAAAGAAACGTTATGGCCCTGTATCGGAGCAAGCAGACACAGAATAATCCCCAATGCGAAAACACCGAGGCTTCTTATCGCCCATTTCCTGCGAAAATCACCGGTCAGCTTTTCTTTCAGCCGGATAGACCAGGTAGCCAATAATAGCGTGGGTAATGTATAAAAGAAAAAGACTCCTATAATGACCAGAAAGATATTCCCCAGTAGCTCGCTGGCTTCAGAGGCTGTCGAACTGGTCAGGTTCAGGAACATATCCACAGCAATGACCGATTCACCGAAAAGATGGAGAAGAACCAGCTGGCCGCCATCCAGAATAACTTTAGGCAGCAAGCACCAGACTACTATTCCCGGTTTACGTGCCAGCAGAAGCAAAGCCACCCAAAAGGCATACGGAAGGATCAAAGAAGCAATCCCCACCGTTATTGGCAAAGGCTCCGTAAAAAACAATACACAATTAGGAATGATAAACAATAATGCAAACAGAAACAATAAGTGCTTCTGGGAAGTAAACCAATCCCTCAACTTTATAAAATAACTCATCAATGTAGTGTATATACCAAAAAACAACTATTCTTTTACTTGCCGCCCGGATTAATCACCGGGCGAACCGCAAAAGTAGGTGTTATTCAGCACATAGTCATGCTAACCTGATACAAAAAAAGTTATTTCATTGATATTAAGTCAATATTTCAACAAAGTTTCATCCCACACCATAATGCCAGGACGGACATATTTTAGTACCCACGATCCCGACCTTTATATACCGGGATTTACAGCTTTTGTATGATGCCTATAAACTCATCGTTCGTAATATCGAACTCCGGTTCCTTGTAATTTACGTAATCTTCAAAATAGTCGCTGGCAATATCGGCCACAATCTCTTTCCCTTCCAGTCCGTAAGAAGAAACTAATGCTTCCAATTTACTTTTTACTTGCCGGATCACCTGCAGGCGGTCTTCATAACGCTCCGGTTTTTCCTGATCCGTCACATGCTCGTTACGGGTAACGAGATATACAACGGTATAAAATTTGTCCACATTACCGAACACCGGAACGAATAAGGTCTTTTTATCTTCCGGCAACGCAGCCAGAAATTCCTGTATCTTTGTCATTCTATCTTTTTTTATTGATTTTGTCTATACAAAGATAACGAATAATCTTTCGCCCCTTTCTAATATAATATTAATAAATCTATTAACTTTACAGCCATTAAAACAAGGGCAATTTATTATAATCGAATTTTAAATTAACGCATTATGATTAAGAGAGAGAAAAGTATTGAACTGCTGAATAAAGCAGTCGCCGATGAAATGACAGCTGTTAACCAGTACATGTATTTTCATTTTCGTTTAGATGACATGGGATACGACCTGTTGTCAAGCCTTTTCAAACGTACAGCCATCACAGAAATGATGCATGTGGAACGCCTGGCAGAACGTATCCTATTCCTGAAAGGTGAAGTAGAAATGAAATGTTCAGGCCCTGTAGAAAAGATTCACGATGTAAAAGCAATGCTTGAAAAAGCAGCTCAGATGGAAACCGGAAGTGTAGACGATTACAATGCATGGGCAAACGAATGTGCTCAACATGCCGACTCTGCCACCAAGAAAGTTTTCGAAGGCTTGGTTATCGAAGAAGAAGGCCATCTGGACCAGTTCGAAACAGAAATTGAAAATATGGAAAACTTCGGAGCGAATTATCTGGCTTTGCAGTCGATCGAACGCAGCAAGATCATTTCTTCCGGTGGAACTCCTGCCGAATAATTATAGAAAAAATGAAGAGAGGCTCATTCGAACCTCTCTTTTTTATACAATCAGTGCTTTTATAAAGCAGTAGAGGAAATATCCGCAAAGCGATATCTTAGCAACCACACTAAGCAGAAATCCGACAAATGCACCTATCCCCGCCTTAAAAGCTTCGAATGACTTTTTGCCGCCTAACAACTCGCCGATCACGGCTCCTGCAAACGGGCCGAACAGGATACCCCAGGGAGGAAAAATAAATATACCGGCAATCGTTCCGATCACACATCCCCAGTTTCCCCATTTACTACCGCCACCATATTTGGAGCCCAGTACCGGAGTTATATAATCCAGTACCTGCACAACGACAACTAAAACACCCCAAACAACCAGTTGCGTAACCGTAAACTGCACTTTATCCGTAAAATGAAGCAACAGAAGTCCCAGATAAGACAAAGGGGGTCCCGGTAAGACCGGTAAAAAGCATCCGGCAAATCCTACCAGCAGGCAAATAGCCCCGATAACAATTAAAAAGATATCCATTCGTAATTTATTAAATCAGAATCCGGTCAAAGATATGAAAAGTATTTTGTTGTGAGGATTTTTCACCCGATATTTGTGAGTCGATACAGAATGAATACAGATGATGACGAATGATATGAACAGTTCTGAAGAAGAATACATTATTATAGAAGGTGCACACGAGAATAATCTGAAACATGTTTCACTGAATATCCCGAAGAAACAGATCAGTATTTTCACTGGAGTCTCCGGCTCCGGGAAATCGTCGTTGGTACTCGATACGATCGCTGCCAAATCACGGAGGGAGCTGAACGAGACTTTCCCGAGTTTTGTCCAGCAGTATCTGCCCAAATACGGGCGTCCGCATGTGGACAAGATAGAACACCTGCCGGTAGCCATCGTGATCGACCAGCGAAAACCTGCCCCCAATGCACGTTCTACCGTCGGAACTTACACGGATATCTACTCTTTATTGAGGTTGTTGTTCTCACGTGTCGGGAAACCGTTTGTAGGCTATTCAGACACATTTTCTTTCAACCATCCGCAAGGCAGATGTACCCGGTGTGACGGGCTCGGCGAGATCAGGGAGCTGGATATACACAAGCTGGTCGATTTCAATAAATCGCTGAATGAAGACGGAGTGATCAATTATGTAGCATTCAAACCCGGAGAATGGCGCTGGATACGTTATGCCAATACAGGGCTGTTTGATCTCGACAAGAAAATAAAAGATTACTCGCCGGAAGAGTTGGAACTATTCCTGTATTCTCCAAGTATCAAGTTGAAAAACGCACCGGCAAACTGGCCCAAGACAGCCAAATACGAGGGGCTCGTTGTCCGTATGTACCGGAGTATTATCAATTCGGAGGAAGGTAAGGTTCACCAGAAATTACTCGAACCGATGCTGACAATGGGAGTATGTCCGGATTGTGGAGGGACACGTCTCAACCAGACCGTATTGTCATGCCGCATCAACGGGAAAAATATAGCCGAAGTCACCCGGATGGCCATCCCTGATATTATCGAATGGTTAAACACCATACAAGACCCTATCGCCTACGATATAAAACAATCTATCGGCGGACGGTTAGCTGCGTTGGTAGAGATCGGACTGAGTTACCTGACACTCGACCGGAGCATGGGAACTCTCTCGGGCGGGGAAGCGCAACGGTGCAAAATTGCCAAATACATTAACTCGTCGCTGTGCGACATGCTTTATATCCTGGATGAACCGAGCGTCGGACTGCATAGCCATGACATTCATCTATTGAAAGCATCCGTCCGTAAACTGCGCGACCACGGCAACACCGTTCTTCTTGTCGAACATCACAAAGAGATGATACAAATCGCCGATCATATCGTCGACATGGGTCCGGGCTCGGGAATGGATGGCGGCAATATCCTGTACGAAGGAGACTACGAAGGTTTGCTGAAAAGCGGCACACAGACCGGAATGATGATAACTGAAAAAGTACCGTTAAAGCAGAATCTCCGGCAACCGTCAGGCTGGTTCACACTCGAACATGCCAACGAACATAACCTGAAAGACCTGACCGTCAAACTTCCGATAGGAGTTCTGACCGTCATCGCCGGAGTTGCCGGGTCAGGGAAAAGTTCCCTGATGGAATGTTTCCGTAAAGCCTGCCCGGAAGAGGTTATCTATATCAGCCAGAAGAATATCGGTATTAGCCTGCGTTCAACGCCTGCTACCTATCTGGGCGTAGCGGATGACATCCGAAAGATTTTCGCACAAAAGAGTGGCGCCAGCTTAAGCACATTCTCTTTCAATGGGAAAGGCGGTTGCCCTGTCTGCGGAGGGAAAGGGGTAATCGTGTCGGATATGGCTTTTATGGATGCGATAGAAACGGTTTGTGAAGCATGCAGCGGATTACGTTACTCGCCGGAAGCCTTGCAGTATGAAGTGGAAGGTATCAATATAGCCGAAGCGATGGATTTAACCGTGCGGAAAGCTTCGCTCCGTTTTGCCGGGACTATTATTGAAAAGAAGCTGCTGCCACTCATGCAGGTCGGATTGGGGTATCTGCATCTGAACCAATCCCTTTCTACATTATCCGGAGGAGAACTGCAACGTGTAAAGCTGGCATCGTACCTCGACAGCCGGGGTAAAATATACGTACTGGACGAACCGACCGACGGCCTGCATGTGAAAGATATCCGGCACATTATCGAACTGTTCGATTCTATGGTAGAGCAAGGCAATACGATCTTCCTGGTAGAACACAACCTGGATGTACTGAAAGCAGCCGACTATGTGATCGAATTGGGTCCGGGAGGCGGAGAAATGGGTGGTAAACTGATTTTTCAGGGAACACCACAGCAAATGCTCTCTCACCCATCTTCCATTACGGCTAATTATCTGAAAGTGGAATTGCCAGGAAACAGGAAATCTTAATCAAGATTTAATAACCGAATCTTCCTTTTTCCCGGTAGATTTTAATACCTTTGAAGCCACATAAAAATAAAAGTTGGAGATGATACAAAAAGAACTGATCGACGACCTGCAACTCAAATGGGGTCGTATACAACAGGCAATGCAAATACAGCATGCAGATGCCTGCCTGCTGAGTGTAGATGTTAACCTGTATTATACAACCGGACGGATTTTCAGCGGATATTTCTATCTGCCCGCAGAAGGAGCTCCCTGGTTTTTCGTCAAACGCCCGAACGGATTGAACGACGATCACATCGAATATATCCGCAAGCCGGAACAAATAGCCGAGATATTTGCCGCCCGTGGCATCAAGATGCCGGAAAAGTTGCTGCTGGAAGCCGACGAGCTGACCTACAACGATTATATCCGCCTGCAATCCATATTCAACCCGAAAGAAACAGGTAATGCGACTGCCCTGATGAGGACCCTTCGCGAAATCAAAACGCCATGGGAAATCTCGCAGTTCCGCATCTCTGCCGAAAAGCATGCCAAGACATACTCGGAAGTTGCCGAATGTTTCCGTCCGGGAATGACCGATCTGGAATTTCAATATGAAATAGAAAGACGCATGCGCCAGAACGGTTCGATCGGAATCTTCCGCGCTTTCGGAGCCAACATGGATATTTTTATGGGAAGTATCCTGGCAGGTGAGAATGCCGAAGCCCCCTCTCCTTTCGACTTCGCCCTGGGAGGCAGCGGTATGGACGCTTCCTGCCCGCTCGGAGCCAACGGCACGATCCTGAAAGACGGGACAGCCATCATGGTGGATATGGCGGGTAATTATACGCCGTATATGACCGACATGACCCGCGTATTCTCGGTCGGTAAACTAACGGAAGAGGCTTATCGTGCGCACCAGACTTCGTTAACGATACAAAACGAAATAGAAAATGTTGCCCGTCCGGGTGTCGTTTGTTCGGAATTATATAACATCGCAGCCGGTATCGCAGAGAAAGAAGGATTTGCGGGTAACTTCATGGGGACCAAACAGCAAGCCAAATTTGTCGGACACGGTATCGGCATCCAGATCAACGAACTTCCGGTACTGACACCCCGTTCCAAAGAAGAACTGCAACCGAATATGGTATTCGCGCTCGAACCTAAATTCGTCATTCCGGGTGTAGGAGCCGTCGGTATCGAAAACAGTTTCCTGGTTACAGATACAGGCATCGAGAAACTAACTCATTTCGAAGAAGAGATCATTCAATTACATTAATTAAAAACAATAAAAGCACATGAAAAAGACGATTACTTTTCTGCTTCTACTGGCATTCATCATTATGCCGGCAAAAGCTGCGGATGTAGAAAATGTAAAACCGGTCAAGAACATTATCCTTCTGATACCGGACGGCACTTCACTGGCTACCGTTTCTATGGCACGCTGGTTGCAATGGTACACCAACCCCGACAAACCCAATCTGAATCTGGATCCGTATCTGTGCGGTACTGTACGTACGCACTCTTCGAACGCTCCGATCGGTGACTCTGCTCCGACTACTTCCTGCTACATGACAGGTTATCCGAGCCGCACCGGTTATGTTTCTACTTATCCGGAAAATGACGGGAACAACGATATCTATCCGACCGATCCCAAACGTGCTTTCCAGCCGCTTACGACTCTATTGGAAGCTGCAAAAATGACACAGGGCAAATCGACCGGTCTTGTTTTCACCTGCGAATTTCCTCATGCTACTCCGGCAGACTGCTCCGCCCACAGCTACAACCGCGGTAAATACGAATGGATCGCTCCACAGATGGCTCATAACGATCTGAACGTAGTGATCGGTGGCGGCGCTTCCCTCCTTCCGGAAGAAAGCGAAGCCTATCTGAAAGGTAACGGATACGGTGTATTCAAAAACGACATCAACGGCATGCGCAACTATAACGGCGACAATATGTGGGCTTTGTTCGCAGACCGCGAAATGGCTTACGACCTCGACCGTGACCCGGCTCAACAACCTTCACTGGAAGAAATGACCCGTATCGCTATCAAAAAGCTATCCAAAAATCCGGAAGGCTTCTTCCTGATGGTAGAAGGTAGCAAAGTAGACTGGGCCGCTCACGCAAACGACCCTGTCGGCATGGCTACGGATATGTTGGCTTACGACCGTGCCTGCGGTGCTGCACTCGAGTTTGCCCGCCAGAACGGCGAAACTGCTGTTATCATGGTTCCCGACCACGGAAACAGCGGCATCAGCATCGGTAGCTACAGCTGCCCCGGCTACGACAAATTAACAAAGGATCAGTTGTTCCATCAATTCTCCCTCTATAAACTTACAGCTGAAGGTTTTGCTAAAAAAGTAAACAGCGAACCCAATTCAGAAGTACAGAACATCTTCCGCGAATATGCCGGATTTGAACTGACAGCCGAAGAACTGGATGCCCTGAACCATTGCAAAGACTACAAGAACAGCCCGATCCCTGAAAGCGAACGTACAGCAGAAGGTAAAGGATCACTGTACAGTGGTTCGCTGACCTCTTTCATGTCGAAACTGCTTACTTCAAAAACCTGTTTCGGATTTACAACCGGAGGTCATACCGGCGAAGATGTTTTCCTGGCAGCCTACCACCCCGACAAGGCCAGCCTGCCGATCGGTATGCATACCAACATCGAGCTGAATGCCTATATGTGTGCCCTGTTCGGCATGGATCGCGACAAATTGGACGAACTGACAGCAGAGAACTTCGCTCCCCATACAGAAGTGTTCGAAGACTACAAATGCGAGATCATTCCGGCCAAAGAAGAGAAAGGTTCACCGACACTGGTTGTAAAGAATAAAAAGAAACAATTAAACATTACACCGTTCAGTAATATCGTAACCATCGGCAAAAAAGGCCAGGAAGAAATCCGGCTCAATTCAGTCGTTGTCTACGTCGATAAGAACAATACATTCTACCTCCCGGAAAAGCTGGTTGAATATCTTAAATAAAAACGAAGCGGAGGCTATTCAGTCTCCGCTTTTTTTATACTTTTGCATAAAAGAAGATTATACACAAAATGAAAAGTAAAAGTTTAGTTTCTATCGATCAATGTACCAAAGAGGACATTCTTCGTATTCTGGATAACGCCAGGAAGTTTGAGGAGAACCCGAACCGAAAGTTACTGGAAGGAAAAGTGGCTGCGACCCTGTTTTTTGAACCTTCTACCCGTACGCGCTTGAGCTTTGAAACAGCTGTTAACCGTCTGGGCGGACGGGTTGTCGGATTTCAGGATGCTTCGACCACAAGTTCTTCAAAGGGCGAAACGCTGAAAGATACGATCCTGATGGTAAGCAACTATGTAGACCTCATCATCATGAGACATCATCTGGAAGGTGCTGCCCGCTACGCATCGGAAGTAACAGATATTCCAATCATCAACGCCGGAGACGGAGCCAATCAGCATCCCTCGCAGACGATGCTCGATCTCTATTCGATCCAAAAGACACAAGGAAAACTGACCGACCTGAATATCACAATGGTGGGCGACCTGAAATACGGCCGTACGGTACATTCGCTGATCGTCGGCATGTCGCACTTTAATCCTACTTTTCATTTCGTGGCACCGGACGAACTTCGCATGCCGGACGAATACAAGAACTTCTGCGATGAACACGGTATCAAATATTACGAACATACTACCTTCGATGAAGAAGTGATCAACCAGACAGATATTCTTTACATGACACGTGTACAACGCGAACGCTTCACCGACCTGGAAGAATACGAACGGGTAAAGAATGTATATATCCTGCGCAACAAGATGCTGGAAAATAGCCGTGAAAACCTTCGCATACTTCACCCGCTACCCCGCGTCAACGAGATCGCCTATGATGTAGACGATAATCCGAAAGCCTACTATATCCAGCAGGCACGCAACGGACTGTTTGCCCGCCAGGCTATTATTTGTGAAGTTTTAGGTATCAATATTTAATTCTGATAATCGTTATGTCAGTAGAAAAGAAAAGAGAATTGCAGGTAGCCGCTTTAGAGAACGGAACTGCTATCGACCATATCCCCCCCAGTCAGTTATTTAAAGTAGCCAAGTTGCTGGGCCTTGAAAATATGGATAACACAATCACGATCGGAAACAATTTCCACAGCAATAAAATGGGTTGTAAAGGTGTGATCAAGATCTCCGATAAATTCTTTGAAGAAGATGAGATCAACCGTATCGCCCTGATCGCTCCTAAAGTGATCCTGAACATTATCCGTGATTACGAGGTTGTAGAAAAGAAAACGGTCACTTTGCCGGACGAACTGGTTGGCCTGGTAAAATGTAACAATCCGAAATGTATCACCAATAACGAACCGATGCCAAGTCGCTTCGAAGTGATCGACAAGGAAAAAGGCACGATCAAATGTCATTATTGTGAACGTAAGATCAACAAAGAAGATATCATTATTAAATAAATAATATGAAGCAGAACTGGAAGCCCGGTACCATGATCTATCCATTGCCAGCAGTAATGGTTAGTTGTGGCAGCGAACCTTCAGAATACAATATCATTACTGTGGCGTGGGTTGGTACGATTTGTACCAATCCACCCATGTGTTATATATCCGTACGTCCCGAACGTCACTCTTATCCTGTTCTGAAAAAGAATATGGAATTTGTTATCAACCTGACCACACGCGAACTGGCTTATGCTACCGACTGGTGTGGTGTGAACTCGGGAAAAGACCATCATAAATTTGAGGAAATGGGACTTACACCGGGCAAAGCGACCCTGGTCAATTGTCCTACCATAGAAGAAGCTCCTCTCTGTATCGAATGCCGGGTGAAAGAAGTAATTGCCCTGGGCAGTCACGATATGTTTATCGCCGACGTACTGAATGTACAGGCAGACGACCGGTATCTGGACCCGCAAACAGGGGCATTCG
Organism: Parabacteroides timonensis; assembly: GCF_900128505.1. Classification (NCBI taxonomy): domain Bacteria; kingdom Pseudomonadati; phylum Bacteroidota; class Bacteroidia; order Bacteroidales; family Tannerellaceae; genus Parabacteroides; species Parabacteroides timonensis. The sequence goes on from NZ_LT669941.1 coordinate 1,331,579, forward strand.
ACATGCAACGTGCCGACCTGTTGGCTTACTCGCATGGAAAATATTACGGATTGGGAGACTTTGTCGGTAAGTTCGGCTGGTCGGTGAAAAAGAAAAAATAAATATTATGAAAAAGATCTTCCTTCTGTTGTTTATGTCTTTTGCCGGTATCTCGGTCCAGGCACAAAAGTTTATCCAGATCGAGGATAAGGCTTTTAATTTCGGAGCTAAAGTCGGTGTCAATTCAACTTTCCCGATCGTGAACTCGCTCAGGATCGATGATGTTGAAGCTGAGAACATCCGGTTACAATATAAGGTAGGTTATCAAGCTTCTATCTTTTGTAGGATCAACATCGACCGTTTTTTTATCCAGCCTGATCTGTCCTGGTATCGGACAGAAGGCGATATCTTTTTCTCACTACCAGAAACAGAAAGTACCGCTACCATGATAGGTAAGACTTCCGGAAACGACCAGCTTAAACTCAAGTCTACTTCTTTGGAACTCCCGGTTATGATCGGATATTATCTGGTGAAAGAGGGTCCGTATGCTCTCAGTATGATGGTCGGACCTAAATTGAAATATAATTATAAGTTACGCTACACGACCCATTTCTCTGAACTTACCAATGAATATATCAATGACAATACCCCTTTCGGTATAGGCATTGCCGCCGGGCTGGGCGTAAGTATCTGGCGTCTGTTCTTTGAATTTACCTACGAGTTCGGAATCAACCAGATCGAATCCGATTTCAAAGACCGATCATCACAATTGCCTGTCGAACGAACTATTTCGATCGACAAGCGTACCAATATGATGAGTTTCTCACTGGGATTTCTTTTCTGATTATTTTCCGCATATATCCTTGAAAGGACACCAGGCACAGGCCTTTTCTGTCGGAGTCTGCACGAATGGTTTCTCGCGACCGAATATTTCATCCAGGCAATTACGCAAACCGGCTTCGAAAGCGGCCGAATAGTCGGAATAGTCAGTTACCCGCTCCGATCTGTTTCTTTCTATACGACGACTTACAGCGGCATCGAACGAGTCCGAGAAAAGCGTACGCATATAATAAATTCCCGGTTGAAGTATTTTCCCTGCCGGGACTTCACCATACATCAAAGAATACATAAAGACCTGCATCACAGCCTTCGCCCGGTCTTTCTCTTCCATATCGAACAGGCTTTCTACCGTTGTAAACGTAGATGTTCCGCTACCGCTCTTGTAGTCGATGATACGGATGGCATCCCGCACCTCGTCGATACGGTCGATAAATCCCTTTAACTGGATCTCCGACCGGTCGCTTAAGGTAAAGAGGCAATTGATCTTTTTTTCGGATTCGATATATTTGAACGGAGTCAATTTGCTGTCGCGCTCCAGTATCTTTTCCACATATTTGCGGATCATCTCTCCGATCAGGAAGTTTTGACCTGTCAGCGGACGCACCACGTCTGTCTTGAAAAAGACCTCAGCGAATGCACGTGCAATGGCGCCGGTCAGTACCGGAGTATCTTTTTTGATGGCTTTCAGTAAATCGGCTGTCACCATCTTTCCACAAAGAGGTTCATATAATTCTTCCATTACCTTATGCAGGATACTACCGAACACATTACTCTCTATCGTCTCACTCACCTCCTCTTCTTCACGGATACCTTCAACGACCGAGAAATAGAACTTAAGCGGACAATCCAAATAGGTATTTACGGCACTGGCGGAAATGGCACGTACACCGCCCTTACGGAATGCAGCCAGACGCGCCATCACCTCATCGGTCTTTTGTACCTGTAAGGCCGGAGTCTTAGCGGACGAGACATTATAGACAACCAATTTATCATGCATCGGCTGTTCATAATGATAATGCAGCTGATGAACGAAACGGCTCACCTCCCCCGTCTGCAATCCGTTACTCCGGGTGTCATACAATAGGCTGACATGGCTTGCCCGATAGATCAGGCGATAGAAGTGATAGGCCCAAACACTGTCCTGATGCTCGTAAGTGGGTAATCCGAATCCACGACGCAAGTTATACGGGATAAACGAATTGGCCGCTTTCCTCAACGGGAAGATTCCTTCATTCATAGAAAGAATGATCAGGCGGTCGAAATCGAGTGCACGGGTTTCCAGTACCCCCATGATCTGCAGGCCGGAAAGCGGTTCGCCCCGGAAAGGGATCGTGATCGTATCCGTCACACGTTTCAGCAGGCGGAAATAGGTGTCGATCTTCATTTCAATACCGGTGTCCTGCATGATCTCTTTCATACGGTTCACAGTCGTGAAATAATGGAAGATAAATTCCTGTTCGATATCATTGGTCCGCTGGGTGGCGTCTTCATCCTCTTCTTCGGAGAGGGTGTACATAACCTTGTTCAGCTCCTGCAATACATTGATCAGGTAATCGGAAAAGGTCTCGACATCCGTTACCGGAGTGAACAGGACGGAAAGAAGAGGTGTTTTCCCCAGATCGGCAGAAGTAATATATATCTTATTGTTCTCGGCTATATCCCTGATCAGGAAAGAGACGGTTTCCGGGTTCGTGGTACTGATATACCGATGGTTCAGTATAGGCAATACATCACGGAAATAAAACATCGGCTGCCGGTCTACGTAACGGACATTCTTTTGCAATGCCAGAATATATTCCATCAGTGAAGCCACTGGCGTACCGGCCAGCGGATACCCCATCGTAACATTGATACGGCGGATTTGCTCGGGAATTGCATTGAGCACAGGGATAAGCAAATGTTCGTCCGGCAGGATAACAGCCGTACGCAATGCCTCTTCGGGACTCATTTCATCTTCTTTGCAGAGCTCATTCAATAAGGAATAGACCTGTTTGGCCTGGCCGATGCCCGAAGGGATACCGATCACTTCGATATTTGTGTTTACCTCTTCTTCTTTGGGAAGAGGGTATTTCGAAGGGAAGTTCTTCAGGTTGCGTTCCACGAAATAAGAGGCCTTGTTAGCAGGGTCGGTCACCTTGGCAGAAGCATAATCCCAGTAGAAATCGGCGATCTCTCTTTTCTGCAACTGCAGGAGGAAACGTTCCTCAGCAACAGAAAGGGCGTTCAGTCCTACAAAGACCACCTTTGTATAAGGCAGGTCGCAACAACGATCCTGCTCCATCTGCTCGACAACCTCACGGAAGATCATTCCCTCATAGCCTTTGCCTTCGGCAGCGAGAGACTTCTTCAGGTCATCATACAGTGTATAAAGTATTTTCCATACAGCAAGGAATTCTTCCTGGTTGGGCGAATCGCCTTTCGGATAGAATGAGGACCAGAAAGTACGGATAGCGGCAATCTGATCTTCGTCCAGAAAACTGAAATCATTCTCTATCTCGCGCAAGTCGGTTACGTTGGTAAAGAGCATACGTGCATCTGCCATGTATTTATCGACATCGTCGAAATCGTTCAGTAGCATCTCACCCCAATACAGGAATTCGTCGAATGTTTCTGTCGAACCGCTATGACGTATGTATATATCGTATAACATAAACAGCATATTGATACGGTCGGCTGTCTGCTTACCGCTTAGCTGCACGAACAGATCGTTGATCGTAAGGATGGTTGGCGAGAAAAGAGGTTTCTCGTCTACCTCCGAAAGATATTTCTGAAAGAAAAGTCCCGTTCGGCGGTTAGGAAACACAAAAGCCAGCTTGCTGACTTCCGCACCGTATTGCTGATAGAATATTGAAGCTATCTGGTATAAGAATGGTTTCATATTTTTTCAATCCTTTCCTGCTCTTCCGCTGTAAAACTGATATTCTCCAATGCTTTCAGATTATCTAATAATTGATCTACCGAACTGGCTCCGACAAGTACACTGGTTACGCGGTCGTCTTTCAGCAACCAGGCCAACGCCATTTCCGCCAATGTCTGTCCACGTTCCATCGCCAGTTCGTTCAACCGGCGGATCTTGTTTATTTTTTCTTCCGTCACCTGCTCACGTTGCAAGTGTCCGGTCGATTTGGCAGCCCTGGAGTTTTCAGGTATTCCATGCAGGTATTTATTAGTCAGCATTCCTTGTGCCAAAGGTGAAAAGGCAATCATACCGACTCCTTCTTCTTTCAGTAAAGGCAATAAATCGGGTTCAGTCCAACGGTCGAACAAAGAATAACGTGCCTGATGGATCAGGCAGGGCACACGATGTTCATTCAATATCGCGAGGGCTTTCGCTGTCTGCTCTGCATTATAATTCGAAATGCCGACATACAAGGCTTTCCCCTGACGGACTATATCGGCCAGTGCGCCCATCGTTTCTTCCAGAGGCGTTTCCGGATCAGGGCGGTGTGAATAGAAAATATCCACATAATCGAGGCCCATACGTTTCAGGCTCTGGTCGAGACTTGCCATCAGATATTTACGGCTTCCCCAGTTTCCATACGGGCCGGGCCACATATCGTAGCCGGCTTTGGTCGAGATAAGGAGCTCGTCACGATAGGCGCCGAGGCCTTTTTTCAATATCCTGCCGAAGTTCTCTTCCGCCGATCCGTAGACCGGTCCGTAATTATTAGCCAAATCAAAATGGGTGATCCCATTGTCGAAAGCGGTATGGGCGATCCTGATAAAGTTGCTGAATACGTCCACACTTCCGAAGTTATGCCATAACCCCAGTGAAATAGCCGGCAGCAGTATCCCGCTACGACCGCAACGACGATACATCATTCCGTTGTATCTGTCTTCATTTGCCTTGTATATACTTTCCATGGTTTATCTTATTTCTTACAAATGTAGATAAAATCACCATAAAATAATCATTTTCTCCGTCTCAGTTGCTTCTTTCGAATTATTGGTGCTGATAGCGGCACGGTATAAATAAATGCCGGGGCGTACATGCGAGCCTGCATTATTTCTCAAATCCCAATCGACCACATAGTCTTTGAATAATTCGGACGATCCTGTTTCCTCATGCTTCCAATGCAGGCGTCCGCTAATATCGTAGACCATGATACCGACCTTCATCTGTGTCTCAGGCCGGTTGTATGAAAGATGAAACTTCACGTTACCTTTGGCCGGGGTCGGAGTAGCGATGATACGGGTAAGAAAAGGTTTCAGGCCTTCCACTACTTCGAATTGAAAAGTACAAGTCGTAGGATTGTTCATTATATCCCAAACCTTGAATTCGGCTTCATGTAAACCCGGTTTCAATGCCGGAACAGCAAATCGAACAATGCCTTCTCCTTCCGAATCGGGAACAAATTCATAGTACCGGTTTAACGTATAGTTCGTTGCCGGATTATTATCGATATTGAGTGTTATATCATGTCCGATACTACTGCCTGTCACATTTATACCGCTTTTGTCCCAGAGTTTTGCATAGAAATAAGGGGTATTATTCACCTGATCCCCACTCACAAAAGTAGAGTCGTTCAGAAACAAGGATCGTATTTCAGGACCTTGTGTATCATTATCCGGATCATCTTTCGTCCCATTGGCAAGGAATTTATTAAAATAACCTTGTGCATCCTCACCCCTGGTCTTGTCAAAAGCGTATAAACTCATTTTGCCGCAAGTTTTCGCTGAATAGGAAATATCCTTTGGTACTTTAAAGGTGAATTTGAACTTACCGTCTTTCACAGAACCGCCTCCTTCAAAAACGGTATTAAAGTAATCATGATAATAGATCTTATTTTTATAAGGATTATTTCCCAATGTGGAATCTCTTCGGTAGCCATCCAGGATCTTTGTACGCAATTCTCCATTAAAATCAGATACAAGACTTCCTTTCGTATCAATAATATTCCCCTCCACAGTCACCCAAGCATTTGCATTAAATACAACCGTATCTTTTTCTATCGCCGAACCGTTAATTGTCGTAACCTGAACACGATGCTTCGGATAAGATAGCTTCAATGCCGGATCACCGATCAGGCAGAAGCCTAGTTTACGACTATTTCCTGCATAATTTTTCAACTTTGTTTGCTTCATTACATCACCTAACGTAAGATGTTGGCTATTTTCCTCATTAAATAACTGATCCATAAACCGGCTGTTGATCGCCTTATTGATACCAGTGAAAGCAACACGGGAAGTCGTAAACAAAGCGATACCTCCACTCTTTTCCCTCAAAAACACATCCTCTCCAGCAGAGGTAGCAACAGCATCAAAACGACAAAAGTCACAGGTCGCAGTGATCCACAGAGGCAAATGCTTATAGGTATATTTCAAAATATCGTTATGCTTTATCACCAACTCGTCACTCAAGCTCTCCGTGTTTCCGTGGCCAACATAGTTAAGGAGAAACATGCCATTTCTCAGCTTTTCCATAATCCTCTCTTCCACTTCCGGATATTTGCCACCACCTCCCAAATCTTTTTTAAAGGCGTCGAAATAGATTTTATTAACAATATATCCCTTGGAGTTCTTATTCTCTTCCAACATAATTGTCAATTGTTCCGTATCGACTTGATGAACAGTATCATATTTATCAGCATTACTACCATCATCGGCTATAAAGCACAAATTATTTTTCCACATACCTAAATCTGAATTATTCATATAAGAAATAATCTTATCGACAATCTGTGCTGCTTGTTTTCGAGTACGGACTGGAAAACGTCCGATGGCAATATTCAATGTTGCAGTTGATGTCGGATATTGATCCTTGTTACTATCATAGTTATAAATAGCATTTTCACTATCATCTTCCAGAAAACCAAAATAATCATCTACCGGATACGAATACATATCCAATGACTCAGTCGTTTGGTAGGTAAGTAACATATTCTTTCTCTCACTCTCACTCACATCCTTCCAATCTTTCGTCAGGAACCGGTTATCAAACGAACCATCTCCAAAAAGCAGAAGATATTTAGGAGATTTTGCGTTGTCTTTACCCCGGTCATAAAACATTTTCATCAGACGTCGATAAGCCGTGGCATCTGGTGTTCCGCTTGAAAATTCGTTATAGATCTCTTCCGGAGTAAATATCCGGATAATCAGACCATCTTTCTCTTCATGCGCTTTTTGCAATCTTTCCGCCTCACTTTTAAAAGCCAAAGGAGAGATAATCACCATATCGACCTGTTCAGACCCATGCAGATTCTGATTAGTAACCATTTGTGCCTCTTTTGCAGAAATAGACGGAATCGTCTTGTCCAGCTGAATAACCACAAACTCTCTTAGCTGATTTGCTTCAGGAATTACAAATGACAAATTCATTCCGCTCAACTCCGTCTCCATCACTTTCGGATTTAACGCATCCGTAACATCCCACACAATTGTATTTGAGTTGGCATTCTTTATTGTAAAACGGGATTTATGTCCTATCGACGAAACATTACGGAAAAAGGTCGGTTCATTATAAGTTCGAAGTTCTCTTTTCAGATGTACACGAATGTAATCCAGAAATGCTGTTTTATTATTTCTTTCAGAATAGTTTACTTTAATAGAAAAATTCTTGTCTTTCTTTCCGGTCCAGAAACCATACGCTTCGGCTGACTTAGCTTTTATATAAGAAAGAAGATCTCGGTGGTAAAAGTTTGAACCTACGCTGGGTACAACTCCTTTCGCAACTTCTTCATCCTTTATCGAAAGAGTAAAATTATTAGCAACATCCGTTCTGGCAATTAACCGACATTCCACCACAGCATCTTCCTGCACTATCCCTTCTACATTATTGAAAGGCACTGATATCGATGACATAAGCGACTCTCCATAAAGTTCACGCCCCGAAGTATTGAGAGAAACCAAATCCTTTTCATGCAAAAGATAATCGTCAAAAGTATCAAATACTTCCACTGCATCTTTAGACTCTGATTTTATCGTCTCCATTTCTTTCACGTTCTGAGAAGAAGTAAGGAAATAATATCCATATTCAGAATAAGGATTATTTGTATGAACAAAGGTCTTTCTTCCTGTCTGACCGGTATATTGCTCATTCTTATACTCCCACTTCCTGGTTCCCCGCCCATAAAAAAGCAAGTAACCGTCTTTCCTCAACACCGGAACAGCTGGCAGATCATCTATATAGGGTTTCGAGAAATCTTCATCTAACGGCCAACCGCCATAACCAAACACGGCCACTTTCGAAGGATCGGAAAAACCCATATTCTCCAATTCGGCATCCGTCAGTTTATAGATTCCGTCTTTATCGATTGCTATTTTCACCCAACTTCCACTACTCAACACAGAACTTTGGGTATACCGTTCTTTTGCTGGTAAAGAGAACGACAGGCAAAAACAAAACAGACAGACAAAACTGCTTTTCGCTAACAATCCTTTCATGTGTAGTACCATATTTTTCAAGTATTCAATGATCTTTTAACGCTTTCCGTTTTGTTTTATTATAAAACAGCCAGGAATTCCCAAAAGAAGTTTACTAACTTTGCTTGTCTTGAAAACGATACAAAAATTATCAGAATATGAAAACATTATCAAACGATTTACTAACCATCCAGGTGTCTCCTCATGGTGCCGAACTAAGCAGCATTGTTGCCAACGCCACAGGAAAAGAATATCTCTGGCAAGCCAATCCGGCATTTTGGAAACGTCATTCACCGATTTTGTTCCCTATTGTCGGCAGTCTATGGAATAATGAATACCGACACAACGGCATCACTTATCCGCTTTCGCAACATGGTTTTGCCCGAGACAAAGACTTCGAACTGATAAAGGAAACCGAAACGGAACTTCGTTTTAAACTGACTGAAAATGAAGATACGCTAAAACTATACCCATTCCCGTTCTATCTCGAAATCGGTTACCGCCTGGCCGGTAATCAAATAGAAATCGTATGGGTTGTGAAAAATACCGGTAGCGAAGAACTGCACTTCCAAATCGGAGCACATCCTGCATTCTATTACCCCAGTTATAATGAAAACAGTGAAAAACGCGGTTTCTTTGCCTTCGACCGCACAGAAGGACTAAAGTATAAACTAATTCAGGAAAAAGGCTGCATAGGAAATCAGGAATATCCTTTGACACTCGATAAAGAAGGATTGTTACCACTGGATACGCACACTTTCGACAAAGACGCATTGGTACTCGAAGACAGTCAGGTGAAACGGGTCGATTTGCTCAACCAAAATGGTAGCTCCTACCTCACTGTTTATTTCACCGCCCCTGTAGTCGGCCTGTGGTCGCCACCTGCGAAAAATGCACCTTTTGTCTGCATCGAACCCTGGTACGGTCGTTGCGACCGGGTAAACTATACCGGTGAATACAAGGACAGAGACTGGATGCAACATCTACAACCAGGAGAGATATTCAATGCAAGCTATCTGGTGGAGATTCATAAATAAATCAAAATCGAGTGAAGCAAGGGTGTTTCACTCGATTTCGATCAGTTTCAGTATTTTCGCAATATCCTTATCCGAATATCATTTAACAAAACTTGCCAGCTTGAACCGGCAAATAGTAATTGACTCACTGTCAAAAACAATCTCTTTAACATTCCTTGCTACCTGGTTTTGTTTAGTAGAGACAACATTAGCCCCGGGATTTTTTAATGTATTCCTAGCCCTTAATGAATCTGCAGATAAAACAGTTGTATCCAGAAGCTTATCGACTTTACAATTAGAGAAATTCAATTTGGTTTTAAGTTTCTGAGGATTCACATTCACCACAAACAGAGTCAATAACATCTTCTCCCTGTCGATAGATGCAGAAACATCTAAAGAAGCAAGATCACTTTCTATTATTGGAGAGATTGCTTTAGCCAGGATACTTTCATTAAGCACATGAGCTCTGTATTCTTTCAGCGGAAAGAATACAGTTTGTCTAATAGAAGCATCTTCATCAGTCATAATAGGAGCCAGAATATTAACCATTTGCGCCCAGTTGGCCATACCGATATGAGCAGCATTCCGATGAAAAGAATTAAGATAATGAGCTGTAGCTAACGCATGATACCATTCATAAGTATTGGTAGTCCCATAAGGAGGTTCCTGTTGTTCCCAGATACCCCATTCATCAATCGCTATCTGAACTGGCTTGGTACGATGTGGAAAACGATACCATTTCTTCCAATCCTTTACTACTTCCTGGGAGTTCTCTTTCACTAATTTTGCAAAATCAGTAATCCGTTCGTCCACATAACGTATTTTCTTGAAAATGGAATAAGGATTCCCTTCGTCAGTACCTACATAAGCATGATAAGAGATATAATCAACTGCCCCATCCAAGCCCTTAAGAATAATTTTATTCCATTCCGGATGTTGACTTTCTCCGTTAGCAATCAATTGGATAGAAGGATCGGTCAGTTTCATCAGTTTGATAAAATGCCATACATCTTCCACATATTTATGCGGATCCTGATGTCGACCGGCATCCGGTTCCGCAGCTTCTTCATTCCCTAGTGCCCAGTATTTTACCCGAAAAGGCTCCGGATAACCGTGTAAACGACGAAGATTAGCATAATAGGTGTTCTCTGTTCCATTACAATAATCTACCCAATTAGCCGCTTCATCCGGTGTACCAGTAGAAAGATTGATCACCAATACCGGTTCGGCATTTATCTCCCGGCAATACTCGATAAATTCACAAGTTCCGAAATGATAGGTATTGATACCTCCCCAGACCAGGTTCTTTTTCGCCTTCCGTTGCTCTTTCGGCCCTATGCCATCTTCCCAGTGAAAAGTCTTTACCACCGTACCACCAGGAAAACGAAGCATGGGCGGATTCAGTTCTTTCACTTTCTCCAGTACATCACGACGAAAACCTCTTTCATCAGACAAAGGAGAATTTTCGTCATAGACTCCCTCATCAATACACCGTCCCATATACTCAATGAATTGTCCGTAAATAAAAGGAGAAATTTCTCCCAGGCAAACAGACGGATCGATTGTGATTTCATTTTCCTGTGCTTGTAGCGAACAAAAGAAAAGTGTGGAGAGAAATACACTGATAAATTTCTTTTTCATAAAACTTTCTATTTTATTATTTGCGACTTAACATTCCATCCCTTTACTACAAAAGTACCATTTTCCGGCAGATCATCAAGAGCGGTCTCTATTGTTACCTTTTTCATTTCACCAGGAAGTAGCGAAAAGAAGTTATCCGTATAAAAACTTGGTCGTACTGGCTTACTGTTTTCATCCAAATATTGTAATTGTACAAAAAAAGCCAGTGAAAGGGAAGGATTTCGTACTTCCAGCTCCATAACCTGCCATCCCTCTTTTTTAACCAATCGATGCTTTGTTGTCAATTTCACTTCTTTCAATTCTGAAAGACTTTCAAATCCTGAAGAAGTAGGACCGGTAAGAGTTTTAGGGCCTTCATATATATCATTTGAACGCCAATAAAAATTATCGGAAACCATTTCTCCCTCCTCGTCAAAAAGACGAAGCTTAATGAAATGTACCTGCGATATTCCGACCGGAAAGTCTATTGTAAAAAGATCGTTGACAACACCGTCTTCAGGAATATCTACCTGTTGACTTTTCTCCCACACCTTTTTACTCTTAATATCATAAACCTCAGCTGTCACCTTATAACCTTTAAATGATCGATAGTAATCGTTATATACAGACACTGTATTCTTCAGGTAATCAAACTGAGGATGCAATGGTTGCAAAGCATTCTGCGTATGATAAAGAGAAGCCGTCGGTTCCAGGGAATAATCCCACATACGGGCACAGACCTGTGGTAGCGGACAGTTATGATACCAGAATAGCAGACCAGAACAATAACGATCTCCATAGTCCAGCTTGTTATAATTCCATACTTCCCAGATCGACTTCGAATTCATCGCTCCGACAAATTGTCCTTTCATCGCAAACTCCTCAATATCGTAAGAAAGACCATAATTATTTGTAAGCTTTTTATACATAGTAGTCATAAGATGAAAACCTCCCCCATCATGGTAGTCCCATACTTCTTTATTTATAGGCCAAAGATCTTTTTCATCCATTATCTCACGCAATGTCTCTACTGTTGGTAAAGTCGGTGCCCCATACTCCGGGTTAAACCCATCAATACGACTACCACGCTCCGAAGCCGTATTCTCATAATGTTGCATCGGGTTGACCTGCTTATAAGGACTGCCATCATGAACTCCACAACATTCTGACTCCATCTGGTATCCACGTGTTCCGTCTAAAGTTCGGATCAAAGCTTCAGCACCCGGCATTTCCGTACTTTCATTGGACGATACATAATAGGCCAAAGAAGGATGATTTCGGATACGCTTTACAGTTGCTTCCATATTACTCAGATATAAATCTTTATCATGAGGATGTTTCGTATCGCCGGTCATCCAAAATTCCTGCCAGACGAGCAATCCCATTTCGTCACACAACTGAAAGAAATAATCTGATTCGGCAATACCTCCACCCCAAAAGCGAATCAGATTAACACCTGACTGCCGGGTATACCGTAGTTCTGCGTAAGTTCGTTCGTCCGAGGTCCGCAACATGGCTTCCGGTATCCAGTTTGTACCACGAATAAATATCTTTTTGCCATTAACATAGAACTGGCGGGATTTATCCGGTGTATTCGTATCAGAGGTAATTTCACGGATGCCGAAACGTGTCTTTACTGAATCAGAAACAATACCGTCTACAATTACATTCAGTTTTAATTCATAGAGTTCCGGCTTTCCTTTAAACAAAGGCCACCATAAACGCGGATTTCTTATTTCCAATCCGGCAAACTCCTCAGGTGTGAAAGTAACTGTTTGAGTTTCTCCCCGGAACAAATGAACCTCTTTACTAAAGGTTATTCCTTCGTTCACAATTTCTCCGTTTATTGTACATTTAACCCGTCCGGTTGTTGGGTTACTCACTTCTACACTGACCGTCTCTTTAGCCTTATTATAATTGGGCTTATCCAGATCAGACTGGATAAAAGGATGACGGAGTACAACCCGACCGGTAGTATATAAGGATATATTCTTCCAGATACCCGTATTCCGGTCACGAATACCATCCAGAAAAGTAAAATCCCATCCGACACTCATCAGCATAGTTGTATTCAGGCCGATATTACCGTCGCCTCCATTGTGAAACTCACCCGGAGCACCCCATTGTTTTTGCCTGACTGTACCCGATACATCTACCGGATATACCCTGATAGCTAATGCATTAGTTGTACCTATATTTGCAAAGTCAGTGATATTGATATAATCGGGCCGAAACATACCCGCTATCGTACTGAGTAAATGTCCATTCACCCATATTTCTGCACGATAGTTAATACCATCGACCTGCAACCATATCAACTTATCTCTATAGTCTTGCGGAATCTCAAATTCCGTACGAAACCAATAAGTATAGAAATCACGTCCGGCAATTGACAGATCAGGGATAAGGTTAGATGTTAACTTATTATTCAATCCATAATAAGGTTCAGGATAGACCTTATTATATACCAAAGAATTGAGAACCGTACCCGGTACAATCGCCGGCATCCAATCATCCTCTTTATAATCAGGCTTGGAAAGGACTTCCGATGATACTTTCACTTCTACGGCCTTTTTCATTGTCCAGGAAAATGCTCCCGCATGCTTTTCTTTTGAATCCAGATAAATTCGATTCTGTTCTTTATAATAATTAGGGATTTGTCCCTGTATCAGGCAAGTAAATCCTACTGCAAACAATATGAAAATAATTTTTCTTTTCATGACATTACATTGATATTCGAAGGAAATGCCAAAGCCTGCATTAATGTATTACCCATATGCTCTTACACTAAGAATAACAACAATTCAGGCTTTTGACAAACTCCTTGTTCTACATTTTATTTCTTCTCTCTTACAAATAAACTCTTTATCACTTCCGGTTTGAGTTCATTTTGGGGATCAAATTTATCAGATGCCATGTATTCCAATATACTTTGTTTAAACTGAGCTGCTGCAGGATATTTTTCAGGATTCCGGTTCAGGTCGGAGCTACATACAACCAACTTTCCGGTTCCGACCTTTGCCTCAAATAATATACCCAACTTCCGGTTTTTAAACCAGTCATCTATCAGATAAACAATCGGCTTGAAACCGACCGGGAAATCATCCATAATCATAGCGTCGCAATCAGAAACAATATCCCACCATTGATAGTCGCTATATCCTTCGTTTGGAAAAGCAGATAAAGCAGGATGTGAAGGATCACACAATATTCCCAAAGTATTAGGAGCCTGATTTCTTGTCCATGCCGTATTCCAGAAAATACTGGAAAATCCTATGGCAATGTCTCCCCCTTTTTCCGGCAGAACGCTTCCCCTCGGAGAAATAACAAATACGGATTCACCCTTATTCAACTTCTCGATAACAGTATTGTCAAACTTAGAAGAAATATAAGGTTGATTGTTAACCATCGCTTTTTGCACCGGATATACCCAAATATTCCATTGATTTTTGATTTCCGTATTTTCTATACCTACAGTTATAGTCAATTGAGTCGGTTCTTTCAGCTGTTCAAAGGACAGATCGATATTTCCGACCGGTATGCAGTTGTCCAAAGGAAGATCTTTGGAAAAACGACCTTTCCCGACAATCTCATTATCGGCATTGACAGCTGTCCAGAAGATAGGAGCATTTTGCAAAGGCTTTTCACCAAAATGGGCAAATTCTACAGGAACATTCATCTGCTCATTGTTCATCCATACCATTTTAGGAAAACGGACCAACGGTACCGTTTCGCTACAAAACATGCTATATGTTTTCCCGTCAACATAACCTTTCTTATCCCAAAATGCATCCAACACACCGACTAAAGCAGTACCTTGTCCGGGAAAATCATGTAAATCCAGTAATTGAAATCCTCCAAATCCTGGGGTACGCAAGGCTGCTTCTATATCTGCCTTATAACAAAGTACCTGAAGCTTGCCGGATGCATAAAGGAAATCATCCGCCAAATGTCCCATATTATTTTCCTCCAGCGTTTCTTTGAATATTTCAAAGTTTTTCGCTTTCAGTACACCCGTATATTTACCTATTTCCTTAAAATTCGGATATACACACCATTGCCCTATTTCATGACTGACAGTCGGCATATCTTTTTTGATCATTTCCCTGAAATCATAATCCGAACATGGCGGTTGCGCATTGATAATACTGTTAAGTCCTTTTCCCCAACGCTGAATGCGTGGTTCAACAGCGTTCCAATAATCAGCATTTTCAATATACGGCCAACCTGCACCACTTGTGTAAACCCTTCTGTTGTCTTTCTTTTTCCAATACTCGACCAGTCTGGATAGATACTTATCCCGATTAGCCCCACCCGGCTCATTCCCATGAGCCATCATACAGAATGAAGGATGATTGCCATGTTCTTTCAATATCCTCTCACCTTCGGCATAAAGCCATTCATCAATATATCCACCTTCGCCTACGTTACTCCAGGCACCGCATTCTACCTGTAGATAAAGTCCCATACTATCTGCTACATGGAAGGCTATTTCCGGTGGACACCAGGAATGGAAACGAATATGGTTCAATCCGAACTCTTTGCAAGAACGATAAATCTTTTCCCAGTATTTTGCATCTGTAGACGGATAACCGGTCAACGGAAAAATACAACATTCCAGCGTCCCTCTTAGAAAGGTCGGTTGTCCGTTGACATGAAAACGCGTTCCTACTTTTTTAAACTCACGGAAACCGAAGTTAGTATACCGTTCATCCGATTCGCCGGAAGATGTTACTGTTGTTTTCAATCGGTAAAAATCAGGTGTATGTTCAGACCAAAGTCGTATATTGTTTCCTGCATTCACAACCGCCTCAAGACTCATTACTCCATTTGAAACATTCTGCTCCAAACGGGTAGGTGTACCGACCGGTTCCCCATCAGGTGTCACTATTTGAAAAGAAAGTCGTGCTTTCCCTGAACCCTTTACAGAAACATTCACTGTTACTTTCTTAGCAACGAGATCTGGATATATTTGCACATCTTCAATAGATACCTGGGGCTTAACAGATAACATTAGTTTCCCGATTACACCGTTCCAATTACTTTGCGTATGGTCGGATACACTATGGGAATTAATCCCAACCGGAATATGTACCCTGTTATCAATCCGTAAAACAATATTATGCTTTCCCGGTTCCAAACCTGTCAATTCGTACCGATGAGGTGTCGATATACCATCCTGATGACCGATTTCCTTCCCATCCACAAATAAGTTTGTTTCCCAATGTGTCCGTTCCAACTCCAGAAGAAGCGTTTTACCCTTCCAGCTGGATGGAATATCAACATCTTTCCTGTACCAGGCAACTCCCACATAGTGTTTCTCGGGATTCAGCCAGAAAGGAGCTTTCAGATCTTCCTTTTGCCTGTATTTCTCATACTCAGGAGCATTATACCATGTACTGTCGACTATCTGTCCAGTCCAGCGGGTATGGATATCAATATCATAACCATACCCTTGTTCTTGCAAAGATCCCGGTAAAGTTATCCGATCATTAAATTCATTGTTAAACCATTGTTCACTAAGACCTTTATCCTCAGGATCAAGTTTAATCATCCACTCACCACTCAGGTCGATATTATTTTTTTGAGCGGTGATGCACCCCTCAAATAATAGAGTCAGAAGTGCTAATACAATTATTTTTTTCATATTATATTGTTCATTAATCTAAAGGTCCCTGATTCGGTATTGTCGGCCATCCCGGATTCTGATAAATCGGGGATGTCGAAACATCATTGTTATCAGATGTAATTAAAAAATGCTGAACTGCTATTGGAGACAGATAATGTGCCATAGTCCATCTATATCCTTCTAAAACCCAAGATTTAGATGATATTTCATAAGGACGTAAATATTCGCTGATCGCCGGATCCGAAACATTTGCGGCAGAATTATCCAGTCCATATATAAGTAATGTCCCGCCATCCGGTTTATCATACCATTTTTGCATCGGTCCCCACAATTTAAATCCCTCAACATGATAAGGTGTAGTTATCAGTTGATCCATCGACCGCCATCGTCTCAAATCCAGATACCTGAATCCTTCGGCAATCAGTTCGGAAGAACGTTCGCGACGGATATTATAAAGGGTTGCATCAACCAACCGGCCACCGGAGTAAGTCGCCCAGTTATTTTTAGCTTCTTCACTCATATTCGTAGCTGCTATGGTTTTAGTGAAGTCTTCATCGGTTTTAGCCCGACGTCTGATACTTTTCCAATAACTTTCCGCTTTTTTATCCAATACCCCATTTTTCTCATAACAAGCTTCCATGTAATTCAAATAAGCTTCTACTGCTCTAAAGGTTATGCAACCGGTAAATGCCTTGTCGGCCGCACCATGTTTTTGATCGTAATTATTATACTTACGCAAAGCGTAACCGGTAGGATATCCATAGGTAAGAGCTCCGTTAGTTATATCCGGTATAGGTTCTACTAAAGTAGAATGTGACCCTTCGCTCGATTCGTATAATATGTTCTTTTGGCCGGGTTCTTTCAAAAACAACCATAAACGGCCGTCCCTATTCTTTCTCACATCCGATATCAGGTCATCACCTGCATATCCTGAAGCAGGAGCATAAATCGGTAATCCGTTTGCCATCAGAAATGAATTTACGTATCCTCGTGTCAATCCCATGCCGGCATTACCCAATTGGGCAAATTGTGGTATATTATGAGAAATACCCAAGCCTTTGTCATATTGTCTCCAGAGCAAAACTTCACTATATACCGACATATCCTCTGCACCAAACATATCATGATATGGATTTACAGGATCCGTTACACTTTGCTGTAAAACTCCATTGTTCTCTACTAGAGGAATCTTATCGGCAACAGCCATAGCCGCTTCCATCGCCTGCCCCAGAAAATAGTCAATTTCATTATCTATACTTCCCGACGGATATTGATAATTAGCATTATAACCCTTACTTTTTCCCGGCCAACCTTCTCCACCAGGAACAAATGCGGTGTTTTTAAAATATTTCAACCAGGTACCTTCCACAAGAGCAACCCTTGACTTAAGTAATTGCGCACAATCTTGTGAAATACGATTCTTCTTTCCATCCGGTGATGATTCCTGTAATAAAGAGATGGCCTGATCCAAATCCGAAAGAATAAAACGTGCAACTTCATTGCGGGGAAAACGCTTACTAGCTTCTGTCAATACTTCTTTTTCGTCCGTCAAAACAGTCGTGATGATAGGATAATCACCATATGTATCCACTTTCTTGAAATACATTAAGGCTCTCAAAAAATATATTTCACCTACATAATGATCAATATTCTCTTTTATACCACTTATTTTATTTTCTTTCCAAAGAGGCAATACCTTCTCCAAAAAATAATTCAAACTATATATTTTTGAGAATTCCCAATTACCACCCGATTGCGATACTTTCCATTCGCCGGGAACAAAACGGTTATCGTACCCAGACAGATAGACCCCAATATCCGTATGTATATCACTTAAGAAACCAGTACTGTTTCCTGCATAAGAAGGCAAAATGTCCGGATACAATTTATTAGCATATGCAGCTAATTGCGATTCTTCATTCAGATAGGATTCCGGTGTGATTTGAGAAAGAGGCTCCCTATCCAAAAAATCGTTACAGCTAACCAACAATCCCATTAAACCTATTGCTACTATTGATTTTAATATATGTATCATAATCATATTGTATTAGAAATTTAAACTTAAACCAACGGATATCGTTTTTGATAAAGGATATGCATTTCCGTTATTTTCCCATCCTCCATCGATTGTCTCCGGATCGAAAACATCAATCAACTTTGTTCCTGTCCAAAGGTTTTCCCCAGACACATAGAAACGTAATTTAGATATTTTCAGTTTGTCCGTAAGCGAGTTAGGCAAAGTATATCCGAGTTGGATATTCTTTAAACGTATATAAGCCGCGTTTTGAAGATAGCGAGTTTGGGTATGTTGATTCCTTGTAGAATAAAATACGGGACGTGGAAAATACGAATCTAAGTTTTGTCCCAAAGGATGATCCGCATCCTCCCTGAAATAATCCAGATGAGGTTCCATACACGTCGAATTCCAAATAGAATTGTTCGCACCCCAAAAATAGTAACTACCCTGAAAGTAGTCACGTTTCATGACTCCCTGAAAGAACAAGCGCATATCAAAACCTTTGTAATCAGCATTAAGGTCTAATCCGAATTGAAAACGGGGCCTATTATTTCCAATTATACTTAAATCACCATGGTCATCCAATGTATTAGCACCTCCGTCTACTTTACCATCTCCATTGATATCGACATACATAATATCACCGGCTCCCCATTGGTTACCTAAAGTATTTTGACCTCCATTGGGCAAAGAGGCCAAATATGCATCCATTTCCTCTTGGCTTTTCGCAATTCCTACAGTGGTATATCCCCAAATTTCCCCCATTTTCATACCAGTCCTGTAAGTATTCAAATTTCCTGTTTCATTCGGATATCTGGTAATTTCGGTTTGTGAATCGGATAATAAAAACTTAGCCCCATATCCCAATCCATTATTCAGACGGTCATTCCAGGCAATCGACAACTCAAAACCATAGGTATTCAAGTCTGTATTATTCGTTTGGGGTACACCGGTTCCTAAAGTTACGGGTAATTCAGGTGCAGGGCCTATCATATCCAATGTCTTCCTGTTGTAATAATCGAAAGAGCCTGTTAAACGATTGTTCAGCATACCAAAGTCCAAACCGATATTCCAGGTATTCACCCTCTCCCAGGTCATACTGGAACTTACTAATCCCGGAACCGTAGCTGTATTGGGTTTAGCACCGTTGACCAGCCAGGCACCGTCAGAAGCTTTCACATCCATCAACTGATAAGTTGGATACCAACTACTGGTATTTTGATTTCCTAATTCACCGTATGAACCTCTGAGTTTAAGTGTTCCAATATATTCTGCCAGAGAAGACCAGAAGCTTTCCTGCGCTATATTCCATCCAATGGAAAAAGAAGGAAACAACTTCCAACGGTTATCTGAACGAAAACGGGATGTCCCATCATATCTCAGATTGGCCTCCACCAGATATTTTCCTAGATAATCGTAATTAATTCTTCCAAAGAACCCTGCAGTTGACCAGTGGTTATTTGCACCGTTCACTCCCGGTATAACAGATTTTCCATTCACATCTATACCCGTAGTAAGATCGATAACAGGATATCCAGGAATAATTATACCTTCCCGTTCGGCTCCAAATTCTCTGTTTTTAAATAACTCAGCTTGAAATCCCACCATTCCTTTGAAATTATGCCCAGATACCAGACTTTTCGAATACTCGGTATATGCATTCATATTCAAATAATTATCCTTATTTTGATCTTCATGCACTTGTGAGTTGTTATTGGAGGGATAAGGATTCCCGGCTACATCATGATTATACGTTTTCTGAATATCCCAATGGGTATTCCTATTCGTTATCCTATAGTTGAAATCGATAAATGTTTTCCAATCTTTTATTGGTTCCAACGCCAATTGAACTTGTTGATACAGATAATCCGTTTGCCATCTACCCCGACCTCCGTCACGTAGGTTTAAAGCCGGAGAAGGTGAGTTATATAGATAGCCATTAGGGTCATATAATGGTAACGTAGGCCATCCTTGTCTGGCTAAATCAAAAAACAAATTATCCTTTAAAAATGAAGGCCTTCCATAATCTTCCCGAATAAAGCGATTACTATAATTTAATTGTGCCCAATTCGTTATTTGTACATTAATTTTTGCGGTAGCGGTATATCTGTCGTAGGTATCCTGATTGAACTCCATTAAACCGTTCTGATCCAAATAATTTAAGGATAAATAATAGTTGACGGTTTCCCTTCCTCCCTGGACACTAAAATTATGTTCTTGTGAAAAAACCCAACTTCTATATATCGCATCATACCAATCGACATTATCATTCCCATACATATAACCATCCCCCCAATACGTAGGGTTGTTAGGGTTTTCTATGATATTAGTTGTTATTTCTCCTCTCTGGAATTCCAAAATACGTTTAATGTGGTCTTCACTAAAATGAGGAGTAGCCCCTCTGTTTATATTCCCGTCATTAAAATAAGTTGCAAACTCAAATGAATCAGCCATTTTAGGGAGTAAGACAGGATCACTCCACCTGAAACTATTATTATAATTCACAACTGTTTTTCCCTGCCGTCCTTTCTTGGTTGTTACCAGAATTACTCCGAAAGGTGCACGCGAACCATATATGGAAGATGCAGCTGCATCCTTTAGAACAGATATGTTTTCTATATCCTGCGGGTTAATGGCATTAATGTCTCCCTCCATCCCATCGATCAGTATCAGAGGGCTTCCATTTGAACCTGACCCGATCGTAGCCACACCACGGATATTAATACTGCTACGACTTTCCAGCATACCATTATTCTGCGAAATATTCAATCCGGGAACTAAACCTTGTAATGCTTGTGAAGCCGTCATAACAGGTCGTGCCTCCAGCGATTCAGAATCAATCGTTCCCACGGAACCGGTAAGATTCACTTTCTTCTGAGTACCGAAACCTACGACAACAATTTCATCCAGTGACTGTGAATCTTCTTTCAGGACAACAGAAAAAGAAGTTTGATTTCCTATCGCCATTTCCCTAGTCACATATCCAATATATGAAACTTGTATGGCCGAATGACTGGAAACCGCAATGGAAAAGTTTCCGTTTATATCTGTCACAACCCCGTTCGTAGTACCTTTCTCCACGACATTAGCCCCGATAACTGCTTCTCCCCGTTCATCGGTAACCGAACCGGTAATTATCCTTTTATCCTGCTGGGGGGACTGTGCAGATTGATGGTTAAGAATAATCATCTTGTTGTTCACCTGATAAGTTATACCGGTATTTTTCAAAATAAGTTCAAGGGTTTCAGAGATTGTTTTATTCTTTACATCTACATTCACTTTCTGATGTCTATCGACCTGATCGTTATTGTAGAAAAAATAGAAGTCGGTCTGTTGTTCTATTTTATTAAAAAGATCTCCCAGTTCAATTTCATTTTCATGAATCGTTAACTGTGTAATTTGTGCATAAGTACCTATAGCGTACGTCTGCAAAACACCAACAAAAAACAAGAGGAAGGCGATTCTCATAATAAGTGATAAAAATTTAGGAATAGGAATTCCAGGTCTGCAATTTTTCATACATTTGTTTGTTTTTAATTTGTTGCCATTAACCGGATCCTGCAAGATTACTTGGTTATTGGCTGGATTAATAAATTGAAAATTTTATGAGTCGGAAGATGGCCATATCTTCCGGCTCTTTTATTTCAGAAAGGTTAACATCAATCCTTTTCCATAGGCAATTAGATTTTATTAGTTAGACATTAAATATTATCGTGGGTTGATTTTTACACTTTTACCTATAATTTGATATTTCACAGAATAACTTTTACTGATCGATGTCAAAACATCCTCTATACTTTGTTCCGGAGTCACCCGACCTGTAAATCGTTTGTTCCTTAATGAAGCTGATATTTGAAAATCCAGATCGAAATGTTTTGCCAACAGTCCGGCAATCTTCTCCAACGTTTCATCCGTAAAACGATAGGTTCCATCTTTCCAGGCAACATAATATCCTGTATCCACAACTGTTATCTTAATATCTCCGTTCTGTCGGTTTATATTTGCCTGTTGGCCGGGAATAAGAACTTTTGAAATACATTTCCCTTCGATATTCTTATAATTCAAATTGACTCCCCCTGTAATCAAAGTCACTAGAGACTCCTCTTCCGAAAAGGAATCTACAAAAAACTCCGTACCGGTCACTTCTACCTCAACCTCTCCTATCTGTACAACAAATGGTTTTTCCTTATTTTTCTGAATATCAAAATAGGCTTTCCCTTCCAGAGCTATGATACGTTTTTGTCCATTAAATTCTTCCGGATAAGTTATCTTTGTGTGCTCGTTGATCCAGACTTCCGATTGATCAGGCAAAAGAATCGATTGTACACCTGTTCGATTGTATACTACATTCTGAACAAGTACACTCTGATCCGGAACTTTTTCCTTTACCGGAAGATTTATCCATGCAGCAGAAGCTATTATTATCCCAATAAACATAGCTGCCGCATAACGTAACCAAATAAATGATTTCCTCTTTGGCGGAACAATAGATAATGATCGTTTCATTATTTCCGCTGAAACTTTTTCCCAACCTTTATTAATAGTTTCTTTGGATAGTTCCGTGCGCAAACTCCATATTTCCTCCAGTTGATAATAGTATTCCACGTTTTTACGATCCTCCTTTAACCATTGGTTAAGCGTATTCAGTTCAGCCTCCGTTGCTGTTTTTCGGATCGATCGGATAATTATGTCTTGAGGTATAGATGTCATCTTTTAATGTTTTAAGTGTCATTCTATAGATAAGACAAGATGCTGCGAGAATTTACTTAAAAGAAAAACAAAAAAAACAAACTTTTTTTCCCATCTGCCGTCAATCGGCTACGTAATGTTTTCAAACCTAAGTATAATTGATGTTCTACTGTACGAATAGAGATATTCAGAATTTCCGCTATCTCAGCGTTTCTCTTTTCTTCAAAATAAGCCATCTTAAAGATTTGCCGACATTTTTCCGGCAATTCTTCTATTTGATTGTAAATATGTTGTATGTCTTCTTTGTCAATAATTTTTTTCTCATAAGATTCATAATAATCAAGGCCTAATATACGGTTTTCCAATTCGATCGACTGTATATAATTATCCTTTACCTGTTCCCGCCTGAGAATATTCAGGCATCTGTTCCGCACAGCCATAAACAAATAAGAACAGGAAGGCATCTCTTTATAGGTATCTAGATTGTCCCACACTTCCAGAAAGACATCCTGTATGATATCTTCGGCTATCGCAGAGGATACAAAACGTTGGGCAAAAAACATCAGAGATGATACATTTGCCTCATAGTAACGCTTGAAAGAAAGAAGATTATTTTCTTTTGTCGAATCTTTCATCAACATATTTTATTCCCAATTGAACAACATGTTTAGTGAGACAAAAGTAAGAATAAAAAGTGAGAATGAGAAAATGTATCAGGTACGAAACATTATGAGAAGTATTAAGTAATAAGTAATAAGTATGGAGCAAAAAAAAGGCTATCCATCACGGACAGCCAATCTTCATTGTTAACCTTAAATCTAATACCATGAAAAACACAGTGCAAATTTAGTGCTTTTATGTTATACAGCATAACATTTGCAAGAAAAATGCATTCCATTAACATTATTTACCTAAAACATATTCTAAAACATGCGAAAACAGCCATTCATTATTAGAAACTTTCTTATTCGTTACACAAAAAATGAAGGGGATACCCGAAACCGGACATCCCCTCTCATCACCAAGCCTCTTATATTTATTATTTATCGAAACGCTCTTTCAGCTTTGTAATCATATCACGGGTCATCGTATCCAGATCATAAGTCGGTTTCCAATCCCACTCTGTACGAGCACAAGTATCGTCCAGTGAGTTAGGCCATGACTCAGCAATTGCCTGACGCAACGGATCCACATTATATTCCATCTGGAAGTCAGGAATATATTTACGAATGTTACTTGCAATAATTTCCGGATCGAAGCTCATAGAAGCAATATTGAATGAATTACGGTGTACCAAACGAGTGGGATCAGCTTCCATGATCTGGATAGCTGCATGCAATGCATCCGGCATATACATCATATCCATGAATGTTCCGGCAGCGATCGGACATACGAACTTCTCGCCTTTGACTGCAGAATAATAAATATCAACAGCATAGTCAGTCGTACCACCACCCGGAGGAGTTACATAAGAAATCAATCCCGGGAAACGAACCGAACGGGTATCGACACCGAAACGAATATTATAATAATCGCTCAGCAACTCGCCGGAAACTTTTGTTACACCGTACATTGTACGCGGGTTGCGAATTGTATCCTGCGGAGTTTTGTCTTTCGGAGTATTGTTACCAAATACACCGATTGAGCTCGGAGTAAATACAGCACAATGCATCTCACGTGCTACTTCCAACACATTGAACAAACCACCCATGCCGATCTTCCACGCTAACTGGGGTTTTGCTTCTGCTACCGCCGAAAGTAAAGCTGCCAGGTTATAAATCGTATCGATCTTATATTTAGAAACTGTCTCAGCAATCTGCTGTTCATTTGTTATGTCAACAATAGCAGAAGGTCCCGATTCCAGCAGCTCTCCTTTAGGTTCTGCACCGGAAATATAACCTGCCACGATGTCGCCATCATAACGTTTTCTCAACTCCATGGTTAACTCTGAGCCGATCTGACCGGTAGAACCAATAATTAATACATTCTTCATTGCGTTTTATTGTCTTTTTAAGTTTTTTCCGCGGCAAAGGTATAGAGAATAAAATTGTTCCTGCATTATTTTCTTGTGTTTTTTAATACCAAAATTCAAAAAAAAATATGACCTTTGCTTCATCAGTTGACAGTTGACTATTAACAGTTGGCAGCTTACATTAATAAAAAGCTTCAAACTGTAACTTGTCTGCATCAACTATAAACAATTTCGTCTACTTGATTCAAAAATACTAACAAAAAACAATGTTATGTACGGTAAACTGAAAGAATTCCTTACACAGGAACTGGCAAATATTAAAGCTGCCGGATTGTACAAAAATGAGCGTATTATTACTACGCCTCAAAGAGCCGACATTAAAGTAAATGCCGGAAGTGATGTTTTAAACTTCTGTGCCAACAATTACCTTGGTCTGTCAGACAACCAACGTCTGATCAAAGCTGCAAAAGATGCTATGGATACTCACGGATACGGAATGTCGTCCGTTCGTTTCATCTGCGGAACTCAGGATTTGCACAAACAATTGGAAGCTGCTATTTCCGATTATTTCAAAACGGAAGATACTATTCTGTATGCCGCTTGTTTCGACGCAAACGGTGGTTTGTTCGAACCGTTGTTCGGCGAAGAAGATGCTATCATCTCCGACTCACTGAACCACGCTTCTATCATCGACGGTGTACGTTTGTGTAAAGCAAAACGTTATCGTTATGCAAATGCCGATATGGCTGATCTGGAACGTTGTCTGCAGGAAGCTCAGGCTCAACGTCACCGCATCATTGCAACAGACGGCGTGTTCTCTATGGACGGCAATGTTGCTCCGATGGATAAGATCTGCGAATTGGCAGAAAAATATGATGCACTGGTAATGGTTGACGAATCTCACTCTGCGGGTGTTGTCGGTCCGACTGGCCACGGTGTGGCAGAACAATATAATGTATATGGCAAAGTAGATATCTTTACAGGTACGTTAGGAAAAGCATTCGGTGGTGCAATGGGTGGTTTCACTACAGGTAAAAAAGAAATTATCGACATGCTTCGCCAGCGCTCACGTCCTTATCTGTTCTCTAACTCGGTAGCACCTGCTATTGTCGGAGCTAGTCTGGAAATGTTCAAGATGCTGAAAGAAAGCGATGCACTGCATACCAAGTTGATGGGTAACGTGGCTTATTTCCGCGATAAGATGCTGGCTGCCGGCTTCGATATCAAACCGACTCAGTCTGCTATCTGCGCAGTTATGTTGTACGATGCTAAATTATCTCAGGATTTCGCTGCCAAGATGCAGGAAGAAGGAATCTATGTAACTGGATTCTATTATCCGGTAGTTCCGAAAGAACAGGCACGTATCCGTGTTCAACTGTCAGCCGGACATGAAAAAGAACATCTGGACAAGGCGATCGCTGCATTTATCAAGGTTGGTAAAGAACTGAATGTGATTAAATAAATGAACATTTTTCTATAAATAAAAGAGAAGCGGAACATATTTGTTACCGCTTCTTCTCTTTCAAAACAAACCATTAACCTTTAATAATTATTATCTTCCTCGCCATCTACGAGATTATTCAATTCAAACTCCAGACTTACCAGGTCCTTTTTCCATGATTTCAGGATATGGGACGGTGTCTCCTTTGGAGGGTTGTCTATTTTCGTCTGGATATTGGATATCTCCAGTTCCAATCTTTCGCGCCTGTTCATATCTATTTTTTATTTATCACTTGTTTAACAATCACTCAATTAATAAACAACTGCAATTGCCAATATGTTCATCAAAAACTGTCTGTACGACGTAAATTTTAAGCGTTCCGCAATAGCCCTATTTATTATGGGGAGCCACTTCGATAAGATGGAAAGATTTCATATCTTTGCATACCGAAAACAATTGACAATATAATATTTATATGCAACTTAGTAATTATCACAGTCATTGCACATTCTGTGATGGGCGTAGTACTCCTGAAGATTTTGTAAAGTTCGCTATATCGCATGGATTCCGGGCGTACGGTTTTTCCTCACACTCTCCCCTGCCCTTCGAAACTTTCTGGAATATGTCAAAAGATGATATGCCTGAATATCTGGCGGAGATAAGCCGGTTGAAAGAGAAATATGCAGACCGGCTGGAAATATATACATCCCTGGAAATCGATTACCTGGATGAGACTTATAATCCTTCCATCGCCTATTTTCAGGAACTACCGTTAGATTATCGAATCGGCTCCATTCATTTCCTGCCTTTATCGGAACATCTGAGTGAAGACAATATGGTATGTATAGACGGGCCTTTTTCCGATTACAAAGATTCGGTAGACCGTTATTTCGAAGGTGACATCAGCAAACTGGTTGCCCGCTATTTCGACTCTACATTAAAAATGATCGAAGCCGGTGGTTTCGACATCGTGGGACATATGGACAAGATCTATATGAACGGACACAAATGCAAGGATTTCTCTTTTGATGCGGATTGGTACCAGGCTCCATTCAGAGCAACCCTCGACCTGATAGCTCAAAAAGGATTAATGGTTGAAGTCAATACCAAGAATCTGGTAAAAAAGCAACAAATATTCCCACGCAAAGAATATATCGGCCTGTTGAAAGAGATGAATATACCGGTAATGGTCAATTCAGACTGCCATTATCCCGATCTGGTAAATGACGGACGCGAAGAAGCATTTAATATACTGAAAGAACTCGGTTTCAAGACTACCCGCGAGCTGGTAAAAGGTAGTTGGCAGGACGTTGCAATATAAATCAAAACATTATTAGGGAACACAGACGACGCAGACAAGCGCAGAGTCTGCGTTCCTTAATCTCGACTTTCGTCACAACCTTATTTTTTTCTCTTATACAAAAAGGATTGCCATCGCTCCTCGGTATGATCCTGGCGGAACATCTCGTACCGTGCCATCGTAAAGAGTAGATCGGACAAGCGATTGGTAAATTGAAGGATAATCTCTTCAACGGGATCTTGCCTGTTCAACGTCCACAAACGACGTTCAGCACGACGGACAATCGTACGGGCCAGTTGCAGATGGGCGGAGATCAATGTTCCTCCCGGAAGGATGAAAAATCCGTTATCTTCCATCTGCGCGGTCAGGGTATCGATCTGCTGTTCGCAGAAAGACACCAGGTCTTCCGAAAGACTGTTCGGATTCTTATCACGGATAGCCGACGGGGTCGCTACATGCGACATAACCACCATCAGTTCCCGTTGTATCTTACCCAAGACATCCTGCCATTCATGTTCAGGAGGCAATAAAGCCCGCACAATACCGATTTGTGCATTTACTTCATCGAGTGTACCGTTCGCTTCGATACGAATATCATCTTTGTCTACCCGTTCGCCGCCGTGGATACCGGTACGGCCTTTATCTCCTCCTCTGGTATAAATTTTCATCTTACTTCTTCGTTGTATCTTTCTTTTCTTCTTTTTCTTCCGGATGGATGATTCCTTTTACAGTATCACCGATAGGCAATTTATCCAATACGCCCAGACTCGGAGCCACTGTTTTAACTAACTGATTCAGGAAATTACCGGTTGTACCCTGACCACCGTCAAAGACAGTAATATCACCCAGCTGCATATGTTCGAATGCTTTCACCTGCTCACCAGCTATTTCTTTCCACTGATCCACCATCTTATACTGGATAGCGATAGCCGGATTCGATTCGGCAGCCTCAACCATCGCCTTGAAACCATCGGCTTCGGCAAGCAACGATTTCTTTTTACCTTCGGCTTCGGCTTCCAGTTTCATCTGAATCGCACGAGCTTCGGCTTCGGCCTGTGCCAATGTTGCCTTTGCTTTCGCTTCAGCTTCACGGATCATCTTTTCGGCAACCGCTTCAGCTTGCAGGATCGCTTCCTGACGGGCAATCTCGGCCGGCACGATCTTTTGTGCTTTCAGGGCAGATTCTACCTTTTTGGCTTTCGCTTCTTCTACCTCACGTTGTGCAATTTCGCGGGCAGCCTGTACAGAGGCTTCCGATTTGGCTGCTGCTTCACCGGCCTGTTTATTGGCTTCCGCCTGAGTTACGGCAAGTTCGGCATCCGACTTCGCCACTTCCTTGTTTGCTTCGTTTCGTCCTACGGCAGCTTTTCTTCCGGCATCGGCTTTCTTGATTTCCATATCGGAATTTAATTCTGCCACGCGGCTTTCCTTATCAGTGTTCGCTCTTTCGATATTGATATTCTTATCGGCTTCGGCACGGGCAACCTGCGATTCCTTTTCTGCATTGGCTACGGCAACCTGTGCGATACGCTCCTTATCGGCATTAGCCACAGAAATTTCCTGTTGTTTCTTGGTTTCAGCAATTGCAATATCCTGATCTTTGCGTGTCTCGGCAACAGTAGTTTCACGTTCACGAATCTGGTTGGCAATCTTGATGGCACCCAGCTTTTCCTGTTCTTCGATATTTGCCTGGGCTTCGTTCAAAGCCTTGCTTTCCGCTTCTTTACCGAGGTTGACGATATAGTTGGCGGCATCACGGATATCACTGATGTTGATGTTCATCAGGTAAAGACCGAATTTACGCAGCTCCGTATCGATATTGTCGCGTACCTTAGACAGGAATTTATCACGGTCGGAGTTCAGTTCCTCGATTGTCATGTCGGCGATAACCAGACGCATCTGACCGTACACAACATCGGTAATAAGATTCTGTTTATCTTCCGGTTGCAACCCCAACAGACGTTCGGCTGCATTCTGCATCACTTCGGGGTCGGTACTGATCGCCACCGTAATGGTTGTCGGAACATCCACACGGATATTTTGGGCAGACAAGGCTCCGGTCAGTTTGCAGTCTATCTGAAGAGGTTTCATGGAAAGGAACTCATACCCCTGAATGATAGGCCAAACGAAAGCGGCACCACCATGATAAAGTTTAGCGGATTTCTCACCGGATGTCTTACCATACACTACCAGCACTTCATCACTCTTACATTTACGATACCGGGATAATATTCCGATAAAAGAAAGGATGACAACCACTACCAAAATGGCTACCATAATTAACATTTCCTGTGTCATAACTTAATCCTTGAGTTTGTTATTGTATATAAATTGTTCCTGATTCTACTTTGCAGATAATCGTACGGTCTCCGGTCTGATACTTCTTTCCTTCCAGGGAACGAACTTCCACCTCACGCAAGGCTCCATTCTGAGCTACCTGCACGAAATAGCGAACACCGTCTTGTGCATAAATCGAACATTCACGACCTACAAGGGCTTCCGTCTTCTCCGGTTTATTCTCTTTCTGAAGCTGATAGGCTTTTTTATAAAGGAACCATAAGACGAAAACGAATGCCAATCCGATCAGTATACCGACCAGGAAAGTCGATATGGATGTACTTTTAGCAATATACATATACCAACCGAAGCCGATACAAAAATGGGTAAAACCTTTGAATGATACGGCACTACTAAGATCTGCATCGATATCCGTATCTGTATCCAGGTCACCGAAAAAGATAGACATGATAAACTGTATCAGAAATATAGCTGAAGCAACTATTGCGATACCGAGAAAAATAGTATTGACCATGGTATGAATTATTAGTGTTCACGAAAATAAGGATTATTTCGATAAAACCGGCATATATAATAAAAATATGTATGTTTGCAGTAAATTATTAAGACAACCTTATGCAAACAATCATAGAAACAGTACAACAGGCACTCATTGAAAACATAGACGAAAAGACTCGTGACAATGCCCAGAACTTCTTCAAAGAAAAGATCCTGTATCATGGCGTAAAGGTTCCTCTTGTCAACAAGATCAGTAAAGAACTTTTCACGTCGATCAAAGAACTTCCTAAGAACGAAATCTTTTCTTTATGTGAAGCACTGTGGGAATCCGGTTATTCGGAGGAATCATACATTGCATGTAACTGGTCTTACTATATTCATACACAATACCAACTGGAAGACTTCATCGTATTTGAAAAATGGGTAAACTCGTATGTCAACAATTGGGCATCCTGCGACACATTATGCAATCATACGGTCGGGACATTCCTTGAAATGTATCCGGACTATATATCCCGGTTGAAAGAATGGGCACGGTCGGATAACCGCTGGACCAAACGTGCGGCTGCCGTTACCCTGATTATTCCTGCCAGGAAAGGGATGTTCCTGCAAGATATTTTCGAGATCGCAGATATTCTCCTTTACGACCCGGACGATCTGGTACAAAAAGGATATGGCTGGATGCTGAAAGCTGCCAGCGAAGCTCATCAGGAAGAGGTATTCGATTATGTGATGTCGAAAAAAGCAACTATGCCCCGTACCTCATTAAGATATGCCATCGAGAAGATGCCCAAAGAACTGAAAGTACAGGCTATGGCTAAATAAGTCCGTTCAAATAGTCTATAAACCATTTATTATTCGTATTGTCACCCCAATACAGGTGTGTATAACCTGCCAGCACGTTCTTATACCTGTAAAGTGGAGTATCGACAGAGACTCCTTTTGCCGTTTGCGCGGTAGCAACTGATGCAAGATGTTCTTCGCAGGGCAAGACACGGGAATAATGAAATTCATGTCCTTTCATTGTATAGTCTTTATAATGTAAGGTACGATATCCCAGGCGAAGCTTCATCTGTTCCATAGTGGCCGACTGATTGAACAGGCCAACCATTGGGTAAATAGTTCCTTCTGTCGATCTTATCTCATTACATAAATACATCATTCCGCCACATTCCGCCAACAGCCTCCCTCCTGCTTCCACATATTGTCGGATTGACCGGAGCATTGACTGGTTGGAAGACAACTTAGACAAATATAATTCAGGATATCCTCCGGGTAAATAGACAAAATCAGACTCCGGCAATGTCGTATCTTTCAGAGGACTGAAAAAGGTAACTTTACCTAATCGATGCAACAACTGGATATTCTCTTCATAAGCAAAATTGAAAGCGGCATCCCTGGCAATCGATATTCTTAAGGAAGGCAGCGTACTTTCTCCTGATTGAGTAAGAAGATGGGAGGCCGAGGCATCAGGCTGATAAGCCGTCAGTTCCAAAAGCCGGTCTATATTGACATGCTTTTCCACCAAATCTGCTACACGATCGGCAAACGTATCGAAACAAAATGCCTCATCCAATGATAGACCTAAATGGCGACTGGGAATCTCTACATCCGCTTGTTTAGGAAGATATCCCAACGCTTCCACCCCGGCATCGAGACATGCTTGCTTCAGAAAAGAATAATGGTTCTCCGAAGCGACAAAATTGAAAACCGCACCAACCAGATTAAGTTCTTTATGGAAGTTTTTGAATCCATATAATAATGGAGCGACAGAGTAAGCCGTACTCTTTGCATTGACAATCAGTATGACCGGAATACCCAACAGACCTGCTATTTCAGCACTACTACCTTTCATTCCGTCGTATCCGTCAAAAAGCCCCATCACTCCTTCGGTCACTGCATAATCGGCTTCGGAAGTATAATGCCGATACAGTTCCTTTATATGTTGCTCCGACATCATGAAACTATCCAGATTTACAGAAGGAGAACCGGCGGCCATCTTATGGTGGCGTGTATCGATATAATCCGGTCCGCACTTAAAGGGTCTGACTTCCCCTCCCCGGTTCTTCAATGCCCGAAGTAGTCCGAGTGTAAATGTTGTCTTTCCACTTCCCGAGGAAGCGGCTCCTATTAGAAGGTGCGATTTCATGATCTATAAGATGTTCATCAATAATAATGGAAAGGTTTTATGCTAAGCGAACGATTCTGCCACTAGGATGGCAGAGTCCTGCCACCGTAATGGCAATGT
Source organism: Parabacteroides timonensis (assembly GCF_900128505.1). Taxonomy (NCBI): domain Bacteria; kingdom Pseudomonadati; phylum Bacteroidota; class Bacteroidia; order Bacteroidales; family Tannerellaceae; genus Parabacteroides; species Parabacteroides timonensis. The sequence goes on from NZ_LT669941.1 coordinate 1,364,488, forward strand.
TCTGCCATCCTAGTGGCAGACATTTGCCATCACGGTGGCAAAACAGAACCAACAGTACGAAACACGTACTTCTTATAAGTTCAATCAGTATTAATACTGCTCTTTTTCGTTCGGGAAATCCTGCGTCTTCACATCCTCGATGTAAGCCTGTACGGCACGAGTGATCTCTTCGCCGATATTAGCATATCTACGAAGGAAGCGCGGAGAGAATCCCATGTTGATACCCAGCATATCATGCATAACCAAAACCTGGCCGTCTACACCTCCACCGGCACCGATGCCGATAATAGGAATAGTCAGCTCAGAAGCGACACGTGCTGCCAACTCTGCCGGAATCTTTTCCAACACGATGGCAAAACAGCCGATCTCTTCCAAAAGGTGAGCATCGTCAATCAGCTTCTGTGCTTCAGCTTCTTCACGGGCACGAACTGTATAAGTACCGAATTTATTGATAGACTGCGGAGTCAAACCCAAATGTCCCATTATAGGTATACCTGCACAAAGGATGCGTTCAATAGATTCTCTTATTTCACTTCCTCCCTCCAGTTTAATACAATCGGCATGTGTTTCCTTCATGACACGGATAGCGGAAGCCAAAGCCTCTTTCGAATTACCCTGATAGGTACCGAAAGGCAGGTCTACTACTACCAACGCACGATTAACGGCTTTCATAACAGATTTACCATGATAAATCATTTGGTCCAGTGTTATAGGAAGCGTTGTTACATTTCCGGCCATCACATTCGATGCAGAATCGCCGACCAGGATAACATCCATACCTGCCTGATCGATCAGTTTAGCCATTGAATAATCGTAAGCTGTCAACATGGATATTTTTTCTCCACGTTGTTTCATTTCCATCAGGCGATGTGTAGTCACCTTTCTTGTATCATCTAAATCCCTCTTTGCAACTGACATAATGCTTTTTTGTTAATTGTTACGGCGGCAAAGTTAAGGATATTCTGTAATAAGCAAGACAAACAATAAAATATTTATGTCGTACAACATATGTTTATTTTTGTTTATCTTTGCGCCCGTTTACATTTAACGTTTAAAATACAAGCAAAGATGAAAAAGTTGATTTTTACTTTGGTGGTTGCATTTATGGCAATCGTCAGTGCTGATGCACAGGTTTATGTAGGTGGTTCTTTCAATCTGACTCACGACAAGAACGCAGATGTCACCAATTTTACTATCGCCCCTGAAGTCGGTTATAACCTGAACAAGACCTGGGCTATCGCTGCAGAAATCGGTTATACTCATTTCAAGAATGGCGAGTTAAAGGCTAACGCATTCAATTTTGCTCCTTATGCACGTTTCTCTTTCTTTGAAAAAGGTATTGTCCGTTTATTCGTGGATGGTGGTGTTGGTGTTTCTACTTATAAAAAAGAAAGCAACGACAGTGTCAACGGCTTTGAAATCGGTATTAAGCCGGGTATCGCTCTTGAGATATGCAAGAACCTTACATTCGTTACTAAATACGGATTTGCAGGTTACCGCGATGATTACAAATATGGCAACAGTACATCCGGTATCAGCTTGAGTTCTGAAGACCTGACATTCGGTTTCCACTACGAATTTTAATCGATCAAGTAACTACGGAAGATGTGTCAAAATAAATAAACCGGACGCAGATGTCGTCTTTTTGGCACATCCTCCTTCTTCCCTCCCCCTACTTCTTCAAAAAATATCCGATTGCCCGAAATATATCATTATATTTGCATCTGCTGAAATATAAGTATACTATGGACAACAGGAAAATCGCTTCAGACTTACTATTCAGAAAAGCTGAAGAAACAGATATCGAACGTATCTGGGTTATTATCGGACAAGCAAAAGAACAAATGCGCCGGCTCAACAGCCACCAATGGGACGAAAGCTATCCGGCTCTCGAAACGATCAGTCAAGACATTAAGACCGGCAACGGTTATGTCTTCTGCAAAGGAAATAAAGTGGTTGCATACGGTGTTATCTCTTTTGACGGAGAACCTGTCTATAAGGATATCGATGGAAAATGGACGAATGAATTACCTTATATGATTGTCCATCGTTTGGCTGTTGCCGACGAAATGAAACGTCAGGGAATGGCTAAACGTTTTATGCAGGAAGCTGAAGAGGTCAGTCGTCAGAAAGGAATCTATAACTTTCGCGTCGACACAAATTATGACAATGAATATATGCTTCACCTGATCGATTCGCTGGGATTCCAATATACAGGAGAAGTTCGTTACAGAGGCAATAATATAAGGAAAGCATTCGAGAAATGTATTTATCCTCATGTCTCGTCTTTCGGTGTTCCGGGTTATACCATCCGTGAAGCTATTTACGAAGATGCCGGAATCATTTTCGATGCAATAGATAAAAATCGTGACGACTTACGGACCTGGCTACCTTTTGTCGATGGCCTGAAAAGTGTTAGCGATGAACAAGCCTTCCTTTCATCTTCGTTACAGGTTCCGTATGAAGAACGGGATATCGTCTATATGATTGAGAAAGGGAAAAGTATTTGCGGACTGATCGGTTTTCATTTCTCAGACCGTGCCAACCATCGTACGGAAATAGGTTATTGGCTACTTCCTGAATACAGAGGAAAAGGTCTTGTTACCAGGGCCGTACATCATTTATGCCTGTTAGCTCTCTGTGAAAAAGGATTCAATCGTATTCAAATAAGATGTGCCATAGGCAATACAGCCAGCAATGCCATTCCCCAACGCTTAGGATTCAAACAAGAAGGAACGGAACGCGACGGTGAACTTTTAATAAACGGTGAATACACAGATATTAATGTATATAGCCTTTTGAAAAAGGATATTGCAGAATAAATAATCAAAAACAGAGATATTCAATTTATTTATGGAACAAGAAATTCAATTAAACGATCACAACAAAGCCGAGTATCCACCTATGCACACGGCCGAGCATATTCTTAACCAGACGATGGTACGGATGTTCGGTTGTCCCCGTTCCAGGAACGCCCATATAGAAAGAAAAAAGAGCAAGTGCGATTATGAATTGTCAGAAGCGCCTACTGCTGAAATGATGGCAGAAGTAGAACGACGGATAAACGAAGTGATAGATCAACATCTACCTGTAACAGTCGACTTTATCCCGAAATCGGAAGCCGGTGCCATTGTCGATCTCAGCAAATTACCGGAAGATGCCAGCGATACACTACGCATCGTTCGTGTTGGAGATTACGATACTTGTGCATGCATTGGCGCCCACGTCGGCAATACCTCCGAAATTGGACGGTTCAAACTGCTTAACTATGATTATGCAGACGGAAGATTACGCCTGCGCTTTAAGCTGGAAGCCGTATAACCAAAAGATAGATATACAGAATAAAGAAAGGCTCTCATCCCGACATCGGATAAGAGCCTTTTCTAATTTATCAAATTACCGGGAACGAACTTCTCTCCTCATAAAAGATACATATGATAAAGCGAAACAAACAACCGTCGCCGCAATCAGCCCGGTCAATTGCGGCCAGACAACCATCAGGCTCTGTCCTAAAGGCAACGGACTGGGAATAGCTCCATGAACCTGTTCCATAGTCAATGGCCCTAGACTTCTGACTGAAGGCATCAGCAATGTGGTCGTTGCGTCACTGAACAACTGGCTCGGTGCGAAACGTAACAGATTAAGCATAAAGCGCTGGTAACTGATTATCTGATAATCGCTGGCAAATCCGGAAGGACTGAGTGCTTTTCCTATCAGATTAATGATCATATTATAAAAAACACTGAAAAACAACCAGATCGCCACACAAGCCAATGCAGAAGTCGCCGCCTGACGGAATTGTATGGAAAAGAATATCGACAAATTCAACCAAAAGGCTACGTAGAAGATACTAACAATAATAAAGAACACCATCCTCAGAAACTCTTCTGCCGTTGGCGGAATACCGATAGCAATCAACCCAAAGCCCATCACCAGAAAGCCTAACGAGAACAGCATAATCGCTATCACGATCAAAGCTCCCACAAACTTCGCATTGATCAGATAATCCCGATGAATCGGTTGTGACAGGATACGGCTAAGCGTACCCCTGTTTTGCTCCGAATTGATCGCATCAAATCCGAGGGCGATTCCTAACAATGGCCCTAAAAAGCTGATAAATACGACAAAGGAGGGCAACGTCCCATCTGATACGGTAAACAGCTTCAGAAACAAGAATGCATTATCCGGATCATTCGGTTTAATAGAAGCACCGATATTAGTAAGGGCAGTGTACAACGCCCCCATACAAGTCAACGCAATTATGACGATCAGAATGATAAACCGCCAGCTTCTCACATGGTCGGCGACTTCCTTATTTACAATTACCCAAAAAGGATGATATATTCTATTCATGATCTTTACCTCCTTCGAAATAACGATTATAAATATGTTCGAGCGCATGTTCTTCTTTTTGCAACTCGGCCAGCCTAATATCAGCCAGTAGTTTACCACCGCTAAATAACCCGACCCGGTTACAAACCTGCTGAACCTGATCCAGATGATGGGAAGAGAATAAGACCGTCAAACCGTCCTCATGGCTCAACTGATGAATTAAATCCATAAATTCGCGTACACCGGACGGATCTATCCCCGATGTCGGTTCATCCAGAATAATTACTTCCGGCTCTTTTATCAATACATCGGCCAGTCCCAGACGCTGACGCATACCCCGGGAATATTTCCCGGCTTTCTTCTTTCCTTCATTAGTCAAGCCTACCCTGTCTAGTAGCTGTTCCGCTTTCTGTATCGCTTCGCTTTTAGGAATACCATTCAACTGAGCCGTGTAAACCAGGTTCTCTATTCCGGTCATATCATCATAAAAACCTACGTCTTCGGGTAAATAGCCAACTTTCCTTTTCACCTCTATCGGGTGGGTAGTCGAATCTATACCACAGACCTTTACTGACCCGGAAGTAGGTTCGGTCAGTCCGAGCATCATTAGGATAGTTGTTGATTTACCCGCACCATTAGGGCCAAGCAAACCAAATATATCACCTTTCTCAACAGTGAGATTCAAATCGTTCACTGCTGTAAAACCTCCGTACTTCTTTGTCAAGCCGGTTAGTTCGATAACATGCTGGCACATGGCTTACCTCCTTCCGTATTTGCGGAACAGATAATACACACCACCTAATACTACCACTATAATAAATACGCCGACCCATCCCCAGACCATCGGGGTCTTTACGGAGATACGGAAATCTGCAGTAGCATTAACTTCCGGCGTCTTTGCTTCCATTTTTGTAACATAATCGCCCGGAAGCGCCTTTTTGGAAGCCTTTACGATAGCCACCACATTTGTACTCTGCCCTGCCCCCAGTTTTACGACCTTGGCAGGATCGAAAGAGACTTCCCAGTCTACCGGTTTACTTGCTGAAAATGTTACATCTTTCAACTCACCGGAACCGTTATTCTTTACTACCAGATCTATCCGCTTGGTATCGCCAGCCGTTATATCCGAACTAAGCAATCCCCTCGGTGTCGTCAATTCCATTTCATAGGAACCGGTGATGACTACTTCCAGTTCCAGATCAGCAGAAGTAGAACCAGTCGATGCATGAACGGGGATTTTATAAGTTCCTGCTGCTACATTTGCCGGCGGATTGACATCGATCGTTATATTTTGAGTCGCGTTCGGTTCTACCTGTGCAGATGTCGCCTGCTTATAATTAGGCTTAAACACCACATTCCAACCTCTTTCCACTTCAGCCGTCAGGGCATAAAGTTGTTGTTCCGCAGTACGATTCTTGATCGTTGCATTAAAGGTAAAAGTAGATTTGGAATTACCTTCCATATTTGGCTGGGTAGTTGTGAAGTCTGTCTGATAAGTTCCCTGCTTGGAAACGGTAATAGTAAGCGGAAGTTTTGCCATGCCATCAGCCGAAACCGTAAAATTATAAGTTCCCTTATTCACTTTCACCGGCACTTCCACCTTCAGGGAAAAATTCTTCTTCTCATCCGGAAGGACCGAAAGCTGGCTGATCGAATATCCCCCGGACTTTACTTCATAACTCCATCCCCGAGGCATTCCCTCGACAGAGATAGTTGCATTTTTCACTTCGTCACTTTTGTTAATGACGTCAATACTGTAATCGATCGACTCCCCCGGCGGAACCGCTATCTTTGTGTAGGGAGTGTACAACATCACGCTCTTTTCAGAATCATCAGCGTGGACTTTACTACAAGGGATTATCCCCAATAACAGTACAAATAATAGGTTTAAACAGTTAATTTGCATTTTCATAATGATTTTTATAGAGTATACAAAAATGATTACTTATTAGCCGGAGGCAAATATATAGACAGAGAGTATTAGATACTTTTAAAAGAATTAAAAAAAAACTATCGTACAAGCATTTCCTTTCCTAATCCGTTAAAGCTCTGTTATGGATGCGATAACAAACGAACCTTTCCTATACATTATATATAGACAACCCTAAAAGAAGCCATTTGTATGCTAAACAGACCGAATTATTCTGCAAATGTAACATTGAAATAAAATATTTTTGTGTAAGTTTGCGAGCGCTAAGAAAGACATTTTATACAGAAATTTAAATACAAGAGTTATGCAATCAATTGACAATTTCAATTTTGCCGGCAAAAAGGCATTTGTAAGAGTTGACTTCAACGTTCCATTGGACGAAAACTTCAACATCACAGACGACACCCGTATTCGTGCCGCTCTTCCTACTCTTAAGAAGATCCTGGCAGACGGTGGCAGTGTAATCATAGGTTCTCACCTGGGTCGTCCGAAAGGCGTTACTGATAAATTTTCACTGAAACATATTTTGGGTCGTGTATCTGAATTACTGGGCGTAGAAGTTCAGTTTGCTAACGACTGTATTGGTGAAGAAGCTGGTGCTAAAGCTGCTGCTCTGCAACCGGGCGAAGCTTTATTGCTGGAAAACCTTCGTTTCTATGCAGAAGAAGAAGGTAAACCCAGAGGTTTGGCTGAAGATGCAACAGACGACGAAAAGAAAGCTGCTAAAAAAGCAGTAAAAGAAAGCCAGAAAGAATTCACTAAGAGATTGGCTTCTTATGCAGACTGCTATGTAAACGATGCATTCGGTACTGCTCACCGTGCTCACGCTTCTACGGCGCTGATCGCTGATTACTTCGATGCTGACCACAAAATGTTCGGTTACCTGATGGAAAAAGAAGTAAAAGCTGTAGAAAAAGTAATGAACGACATCGCTCGTCCGTTTACCGCTATCATGGGTGGTTCTAAAGTTTCTTCTAAAATCGAAATCATCGAAAACCTGCTGAACAAAGTAGATAACCTGATCGTAACAGGTGGTATGACTTATACTTTCACTAAGGCTATGGGCGGCAAGATCGGTAACTCTATCTGCGAAGATGACAAACTGGATCTGGCTCTCGACCTGATGAAGAAAGCAAAAGAAAAAGGTGTAAACCTGGTATTGGCTGTCGACGCTAAGATCGCTGATGCTTTCAGCAACGACGCAAATACTAAATTTGCTAACGTTAACGAAATTCCTGACGGATGGGAAGGTCTTGACATCGGTCCTAAGACTATCGAAATCTACGCTGACGTTATCAAGAAATCTAAGACTATCCTTTGGAACGGTCCTACAGGCGTATTCGAATTCGAAAACTTCACTGACGGTTCTCGTGCAGTAGGTAACGCTATCGTTGAAGCTACTAAGAACGGTGCATTCTCTCTTGTTGGTGGTGGCGACTCTGTTGCTTGCGTTAACAAGTTCGGTATTGCAAGCGAAGTATCTTATGTATCTACAGGTGGTGGTGCTTTGCTGGAAGCTATCGAAGGCAAAGTTCTGCCGGGTATCGCAGCTGTTAAAGGCGAACCGTACAAATAATTTCAGATATTGTTTATAATATCCTAATTAAATATAAAACCCCGGTGAAGTGATTTCACCGGGGTTTCTTGTTTTATAATCACTGCCTCATAATATCCCATCTGGGATGTATTACGGATGAATAACGTAACCATATATGCCTCCTTGCAATATTGAATTAATTCATATCTTTGTTATCGACAATGGTTTCCGAATCACATTTCAGTGAGAAAGATTAAAAGGGAATCCTGTGAAAATCAGGAACTATCCCCGTAGCTGTAAGTTTTGCTCCTGCAAAGGAGAAATGTAGTAACTGTCATATACCACTGGTCTCAAGGCCGGGAAGGTGTTACTACTGAAACAAGTCAGAAGACCTGCCATTTCAATCAGACAGAATCCAGCGCTTTCGGGTGAAAAGCAGTGGTATGAATCCTTATAAGATCCATTTATCACTTTATCTCCGGGAATCATTGCGGAACTGCATGAACAGAAGTATTGTTTAATCTTAAATAAAAAGTATGATCAGCACGGAGATTTTTATTGTCAAGAGAGATGGTAAAAAAGAAGTATTCTCACTTGACAAAATCAAGAATGCGATAGCTAAAGCATTTTTGTCGGTAGGAAGTTTTGCTACCCAGGAAGTAATAACCAATATCCTCAGCCGCATCAGTGTCAGCGAAGGGACAAGTGTGGAAGATATTCAGAACCAGGTGGAAGTTGCCTTGATGGCAGAGCATTATTATGCGGTAGCTAAGTCATATATGCTATACCGGCAGAAACATCTGGAAGATCGGGAAGTAAGGGATAAACTACGCTTTCTATTGGATTATTGCGATGCATCCAATCCGGCTACCGGAAGTAAATATGATGCTAATGCCAATGTGGAGAATAAAAATATCGCGACCCTGATAGGTGAATTACCGAAATCAAACTTTATCCGCCTGAACCGCCGGCTGCTAACAGACCGGCTAAAAGATATGTACGGCAAAGAAGTATCGGACCGTTATCTGGAACTGTTGAATCACCATTTCATTTATAAGAATGATGAAACAAACCTTGCCAACTATTGTGCCAGTATAACAATGTATCCCTGGCTGATAAGCGGTACAGCTTCTGTCGGAGGTAACTCTACCGCCCCAACCAACCTGAAATCTTTCTGTGGCGGTTTCATCAATATGGTATTCATCGTTTCAAGTATGTTGAGCGGTGCGTGTGCGACTCCCGAGTTTCTGATGTATATGAATTATTTTGTCGGATTGGAATATGGAAAGGATTATTACCGACATGCCGACGATGTGGTAGACTTGTCCAGTAAGCAACGAACGATAGACAAAATGATTACAGACTGTTTCGAACAAATAGTCTATTCCATCAACCAGCCTACCGGAGCCAGAAACTTCCAGGCTGTCTTTTGGAACATCGCCTATTATGACAAGTATTATTTCAACAGCCTTTTCGAGAATTTTGTATTCCCTGACGGCAGCAAACCCGATTGGGATTCGTTAAACTGGCTGCAAAAGCGGTTCATGAAATGGTTCAACAAAGAACGTACCCGTAATATTCTGACTTTTCCTGTTGAAACAATGGCACTCCTGTCAAAAGACGGAGATGTACTCGATAAGGAATACGGTGATTTTACAGCCGAGATGTATGCCGAAGGACATTCTTTCTTTACCTACATGAGCGATAATGCCGATTCGTTAAGTAGTTGCTGCCGTTTGCGCAACGAAATACAGGACAACGGTTTCAGTTATACACTGGGAGCCGGAGGTGTATCTACCGGTTCTAAAAGTGTATTGACAATCAACCTGAACCGTTGTATCCAGCATGCCGTGAAGTCCGGTATACTTTATCCGTTCTTCCTGGAAGAAGTGATCGACCTGGTGCATAAAGTCCAGTTGGCCTACAATGAGAACCTGAAACAATTACAGGCCAAAGGTATGTTGCCTCTGTTCGATGCCGGTTATATCAATATGAATCGCCAGTATCTTACAATCGGGGTGAACGGATTGGTTGAAGCCGCCCAGTTTATGGGAATCGAAATCAACGACAATCCCAAATATGAAGCATTTGTACAGGAAATACTCGGCATGGTAGAGAAGTACAACAAAAAGTACCGTAGTAAGGAAGTATTGTTCAACTGCGAAATGATCCCTGCTGAAAATGTAGGAGTAAAACATGCCAAATGGGATAAAGAAGCAGGTTATCAGACATTCCGCGATTGCTATAACAGCTATTTCTATATCGTGGAAGATACGACACTCAACGTTGTCGACAAATTCCGCATCCACGGCCGACGTTATATCGAACATCTGACCGGTGGCTCGGCACTCCACATGAACCTGGAAGAGCATCTGAGCAAAGAACAATACCGTCAGTTACTGCGTGTCTCAGCTATAGAGGGGTGTAATTATTTTACATTCAACATACCTAATACCGTTTGTAACGATTGTAACCATATCGACAAACGCTATTTAAAAGAATGTCCCAAATGCCACAGTCAAAATGTGGATTATCTGACCCGCGTTATCGGTTATATGAAACGTATCAGCAATTTCTCACAACCTCGGCAGAAGGAAGCTCATATCAGACATTATGCTACGTTACACTGATTACGATATAGTCTTTCAGGAAGTACCGGACGAAATAACGTTGGCGATCAACATATCTAACTGTCCCAACCGGTGCAAAGGTTGCCATAGCCCCTATTTACTGAAAGATATCGGCGAGCCTTTGACAGAAGAAAACCTTTCCGCACTTCTCAAGAAGTACGGAAAGGCCATTACCTGTGTCTGCTTCATGGGTGGAGATGCTTCACCTGCAGATATCAAACAATTAGCGGAATATCTGCATCATCAGACTGTTACTCCGGTAAAAGTCGGATGGTATTCGGGAAAACCCGAGCTATCCCCGGCTATCGACCTGAAATTCTTTGAATACATCAAACTAGGTCCCTATATCGAGCATTTGGGCGGATTGAAATCCCCCACAACAAACCAACGTTTCTACCGTATCGAGAACGGGATGATGAAAGACATCACCTACCGGTTCTTTTCTACAGCGAAATGACAGACAGTTAGAACCGGACCGGTTTACCGCTTTTGGCACTCTTTATGGCAGATTCAAGAATCTCTACTACAACCAGGTTGTTCTCCAGCGAAGACAAATCGGTGGGAGCAACCTGTATTTCTTTACGAACAGCCGCTTTTAGATAATAGAAAGAATCATTATAAGGAACTTCCAATGCAGGAGGTTGTACCGTCGTCTCTTTCCGATCGGTGTAAATACGCATGGAAGTCGGTGTGTCCTGATAAATATATCCTTTAGTACCATAAATATGCATATCTTTTCGTCCTTTCGGCCAGTTCCACGATCCCATGATCTGTACGGTTGCAGAAGGATATTCCACCAGGATCGTCGCATCATCGTCTACGTTCGGATATTTATCCGGTTTAAATTGTTTCAATACGGCATATACACTTTTCGGTTTCTCTCCATTCATCAACCAGGTAACCAAATTAGCACCATAACAACCGAAATCGATAACCGCCCCTCCACCGTTCAGCTTCGGATCAGTCAGCCAGTCAGTGAATTCTTTTCCACACCCAATCTCGATGGGCCCTTCATGCCCGTCATAAACCTCTATACGGTTAATCTTTCCGATTGCATTATCTTCCTTTATTAGACGATAAGCTTCATGATTAGTATTATACCATGTCGTTTCATAATTGGTTAGTAACAAGGTATTATTTTTACGGGCCAGTTCTGCCATCCGGTTAGCATGTTGCATATTAACAGCTAAAGGTTTCTCGACCATTACATGAATACCACGCGGTGCACAAGCCTCTACAACAGCCAGATGATCATAAATAGAACCATAAGCTACCACCACTTCTGGCTTCGTCTTATCCAGCATCTCCCCCAGATCGGCATAAAAAAGAGAAGCATCCAGCTTCTTTCGTAACGGATTATTTTCTCTTAACCGTTCATCCGGTTCAGCAACTCCGACAACTTCAAAATCACCTCTGTCCATACGAATAATGACTTCATGAAGATGTCCGTGCGATACCCCGGCTACCCCCAGGCGGAGCGGTTTAGAATTTTGAGCACTTAAGATAAATGGCATGTAAACGATCGACATAAATAAAAATGTCCTGATTATCTTGTATATATTCATGGCCTATATAATAGAATTGTTTGTGACAAAGATATAAATATTTTTGTACCTTTGCCCCTCATAAAAATAAGAATAGATAACATATATAACAATAAAAAAGATGGCAAAAGAGCTGAAAGAACTGACCAAGAGAAGTGTAAACTACTCCCAGTGGTACCAGGATCTGGTTATTAAAGCGGATTTAGCAGAGAACTCTGCTGTACGTGGCTGTATGGTTATCAAACCTTACGGATACGCTATTTGGGAAAAAATGCAACGTATCCTCGATGATATGTTCAAAGAAACAGGACACGTAAACGCTTACTTCCCGCTGTTGATCCCGAAATCATTCTTAAGCAAAGAAGCCGAACACGTAGAAGGTTTCGCCAAAGAATGTGCAGTTGTTACACATTATCGTCTGAAAACGAATCACGACGGTACAGGTGTTGTTGTCGACCCGGCAGCTAAACTGGAAGAAGAACTGATCATTCGCCCGACATCAGAAACAATCATTTGGAATACATACCGCAATTGGATCCAGTCTTATCGCGACCTGCCTATCTTATGTAACCAGTGGGCAAACGTAATGCGTTGGGAAATGCGTACCCGTCTGTTCCTTCGTACTGCCGAATTCCTGTGGCAGGAAGGACATACCGCTCACGCAACCCGCGAAGAAGCAGAGATCGAAGCAAAGAAGATGCAGCAAGTATATGCAAATTTTGCCGAAAACTATATGGCTATGCCGGTCGTTAAAGGCGTAAAGTCTGCCAGTGAACGTTTTGCAGGAGCTTTGGATACCTATACGATCGAAGCTATGATGCAGGACGGAAAAGCATTGCAGGCAGGAACTTCCCACTTCCTGGGACAGAACTTCGGTAAGGCATTCGACGTTACTTTCATCGACAAAGAAGGTAAGAGCGACTACGCATGGGCAACTTCATGGGGGGTTTCTACCCGTCTGATCGGTGCGCTTATCATGTCTCACTCGGATGATAACGGTTTGGTATTGCCTCCGCACCTCGCTCCTATCCAGGTTGTAATTATTCCGATCTACCGTAACGACGAACAGCTGGCACAGATCAGCGAAAAGGTGAGCGGTATCGTTGCCAAGCTGAAGAAGATGGGTATTTCCGTTAAGTTCGACGATGCAGATAATAAGAAACCGGGCTGGAAGTTCGCCGAATACGAACTGAAAGGTGTTCCTGTACGTCTGGCTATGGGTGGACGCGACCTGGAAAACAATACGATCGAAGTAATGCGTCGCGATACGTTGGAAAAAGAAACCATCACTTGCGACGGTATCGAAAAATACGTACAGAACCTGTTGGAAGAAATCCAGCAGAACATCTTCCAGAAAGCACTCGACCATCGTACAGCTTGCACGGTCACAGTCGACACTTACGAAGAATTCAAGGAAAAGATCGAAGAAGGCCTCTTCATCATGGCTCACTGGGACGGTACTCCTGAAACAGAAGAGTTGATCAAGAACGAGACGAAAGCAACTATCCGTTGTATCCCTCTGGAAGGAGACAAGACACCGGGTAAATGTATGGTTACCGGCAAACCTTCCGCACAACGCGTATTGTTTGCACGAGCTTACTAAGCAATAATACTAAAATATGAAAAGCGGTAAATAACCTTGAGAAACGAGGTGTTTATCGCTTTTTTATATTCACACAGAAAAGTATTCTCGTTTTCATCCCTTGTTGTATCATTTTACATAGAATAAATATCAAAATTCAAAGTCTGCTCAATATTCAAAACTCTAATTTTGTAGAAAGATAATTATATACTTTTATTCTATCATAACTTAATACAAATACAGATGAAAACAACCTTATCCTCCTTATTGGCCGCTTTAGTTTTCATACTGGCAGGATGCACATCCAGCCAAACGGTCGATATAAAAGACCTCCGGGTTGAAATGAAAGAAAATCCGATCGGTATCGGAGTATCGCAACCCCGCTTTATGTGGAAAATCTCCTCCGTATCTCCCGATCTCATTCAGACCTCGTATCAGATACAGGTCGCCGAATCTCCCGAGAATCTAACTAACGGAAAAGATTTAGTTTGGGACAGTGGCGAGGTTAAAAGTGACGAGTCCGTACAGATACCTTACGCAGGAAGCCCGCTACAATCCTGCAAACAATACTTCTGGCGTGTTAAAGCCAACACCAACCAGGGTACCACCAATTGGAGTAAAACAAACTCCTGGTCGATGACACTTAACCCATCCGATTGGAAAGCAACGTGGATCGGAGAAAACAAACTGTCCAATGCCGGAGAAACAAATGAAGGAAAAACCCGTCTTGCCGCACGCTATCTCCGTAAAGAGTTCGTTGCAAACAAACCTATTCAAAGAGCCGTCTTATACATTTCAGGTCTCGGTTTCTCCGAATCTTACATCAACGGAAAACCCGTTAGCGAAGATATTTTTGCACCCGGCCCCTCCTGGTATCCTAACCGGGTATATTATAATGTATATGATGTAACCGATCTATTGTCAAAGGATAAAAACACGATCGGTATCGCCTTAGGTAACGGACGCTATTTCGGCATGAGAGATAAACAGGAAACTTTACCTTCTTTACTCGCACAGTTGGAGATCGAGTATGCTGACGGTTCGCAGTCAACCATTATCAGTGACACCTCCTGGAAAGTAACCTCCAAAGGCCCTATCGTTGCCAATAACGAATTCGATGGAGAAGAATACGATGCCCGACTAGAACTGAACGGATGGAACAAAAACGGTTTCGACGACTCCAAATGGCAAACGGCAGATGTTATGGCCACACCTCCGGGAGAACTAACCGTACAAGCCAACCCGAACCTTCGCATCCAGGAAGAAATCAAACCCGTCAGCATCACCGAAAGACCGGACGGTAAATACATCATCGATATGGGTCAGAACATGGTAGGCAGACTGGCTATCAACCTGAAAGGAAAGAAAGACCAACCTATCACAATGAAGTTTGCCGAGATACTGAAAGAAGACGGTTCACTTTACCTGGACAACCTGCGTAGCGCCAATGTCTTCGATATTTATACACCGGCACAGGATGGTAATTTCAGTTGGGAACCGACATTCGTTTATCACGGATTCCGTTTTGTAGAAATCTCGGGACTCGACTATAAACCGGAATTAACCGCCTTCACCGGAAAAGTAATCTATGACAAAATGAAAACGACCGGAAAGTTCGAAACCTCCAACCCACTGGTCAACCAGATCTATAAAAACGCCTACTGGGGTATCCGCGGTAACTACCGTGGAATGCCGACCGACTGCCCACAGCGTGACGAGCGCCACGGCTGGTTGGGCGACCGTGTAACCGGAGCTTACGGAGAAGCATTCATCTTCAACAATGCTCTCCTCTATAACAAATGGTTGCAGGATATCGAAGACTCTCAGAGCCCCGAAGGAAGTATTTCCGATGTATCTCCACGCTATTGGACCATATATAACGACGATGTCACCTGGCCTGCCGCCTACTTCTATGTTGCCAACCTGTTATATCGCCAATATGGTGACAAGAGCGGTATTATCAGACACTACCCGTCCATGAAACGCTGGATGCAGCATATCGAACAAACAGCCATGAAAGATTATATCATCGTAAAAGACACATACGGTGACTGGTGTATGCCCCCGGAATCGCAGGAATTGATCCATTCGCAGGATCCGGCCCGTAAAACCGACGGTGCTATCCTCTCTACCAGCATGTACTACAGCCTATTGAACATGATGAGTGAATTTGCTCAAATCTGCGGACAAGACAACGATATCCCTGTATACCGTGAACTTGCAGCCAAAATGAAAGAGGCTTACAATACAAAATTCTTCAATCCGGAAACTGCCCAATACGGCAACAACACCGTTACAGCCAACATATTGTCATTACGTCTCGGTCTTGTACCGGAAGGATACGGAGAAAAAGTTTTTGCCAACATCGTAAAGAAAACAGAAGAAGACTTCGGAGGCCACGTAAGCACCGGTGTTCTGGGTATCCAACACCTGATGCGCGGCTTGACCGAATACGGCCGGGTAGATATGGCTTGGAAAATCGCTACCAACGACACCTACCCAAGCTGGGGCTATATGGTGAAGAAAGGTGCCACCACCATCTGGGAATTATGGAACGGAGACACAGCTGATCCAGCCATGAACTCAGCCAACCATGTCATGTTACTGGGTGACCTGATCATCTGGTACTACGAAGACCTGGCAGGAATTAAGTCCGCTCCGGAATCGATTGCTTACAAGAAACTGATCATGGCCCCGGTATTCCCTGAGGGATTAAACTCAGTGTCTGCGGCCTACGAATCTGTTTACGGAGAGATCACAAGTGCCTGGAAGAAAGAAAACGGAACTTTCAGTTGGGACATCACAATCCCGGGTAATACTTCTGCGGTAGTACGTATACCGAAAGAATTCCAAATCAAACAATCCAACCAGCCGGGAATCCGGAAAGTGAGCGACACCGCCACCTACACGGAAATCGAGATCGGCTCGGGTAGTTATCACTTCGCTAATTAAACAAAGAAAAAGGGTTGCAATTAATAACATGCAACCCTTTTCTATTTGCTGTAATCCTCCTCTTAACAAAAGAAAGCAAAGGAACACTAGCCGATTTAAAGTGAATTCCTTACCTTTGGGAGTGAAACAAATCAGACTTGTATGGAACTCACTCTCCCAACCCAGTTGAATGCTACCGAACCGACCGTACTCGACACGAAGGTACTCGTTGTGATCGGAGCGAATGGCGCCGGCAAAAGTTCGTTCGGTAGGGACTTGCTGGAACGTTATGCCGATAACAGTAAAAAGATATCCGGCATGCACTCGTTATTTATCAGCAGCGAAGAACCCGTTCCTGTCGAAGGCAACGAACTCTCCCGCCTTCAGTCGATGATCGCAGAACGTATTTTTATGCCCCGTCTTTCGGAATATGAGAAACTAATCCTGCGTCTGCAAAGTGAAGAATTCGAAGCAGCCGTAAATTACAAGGAAGCCTGCAAGCTCAATCCGGATCTGCAACCGCCTGTCACCAAAATAGACCGCATCCAAGCCATCTGGGAAAAAATGTTTCCCCACAACCGCCTGGTACGGAAATCCGGATTTATCGAACTGGCCTCGACCAGTCGAGACGGTAATTCATATACCGCCGGAAGAATGAGCGATGGCGAAAAGATCGTTTTCTACCTGATCGGAGCCGTACTGTGTGCCACCCCGAACGAACTGTTAGTGATCGAAGAACCCGAAATACTCCTTCACAACTCCATCAAGAACCTGCTTTGGGACGAGATAGAAGCCATGCGCCCCGATTGTACCTACATATATCTCACACACGACATCGATTTTGCCACCTCACGCCCACAAGGCAAACGGATCTGGATAAGAGACTACAACGCCGATGCCCATGTATGGGATTACCAGCTGATAGAAAGCAACGACAGCCTTCCCGAAGAAGTCTATATAGATATCCTGGGAAGCCGTAAACCCATCCTGTTCATCGAAGGCACCGACTCCAACAGTATAGACAACCGCCTCTACCCGCTTATCTTCCCCGATTATATGGTCAAGCCGATGGGCGGTTGCCAGAAAGTGATCGAAACAACAAAGGCTTTCCGCCAGCTACAGGATTTCCATACACTGGAATCGATGGGCATCGTCGACCGCGACCGCCGTACCCGGGGAGAGATCGATTATCTGCGCGAGCAACACATCTTCGTCCCCGACGTAGCCGAAGTGGAAAACCTGTTGATGCTCGAACCCGTCATCAAAACTGTTGCCAACCGCCTGATGAGAGATCCCGAACAAGTATTCGAGCAGGTAAAAGAGAATGTAGTCAAACTGTTCGAGAAAGATCTGGAGAGCCAGGTGATCCTCCATGCCAAACATCGTGTACGCAAAAAGCTCGAAACAACAGTAGACCGCAAAATCACCACCGTCGAACAACTGACCGAGCATGTGGAAAGCATCCGTTTCAACGTCCATGTAGACGAGATATACAGCGGAATAAAAGATAAATTTATTCAATACGTCGAAACAAGCGACTATAAAAACATTCTCCGGGTATATAACCAGAAAGGTATGCTCCCGCAAAGTCGCCTGTGTAACATCTGCGGTATCAGTAACAAAGAAAGTTACCTGAACCTTATCCTCTCTATACTGAAAGAAAATAAAGAGGATGCGGAAATCATCCGTTCATCCATCAAAGAATCTTTAGGGACATAAAAAGTTATCAAAAATGCAGGAAAAGTCCGTAAAAAATCGTTCTTTTGCACATTAAAAATATCGACATTAACTGGGATAGTCCTTTTACAAAAAGAATATGCGTACACCGACACTACAATACCTCTACCTGCAAAAGCCGGTAACAATGGTTATTATCATCTGTATAATCTCCGTACTTCCCTGGATCGGTCTGGGGGATTTCTCCACTAAAGGAGAACCACGTGAAGCATCAGTTGCTATATCCATGTTGGAATCAGGAAATTGGGTGTTGCCCCAGGTCTATGCCAACGAGTTTGCTTACAAACCTCCTATGGCACACTGGCTGATGGCTGCTTTTTCCTACCCGCAGGGGTATGTATCAGAGTTTACTGCCCGCCTGCCGTCCGCCCTCGCTTTCATCTGTCTGATGGGATGTACACTAGTCTTTTTCGGACGAAGGATTAAATTTCAACAGGCTTTCATTGCCACTCTCCTATTACTTACCTGTATAGAGATACACCGGGCAGCCATGACCACCCGAGTCGATATGTTACTGACCACTTTCATTGTGATCGGCCTCTATCAGCTGTTCCGTTGGGAGGACCGGTTGGAACTGAAAGGCTTACCGATCATAATACCTATATTACTGGGATGTGCCGTATTGACAAAAGGACCTGTCGGTGTCATCCTTCCTCTGTTTGTCTTCGGAGCTTACCTGCTAATGCTTCGTAAATACAGCTTATTGACCATTTTTAAATCGCTCCTCTATATCGGTGTATCCTCCTTATTTTTACCATTACTGTGGTATATCGCAGCCTGGAAGCAGGGAGGAGATCATTTCCTGGATGTCGTACTTGCCGAAAACTTCGGACGTTTCTTTCACCTGGACACTCCAGAGATCAGTTATGACCTGGGACACGAGAATGGTGCCTGGTACAACTTTATGACCCTGGCAGCAGGATTTATCCCCTGGACGATCTTCTTTTTCTTCTCTCTCTTCGGACTGAAATGGCAAAAATCCAACCAGTCTTTTAAAGAGATCCTGAAAGATAGCTGGAACCGCATTCTTTCTATGGAGAAAGAAAAGCTATTCAGCCTGGTAGCTTTGGTTTGTATCATCTTTTTTTATAGCATCCCTTCCAGCAAGAGAAGTGTGTACCTGATGCCCGCATATCCGTTTATTGCGATATTCCTGGCACAATACGCAATTTATATTACCGAATACAGAACAAAGGTTACCCGTATATTTGCAGCATTCCTGGCCTCTATAACAACTGTCGTTCTAATTGCCGTCGGATTGACAATGATAGGAGTCATCGACCTGGTAACTATCGTATCGCAATATACGGATCGTGCAGCTACCTTGTCGCAGGTTGAAGCCGTATCGAATATGTTTTCTTATTGCAACGGCCTGACGATCTGCATTATTATCATCGTCCTGTTGGCCCTGATGACAGTACTTTACCAGATGTTCAAAAAGATAAACATCAAAATCCTGTATGCCACCATTGCATTGAGCTTTACGATCAATCTATTGATCGACGGCGTTATTATGCGCGGTATCCGTCAGAATGGTTCTGCACGTCCTTTCGCAGAAAGGGTAATGAAAGAATATCCGTTGAACGAAAATAACATGTTCGTGATGAACAATCTCAGGATTTACAGAAACCTGTACGGACTTAATTTTTATCTCGGAAACCGTTTCCATAACTTCGAACAGGAAATGCCGGAAGGAGGATTTTTCTTTGCTACCCCCAGTGATCTGGAGACAGTGATCAAAAATTACGAAGGCCAATACACATTCAGTATATTGACCTCCTCTGATTATATCATTCAAGAAATGCGACGTCCGATTCTTTTATGCAGTTTCGCACGCGAGAAATAAAGTTTATTTAAGCTCTTTAATCTTTATACTGCGGAAAGCAACCTCATCGCCATGATCCTGCAACAGGATATGTCCTTTGGGAGCTTCTCCGAAACGTCCTGCCTCGTTATATGACGGGGCAGCATATTTACTACCTTTCACTAACTCACGGAAAGCATCCGAGCCACGTTCATATTCCAGTGTTTTAAACCCGTTCAACCAATGTTCTACATGATTATTGGGGAACACTTTCAAAACAGCCTGATTCCAGTTTCCAACACCGTTGAAACGTTTATTCTGTGCCGGCATCATATCATAAAGACTTGCCAGTGTACGGCTACCCGGGAAAGTTGTATACAGTTTGGCATCCGGATGAAGCTTATCGTCCAATATCTGATATTCCAGACCATAAGCCGATCCACTCTGTTTTTCAGCCTCTGTTACGAAATACTTGATACCACTGTTAGCCCCCGGTGTAATTTTAAATTCCACACTCAACTCAAAAGCAGCATATTCTTTATCGGAAACAATATCACCGCCGTTTGTGGACTCTCCGCCACCCGATTTCAATACGATCAGTTGTCCGTCTTCCACTTTCCAACCATGATCCGGGAAAGCCTCTTTGTGAGCTCCACGCCATCCGTCGGTTGTTTTTCCATCGAACATCAAATTCCATCCATCCGCTTTTTCTGCATCTGTCAGGTAATTGGGAATGCGATTCACTTCCGGAGCTAAAGTACCCTGCATACGCTCTGCTTCCAGGTTTTCCGTTTTGATACGTATATTACGCCATTTGATCTCTTTTCCTTCCAGTTCCGTATTCTTACCGATACCATGTACCTGAAAAGCAATAAAGCCTTTAGCCGTTTCATCATCATACAGGTTAGCCGTGTTGACACCATTCAACCAGATACGGATATTATTGCCGATCGCTTCGATACGATATTTGTTCCAGTCTGTCTTTTTGTAAGCGGCCTGTCCCGGTTTGTTATCGACTAATGTCACAAGCCAGCCACGACGCGCCTCATCATACACACCACCACTCCAAGCTCTGTCTGACGGATCCATTTCACACTGGTAACCATGCACACGTCCGTTCTGATAGTCCGGGCGGCTCTCGCTGCGGAACTGTACTCCCGAATTCAAAGAAGGATCGCATAAGGCTTCAAACTCCAGGATAAAATCACCATATTCCTGTTCGGTAGCCATAAAGCTATTCGGCTGCCCCGTTACCGAAGTACCTACCAGGCAACCATCCTCCACCCGATAAGGAGCTTCTCCATTTAACTGTTTGAAACCGGTAAGATCTTTACCATTGAATAACTGTTGCCAACCGTCATTCGACTGACAGGAACAAAGCAGCACAAGAGATAAGGCTGCCAATTTCAAAGTTGCTTTCATTCTGTTTTCCTTTTAGTATTATAAGTAAGTAAATGTTTTTCCGGTATACGAACACCCGTGTGTACGGGCACAAATATAGAAATTAATTTATAATGTACCAGCAAATGCATAGCTATTTTAATAAAAAGGAATCCTTATCAAAGAAATAGGTGTATCTTTGTATGCAAAATGTAATCAATAAAGGTATTTCTATGAAACTGAAAACGGCTCTCTTTGACTTTGACGGTGTGATAGTCGACACTGAACCAATTTATGATATTTTCTGGAATGAAGCAGGCGTCCGCTACGGAACAGGTATCGACAACTTCGCCGCTGTGATCAAAGGCACTACCCTCCCCTACATAATGGATAAGTATTTTTCCGATCGTCCGGAAGAATTCCGTCAGATGGTAATAAAAGAATCGACCGAATACGAAAGTACAATGCCCCTACCGGCTATGCCCGGTTCTCTCGAATTCCTGCACTTGCTGAAAAAGAACGGTGTGCAGATAGGTCTGGTCACCAGTTCCGATAATTCAAAAGTAGAACGTGCTTTTAAATTACATCACCTGGACAACCTGTTCGACACGATCGTAACAGCCGACCGTATCACAAAAGGCAAACCCGATCCGATGTGTTATCTGTTGGCAGCAAACGACCTGAACGTTTCTTCAGCCGACTGCATCGTATTCGAAGACTCTTTTGCCGGCATACAAGCCGGAACAGCGGCCGGTATGCGGGTAATCGGATTAAGCACTACCAATCCGGAAGAAACCCTCAGAGATAAGGTATATGAAGTGATACCGAACTTCGAGAAGATCACTTTCGAGGATTATATGAAATGGTAAAAATGACTTTTACTATTCGATGAGACAAAGAAACCGAGAGACAGAATATTTTCTGACACCCGGTTTCTTTACATTACTTGCTACTTTTTCCTGAAAAGCATCAACTAACCTTGACCAGACCGATTCCATAGAAACCATCCTACTGCTTAGAATTATATTTAAACCTTTTCTTATATCGAATATACTTACGTCTTAAAAAAACCATAAGCAAGTATATATTTGCAAGCAAACTAGCCCAAAAAGGAGATTGAAAGAAAACGCTTGTAATGAAATAGAAATCTTTTCTTTTCCTCCACAGAAATTTCTTTTGCTCTTCTTTACTCCAATAATAATCATACAAAATTGTTCTTACTTCCGTTTCTTTATGGCTAATACAATTCAGAAAAAAATAATAGAACTTCAAATAAAGTTCGTCTTTAATAGACTGATTATAGGTATATATATCCAATAGAGAGTAGATATACTTCACCATATCAAGCTTAAGCATTCTGACTTTTTTCGCATCCTGATTTGTTATAGATCCTGACCGTGAAACATAATTATACAAACGGATATCAATAACTATCGTTTTTTTTACTTTCAAACATATTTGCATGTTGAAAAACAAATCTTCCCCGATGGAAATAGGATGATAAATAACATCATCAAATAATGATTTTCGCATCAATTTACCCCAAATAAACCATTTCTTATGATGGAGTATACAATACAGCAGTTCCTGACCATACAATCCATCCAACTCACTATTACTTTTTACCTTCTCTTTAAAGATATAACCATTATCCTCAGTGACATAATAAAAATTGCATTCTACATAATCAGATCCACTTTTTACTATTGCATTATACAATTCTTCTATTGCATTTGTTTCCAGATAGTCATCACCATCTAAATGAAATACATATTCACCACGGGCTATATCTAATCCAGATTTACGAGCATAAACCAATCCTTGATTTTCTTTTGTTATTACTCTGATACGACTATCTTTCTCTGCATATTTTTTAATAATATGGGGAGATTCGTCGGTTGATCCATCATTAACAACAATGATCTCCAGATCATGAAAAGTCTGACTGACACAAGATAATAAACAAGTATCAAGATAGGAAGCTACATTATACACCGGTATAATAATTGAAACTTTTACATCCATTTGTTCTATAATTTATTATTAATTCATTATTACTTAACTATACTTACCGGCAATTATAAACATCACTCAGATGCTTCTTGATTTTCTCCCTATCCCCACCACAGACGCGCTTTATTTCAAAGATTTTACTATCCACCAATGTCCTATACCACCACCCTTGCAGGAAATGCCATAAAAAACCTTCTTGACCTTCCAGAAAACCACCTTTAAGAAAATAACGATAACAGAAATAAATAAATGCACGCCAGAAAAGAGGCATACGCACATAACGATGTTTTATTTGCCTTTTATCCATAGCCTGAGCTGTTAATTGTTTTTGATCATCAGACCGAGATACACCGTATAAATCCAACTCGATATCCAATAAATCTGCAGCTTCACGAACTGCATAACCTACATGCTTATTGCAAAACCATGACAGGTTATTCAAATTATGATCTACAAAATCTCCTTCAAAATTGACTGTTGTTCCGTCCAATAACTGAATATGTTCATCCATCAGTCGTTGCTCACAAATAGCTTTACCATAGTGAAACATACGAAGCAAATAAACGGGATAAATTCCTCGTTTCATCCATTTCCCCAAAAAGTAGTGACGTCGTTTAAAAACAATACCTGATATATTCTCCGGTAAAAATGGAACTTTCTCTGATAACTCCTTTATCAATGCGGGTAGTAAATATTCATCCGCATCCAACCGAAGTACCCATTTCGTTCGGATCGGAGCATGTTCCAATGCCCAGTTGAATTGCTTCGCATAATTATTCTCCCATTTATTTTGAAAGATCACAGCACCATACTCCTTTGCAATCTCCAACGTACGATCCGTTGAAAAAGAATCTATTACATAGATATCCAGCGCCAAATTCTTTAGATTTTCTAAACAACGACGAATATGAATTTCTTCATTATAAGTCAAAATAATCACTGATAAGTCTAGCATATCTCATTCATTATTCGTTTCCTTATATACTTGGCCGGATTTCCTCCGACAATAGTCCATGCCTCCACATCTTTGGTAACTACACTTCCAGCACCGACAACAGCACCTTCTCCAATAGTAAGACCTGGTAATATCAATGCTTTGGCTCCGATAAAAACATAAGGTTCTATATCTATTCGTCCTACCATCAGAGGGAGTCTTAACGTTGACAAATCATGTGTGCCATTACAGATATAAGAATACTGGGACAAAACGGAATATTCACCGAAACAGACAGGTCCCAAATTATAGACTTCTGAGTTGGGACCGAGACAAGCTCCTTCCTTCATTTCCAAATGCCAAGGGACATATATACGAGCCGAAGAAAAAATAAAAACCTTTTTTACTTTTGCTCCAAATATCCGAAGCCAAAAAAGTCGCCAGAAATTTAGTTTCTTCGGAGTCCAACGACATAATAATAACCAGGTAAAATGCCACAGACGTATCCCTAATGCCTCTTTTACAGACCAAGAGGTAGTAGCCGAATCTTTTTGGAACTCAATTTTCAGCCAAACCTTCCCCATCACACAATATCATAAACAAGTCCAAAAAACGATCTGCTATACAAGGACAAGAAAATTGCTTGGCTGTTTCCGCTGCATATAAGCCTAATTTACGACGCTTGGAAGCATTTTCTATCAGATCCTCCAACGCGGCTTTTAAGTTCTCAACAGCATTTTCTTTTACATTAAATCTTATGCCATTCTTTTCATGAAACACATAATCGTCGAAACAGGGGATATCCGATACAATAACCGGTAATCCCAACGCCATAGCTTCCAAAGGAGCACAAGGCATCGCATCACCTGTTGTCGGAAGCGGAGGATAACAATATATATGTGCAGTCCGCATATATTGAGCTAACAAAGTCGGATCAGATATTTCTCCTACAAAATCCAACTCAAAGTTTTTTACATACTTTTTTAATTCATTACAATATTCCTTTCCTCCTCCACCTCTCCGTATATCATTGGTTCCAATTAAAGATAATTTTATCTTTTTCTCAACCGATAATGAAGAAAGAGCTTTTACCAGGTTAAACAGTCCTTTTTCCGGATGTAATCGTCCGGTATAAACTACATGCACAGTGTCTTCTATATCTCCGATAGATGTATAATAATAAATATTTTGATTTACAGGATTATTTATTACGCACACATTTTGTAGTCGCGGAGCTTGTTTTATCACTGCTTCACCAATCATTGAACCACATGCCACTAATTTATCGACATTGGACAGATATTTAAATTGATTCTTAGGAAAACGAGCAACATTATAGATTGAAACCTTATACTTTTTTTTAAAAAATCTACATAAGAAAGGGGTCCAGAAGGTATTCATTACCAATATATCTGTTTTTTCAATTCTCATAAGAGAATTAATTGAATACAGAAAATCAAATATCAAGTCCAAATACACAGATCTTTTTCTTTTGTAACCTTTGATATAAATATTATTTATTCCATTTTTATCTAATAGATTATTTGTATATCCCTCGTGCTCTGGTCGTTTTGAAATAATTTTCACTTGATTTCCTTTATTTACAAATTCTATCGATAGATCGTACCAGATTTTCTCTACTGCACCAATCCCTAGAGGAGGTACATATCCAAAAGGAGAGGTTATTATTGTTATTTTCATACTCATTTGTTTTTGTTTATCTAAGTTATTTCCAACAAAACGGATAGATTATCATTCTCCATTTTCAAGAGACTTTGAGTATATTTTCCGGCTGCTTTCTTTTTAAGCAGAATATCTTCATCAGAAAGATTTTCCAGAAAAACGGCTATATTTTCTTTTACATTTTCAGAATTTGAAACCAGCCAAATCGCATCACTAAACATATAAGCACCTTCTGATTCCTCATTTGCATTATATAAAACAGGTATCCCGGAACATATCGCACTAACCACTTTCGAAGGCACACAAACATGATTCCAGGAAGGAAGTAAGGAAGCCACACATATATCTACAAACTGTAATTCTACCGGAGCAATATAATCAAGTACAATTACCGATTCAGACATGGCCGCCTCTTTCAAGATCCGTTGTGCCTTTGCCCCATATAAACGAAGTAAAAACAAATATTTTTTAGGATTTAACTGCTTAATTAACTCCAAAAGAAATATATCATTATGAGCTTCTCCTATATTCCCTGCATAACAAAAAACAATCTTATCCTGATTATCTTTTCGCCAAAAAGGGATATTCGCTCTTTCGATAGAACATATCCCACAAGGCAACACTATATGAGGAATAGAAGATTTGTTATATTGCCGGCACAAATAACGATATTGTTGCTCGCCTAATGTTATTAAGAAGTCAGGAACATGATCATAAATTAAAGAAGCTATTCCCCGGTAAACAGGATTTTTACATGACACGAGGCCAGCAGAAACAAATGCTTCAGGATATAAATCCATTGTCCAAAAAACTAATTGACTTCGATAAAACGGACGGAATAAAATAGCCCAAGCATTGATCAAAGAAGGATCGGTCAGTACCACTTTCAATTGATGGCGCGGCAACAACATTGAATAAGTTATTAATCGGAAACCATCCACCAGATTACCAAATAAACGAAGCCATTTATTAACACCACTATAAAAATCCGGCAATTCGATCGTCCGATAAGGTAATTTCTCATCTTGCCCAGAAATCTGTCCTTTATAAGAAGCATCAATAGAAAGTACAATCACATCGACTCCGTTTTTCCATAAAAAATCCGCAAGTTTACGAATCGGACGTCCGGTAGCCGAAGGATGTAATGCGCCGTATTTATTGATAATTACGACTCTTTTTCGCATGTATATTCTTATAATTACAGGTTAACATTTTTTCTCATTCCCCTTAAGCGTAATACTCCTATAGCTCTTAATAAACTTCTTTTTCTATTTCTCAACAAATAACAGAAACGATCGATTAACGGCAAGTCAATTCCCCCCACAGGGTATTCTAATTCAGAGGCAACCTCACTTTCTATTTCTCCACATTCCGACTTACCGACTGCAAATGTTGGATAAATACCCTCAACCAAAATTCCTTTCTCATTCATATATTCATAATCATCTGCATAGATCGAAGCTTTGGGAGTCGCTAATAAAATGTGTGCCGCTTGTCTATTTATCAAATAAGCACACGTACCACAAGCTCTCCATATTCTGAAGATAGAATAGTTATCAATTTTGTATCGTGCGCGAGGGTAGTAATGTGAATGTCTGGCAAGAGTGACGACACAAGCTTCTTTTTCCTCTGATATTCTTTTTACTATCTCAGACAATACAAATTCCATACGAGCTGAATCCCAAAAACGAACATCATCTTCGAGTATTAAAGCATATTGTTCTTCCGAAATCAATAACCTCCGGTAACATTCTCTATGACTTAAAGTACAGCCTATTTCTGTAAGCATAGGTTCACGCAAATACCTACTTTTAAACCGTTTACATTCAAAAAGGCCCTCTATTTCCTCTACAGACATTTTTTTACCGTAAACAGCATTCACTAACTCTACATCCATACAAGGATATTTTGCTGTTTCAGCTATCACATATTCTCTTCTATCTTTCGACACCTCGAGATTAATAACGAATGTTTTTATTTTCATGATAAGATTAGTTGTTATTGATATCCATAATAATTTTCACCATATCCAGAACCATAATACCCGTAGCCATACCCATAACCAGCATGTTTATAACGGGCATCATTCAATAATACAGACATATGCGGTAACTTACCTCCAGTATATAAATTCTCCACATCCGGCAACCGTCGACGATCCATTAATCCTTCACGTACGACATAAATACAGAGGTCGACAACACGGCTGACAATTTGTGCATCGGCCACCATGCCGTAAGGAACCGTATCGATAATGATATAGTCATACCGATCTCTCAACACCCCAATCAATTTATCCAAAGACAGCCCCAGCAATAACTCTGCGGGGTTGGGAGGTACAGGGCCGGAAGCAATCACGTCCAGTTCTTCAAATCCGATATGGGGATGTATCAATTGTGTCGGGTCCGTTATCTTTCCTGACAAATAATTAGTCAGACCTGGCAATACATTCCCATCCTTATCTTTCTTAGAACCCTTACGGATATCCATTTCCAGCAAAATTGTCCGTTTCCCTGCCAATACCAGAGAGACTGCCAAATTATAGGATATAAACGATTTCCCGGAAGCCGGATTAAATGAAGTCAACATCAAAACCTGTGATTTGTTCTGTTTATCCAACATGAAATCTATATTGCTCCGCACAATACGGAATGCTTCGGAAACTCCATTCCTCCGTTGTTTACCGATCACCATTTCTTCATTTTTCCGGTTATGTGGTATTTCTCCCAGAAATGGAATACTCAGATTGTCTTCAATATCTTTCCGTCCACGTACAGTGACATTCAGCATTGGACCCAGATAGAAAAATAACCCCGGTACAACCAGACCGGCAAGTATGGCTGCCAATAAGACCACCAAAGGACTAACACCGGCTGTTCCTACCCCGTATGCCTGATCCACTATACGAAGATTACTCTCGGATGTAGCAGATGTCAATGCATTTTCTTCCCGCTTATTCAATAGATAGAGGAATAATTCTTCTTTTATTTTCTGCTGTCGCTCTACTGAAAGTACATATTTCTGTTGGGTCGGAATACTACTGATCTTACCGGCTTCCAACATTTGCATCCGCTGAGCATATTCCAGTTTCGAATTAATCTCCTCTTTTGCGTTTCTCAGACTTTGACCAACTCCCTTGTGTAAAGATGCTATTTCACCATTCAATATTCTGACAACCGGATTATTAGCACCTCCGCTTTCCATCAGTTTATCCCGTTCCAATAATACTGCGTTATATTTATCGATCAATCCTCCTATCCAAATACTCAACAATCCTGTGTTAGCAGGGAGCAAGGCTTCTTTCTTCAATGGATCGTGTAAATATTGTTGAACCAGTTCAATCAATTCTTTCTGATTACTCAGTTCGGTCACCTGACGATCATAGAAATTCCGACTTTCCAGCGAAAGTTTAGCTTCTATACCAAGATCAGCCGATCGGTTCTGTTTCCGGTAATCTTCAATGTTACTCTCTACATTTCCCAATTCTTCATTGATCAGTTTTAATCGTTCATCAATAAATATAGCTGTATTCTGTATGATCCGGTTTTTATCCTTCAACGATTCATCCACATATACACCGACCAATGTATTCAGTATATCGTCTCCTCTTTCCGGATTCGTATCCAGATAAGTCAATGTCAATAAATTGGCATCATTAACACTGCGCTTCACTTCCAACTGGCCTAACAGGGAAGATATAAGCGACTCATAATCCCAGCAAGAAACCTGTATCTCTTCATTCAGCCATTCATTATTGAATGAAGGGGTTCTATCCACCATCATCCGCCCGATCGGACTATCTATCGGCGTTCCGAAAGTATATTCCATAACCCCATCCGGATCATCCTCTAAACTTTTTATTCTAAAACGGTCATCTGCAACAGGGATAATCGAAAAAAAAGCAGGCTGGGTAAAAGTTGAATCAGGAAAGCTGATTTTCACTGGCATATCCGTATATAAATCTTTAATTTTAAGGCCATCATCCACCGAATAGCCGATTTCCAACCCTAATCTACGGATAACCTCACGCATCAATATTCGAGATTTGAATATCAAAGCCTCTCCCTCTATACTATTACTTTCACTGTCTTCAAACATTTGTTTTTCACTAAAAGCCTCTTCTGCTTTCACCTTATTTTTCAACTGGACGACAGCCTCCCGTTCATAAATAACAGGTATAGTCCTCATACAAACATAAGCCCCCACCGCAAAAAGAAAAACAGATAAAACAAACCATTTCCATTTGGTGAGTAATACATCTAAAATAGTGCGGAGATTAAATTCATTGACCAGATTTAATTTTTCCGTATAAGTAGTTTGTTCTTCCATACACTTTTATTTAAATAGCAAAATACTGACGCTAATCAGAAGAGAGGCCAGTCCTGTCCAGGTTCCGACACTTGTAAACTGTCCCGCGCTTGCCTCTGCTCTAACACGGTTAGGTTCTACATAAACCATATCATTCTGCTTCAGAAAATAATCTGGTGATTGAAAAATATCCCTCGATCGAAGATCATGATATAAGATGGTACGTACGCCGTCTGTTTCCCGGATAACCGCCACTCGGTTACGACGCCCATGAATGGTCAAATCGCCCGCCAGGCTGAGTGCTTCAAACAACGTTATACGTTCAGAAGATATTTGATAAGTACCAGGACGATCAACCTCTCCTAGTATAGAGATACGGAAATTAAGAAAACGAACCATCACGATCGGGTCTTTCATGTATCCTCCTGTTTCCAGTCTACTCTGAATCAAATCTCCCACTTGCCGTCGGGTCAAACCAGCCACTTTTACTCGCCCTAGCAATGGAAAGTTGATCGTACCGTCCACTTCCACCAAATACCCCTTATTATTATTCCCGCCGGAATATCCATAATTACTTCCACCACCATCAACACCATTTCCGTATTGCAGAAAGGGACGTAGTAACTCTGGGTCCACACAGCTAACTGAAATATCCAGCAAATCGTCTTTCTGTATCTTCAGGTAAAAGGTATCGACCATAGCAGTTTTAGCCAGTAACTTATCTCCCTGCAAATACGCGATGTCCTTTACTGAGCCACAGGAGAGCAACATACAGCTCAATATCCAACCTAAAAACAGTTCTTTAATTTCTTTCATACCTTACTATTTCCCGTTTATTTTTTCAATTAACCCTTTGCCCGGTTTGAATTTCACACTAATACGTTTCCGAATCTTACATTCCCGACCGGTTTTCGGATTACGTCCCATACGCTCCGACTGTTCCCAAGGAACATAATGACCGAAATTTTGTATCAAAACAGATTCGTCATGGGTGATCGAATCACAGATCACTTCACTCATCGTATCTATAAAAGACAAGGTCTCTGTAACAGTCACTGACATGCGGCTTGCAATTACTTTTGCCAATTCATACTTGTTCATATTTATCACTATTAGGTTTAATCAATCATATATAAATTCAGGTTTATCAGCTTGCCCGGCAACCCAGGTATACAGCCGTTTCATCTGTCGGGATACGACATCCACCGAATATTTATCCAAGACCAACTGGCGTCCCCGTTTTCCCATTGCTTGTAACTCTTCTTCATCCAGAGATAAAACCTCCCGTACTGCTGTGGTCAAGGCATCAAGATCGTTTTTTACCCATCGGCCGCACTGGTGTGTTTCCAGGTCCTGCCAGGGAGAACCAGTCGACGCTATGACAGGTATTTCCTGAAGCAAAGCCTCAGGTGTTATAATTCCAAAATTTTCAAAATCACTGGGAACAACCAAGCAAGTGAGAGAAGCCAGCAAACGATTCTTTTTTTCTCCTGTAACAAATCCTTCAAAACGTACTTTTTTTAAATGTAACCGTTCCACTTCTTTCCTGAGGAACTTCATATAGAAAGGATCTCCATCACCCATTATCAGGAGTTCACCTGGTTCATTCAAACGAGACCAGATATCGATTAATTTTTCTATCCTTTTACGGGGATGTACACGGCCCAGATAACCGATACGTTTCACATCTTTCAGAGAAA
Organism: Parabacteroides timonensis; assembly: GCF_900128505.1. Lineage (NCBI taxonomy): Bacteria > Pseudomonadati > Bacteroidota > Bacteroidia > Bacteroidales > Tannerellaceae > Parabacteroides > Parabacteroides timonensis. Next base: position 1,396,533 of record NZ_LT669941.1, read on the forward strand.
CAGACTCAACCTTATCGTCACATTCCATCGGACAAGGGACAACTGCCACCGGATTGGTAAATCCCAATCTCCGGTAATGTTCCATCTCCTCCATGCAAGTTGCATGAATACAAGCAGCTTGCTGCAATTGACGACGTTGATATAAGAATAAAGAAGTCTTCTTTATAAAAAAGGATTGTTTCAATGCTTCCGGATACAGGGTTCCATGCAAAGTAATCACATAAGGAACTCCCTGCTTTCGGGCATATCTGGCAGTTATATAGCTCGAATACAACCATATTCCCTGAATATGATAAACATCTGCTCTTCCCATTTTAGCCAATTCATAGGGAATTACCTTAGCATATCCCCTACATTTATCCTGTAAACAAGGACGAGGGAGGTAACAGATGGAAGGATCCTCCGACACGGCCTCATCATCCGGCCCCAGTGAATTTGTCAAAACCCTCACATCCATTCCAAGTGCTTTTGTACCCTGCAACGTCAATAGAGTTGTACGTGAAGGCCCTCCACTGGCATTGCTCATAGAGTTTATTACATGAATAATTTTCATTTATATATATTTATCAATTTGGAATTCAATACATCAGAAATAATTCCCGATCTTCCGGATATACTTTCTTAATCATCTCACGGAAGTCTTCCGGTATCACATAATCTTTTGCAATCAATAATCGATTTCGGTATTCGGACAATTCAAAAATTTCCAGTAACTTTATCCAATCGCTTTCAGATTCATATCGGAAAATTTCAACATTTTTTCCTAAAAAATAACTTTGAGGATTTAACCAGGGAATTCTCTTATTATGTATAAAATAATCTTGTTCGGAACGTTCATAAAATATTTTATTACAAATATCGTTTACGGAAGCCATACTAAGCTTCCGTAAACGATATGTCTCGGGACATATCGTGAGTAGATATATTTTTCTTAGCCAGTTTGATTCTATAAATTCATACTTAATAAGTTTTGGACATTTTATAATCTTTGGGTACTTTTTATACCATCTCCCCCCAATACAACTTTTTAATTTCTGTGTTAATTCTTTTACTGCAGAATAAAAGCGATTATAAGGATTACGTATCATTACAACAATCCGATACTCTTCCCATTCTGGAACAAAACTCGGTAAATCATCATAAGTGATATGCCCCAGATCCGTTCCATATTTGCAGGTATATAACTTCCACCATTTTGTCGCTTCGGTGTTTCCATATTTTTCAATATAAAGATCTCTCAGAAATGTTCCACCGCATTTTGGGTTATGCAGGTAGATTACTTTACGTTTTTTATCGACAATCATAATTTTATAGTATTTAATTTAATCCAGTAGCCAATCGGCCCTCAATACCGGCGAATGCGCCAGTAAAAGCGTTACTTTCGCCAGACGTTTGTGAAGAGGTAACATACGCGCCAGTAACTCTGTACGTTCCGTTACTGTTAGAGCCAGGCGCAATTCTGCCAACAGTTGCCTGAGCTGCCTCAATAAATTAGCTTCGTAAATTTCCAAACGGCTGAAGCGGGTCGCTTTCTTTATATAACCAACATACTCTATCGCGCCTAGCATTGCCAACAGGGAATCCGGATCGTGCCCCGGTTCCAGAAGGATCTGTCCCACTGAAAAACCTTTTCCCGATAAAAAGCAAGCCGCTTTGAATCCGTTCACCTGTCCGGCGCGATCGCCGTCGAGCATCATCAGAACACAATGGGTGTACCGCCAGAGCAAAGAAGCATGCTGTTCGGTCAATGCAGTTCCGCATAATGCCACCGTATTCCGGAAACCGGTCGCATGCATGGCCAGTACATCTTTATAGCCTTCAGTGACATAAACAAAACCATGTTGGCGGATCGCTTCACCGGCCTGATACAAACCATATAATATCTCACTTTTATGATACACCGGACTATCGGAAGAATTAACATACTTATGGATATCCGCACCTTTTGTCTCTCCCCGGTAACGACCGGCAAAAGCTACCGGATCACCCCGTTCGTTGCGTATAGGAAAGATTAGGCGGTTGCAAAAATTACTGTAATCGCGAGGCAAGGAAGAAGGGCCGATTCCTACTTCAAAGCCCTTATATGTTTCACGCAACAGCTCCTCTTCCGGAATATATTCTTCCAGCCAATCGAGCATCATCCGGTGGTTGCGAAGCAGATTTTTTATATGAAACGGACTTACTAACTCACCCGGTACCGATTGTTTCTTTTTCGCTACCGGAGGATATTTTACCGGCCGGTAGTCACCCTCATCCGACAATCCGTACCAATCGGCCAGCTTCTTCAACGCTTCCTGAAAGCTGCATCCCTCCATTTTTTCAACGAATTTGAACAGATCGCCCCCTTCGCCACAGGCAAAGCATTTATAGTACTGTTCTTTCACATTCACATGCAGCGAAGGATGACGGTCGTCGTGAAAAGGACAAAGCCCCAATATTATTTTTGCAAAACCACCTCTTTGTAATGGCAGATAACGCCCTACCACCTCTTCCAGTCTTGCAATTGATAGTATTTTATCTTTAAGGTTCATATCATCTTCGGGCATGCGTATCATACCATCCCGGTGAAGAAATTAAAATTCCTAGTATACGATAATAAATTTTACCAAGCAGATATTTGCGCCATCTATAAAATCTGTCATCTTTATATAAGAGATATTTCAAAAAAATCCAACGATATTTTTGTATAGCTTTCTTTCTGTCTATCCAGCCATATTCTGGTAAATCATTTCCAAAAAGTCCGGATGAAGCATTTGTGAATACATGTTCTACATGTATTCCTTCTTTTGTAATAAAAGAAGTTTTTGAATAAGGAATTTCCGCTTGATTTATTACTTGAAATGAATTATAACCCAATTTACACAACAGATCAAATTCTCTTTTTAAAGCCTCAAAGTCGACTTTATTCGATTCCAACGAAATATAATTTGGTTTTTCTGAAAAAGAAAGTAGTGCTTTCAGACAAAGAACATCCATGCCCTCAATATCTATTTTCAAATAATGAGGAATTCCATATCTATTTAAGCATGCTGCAAAATCGATAACAGAAGCTTCTATAATAGAACTCGGTTTATCACATCGTTCATTTCTGTCTACCCAATTCTGGCAAACAGTTCCCCATTGATTGTTCCCTTTATTTTTAAAAAAGGTCACTTTATCAGTACTCTCTGTCATTACCTCCGTATCAACTATAGCACCTTCAACTATAATCAACTGCCCCGTTTTTATAGCATCACTAAATCTATCCCGGCAGAATGCGACCAATTCAGGATCAGCTTCAAAAGCAATGACATTAAACCCTTTTTTGAGATAGAAATTAGTATCATCACCATTGCACATCCCAACATCATAAATCAAATTTTTTTGTATCATTTCATTTAATTTAATTATTTATAAAATCATATTCTTTCCATTCACTAACCTATGTATTACGGAGTTTAGATATAAGTTTGCTTAAACTACAATTACATTCTTTCTAATTCATATCACCCTCGGATCATAATCCGTCAGACAAGTCATTGCCGGATTATACCGGAATTTTGCTACTCCGGTCGCCCCGTTACGATTCTTAGCCACTAATAGGAGACCGATGCCGTGCAAGTCTTCCTTTGTCTTCGGATCATAAAAAATATTGTATTTCTCGGCACGGTAAACGAATATCACGACATCTGCCACCTGTTCGATCGCACCCGAATTGCGTAAATCACTCAGAACTGGAAGATGAAGTCCCTGCCGACGGTCGACCTCACGGTTTAACTGGGCCAATAGGATGACCGGGATCTCCATTTCTTCGGCCATCAGTTTCGCCTTACGGGCGATATTACCCAGCGCCAGATCGGTTGTTTCCTGCAATAGGTTCTTCGAGACCACGATATTGATCAGGTTCAGGTAATCGATAAACATGGCATCCAGTTTGCCATGTTTGTTTAGCGACTGTGCCTTGGCACGTATATCTTCGATCGTATCTGAACCACAATACTCCAACGTAATCGGCAAACGTTCCAACTCTTTACGGGCTGCCTCCAATCGTACACGGTCGGAGGCCGATGTTCCTTTAAAGCGCAAATGGTCGGCATCGATACCGCTCACCATCGACAGTAAACGGGTGGCATTGTCCTCCTTCCCCATCTCCACACTGAAGAAAGCTACCGCTTTTCCCTGACGTGCCATACAAAGCGCCATCCACAGAGCAACCGCCGATTTCCCCATCGAAGGACGTCCGGCGATCACCGTCAGTTCGCCCTCATAAAGTCCGCCAGTCAGCTTATCCAAATCATACAATCCCGAACGGATGCGGGTAATCATTCCCGATTCGCGTTCCGTTTGTTCGCGGTACGACTGTTCCAATACACGTGCCGCCACCCCTCCGGCCTCTTCCATCGAAGAGACATGTGCCATCCCGTTGCGCAGCGAACCGGCCAACTCCTCCACTCCCGTCAACAACTCCGCCACATCGGCCGAAGGCAACTGGGCCTCCGTCTCTTTCTTTTTCAGTCCGTTAACCAGTTGGCGCAACGTATAACAGCGAACCAGTTCGTCGGCATGAATGCGGATATGGGCATCGCTGCGGACATCCAACAGCATTTCTGAAAGGAACGACAAGCCATTCAGCTGCTGGTACAAACCGTTATCCAACCGCGACATTTCATTCTCCACCGTCAGCATATCGACTCCTATTCCCTTTTCGACCAACGACAAGACGGCACGGTAAACAAATGCGTTTCGCGGATCGCTGAACATGTCCGCCTGCAGACGGTCAGCCACATCGAAGACGGCATCCGGCGCAGTCAATAGACCGGCTATCACCGCCTGCTCCATCGGTAGATTTACGTTCGGAAGGATTTGCCGTTTAGTTTTTTGTGCTTCTCCCATCAGTTCACCACTCCTTTCTGACCGTTGTAAGGGTTATAAAAATTATTCGCCATATCCCATATGCTACTGCCAGATTCAGTCGGGTCGGTAGGATTTCCGGCATCGACAGGGGAGACGGAATGTTGCACCTGTACCGATTGCTCGTAGTTCACCAGAGCGATCCGTTTGTAAAAACCGATATCCGACAGGATCAGGAAATGTTGTTGTTCCAATTTGACCAGATGTTTTTTTACCACTCGCCGGTCAATCCCGGTCAGTTCCTCGATTTCGGTATAGGTGGTGATCCACTCACCCGGATGGCAAAAGAAAACCTGATCGTTCAGACAGATCTGTCCTTCGCTGAAATAAGCGAAGGTTTCCACGCAAAGCAATACCTTTGCCATCTCGCTCAACTCACGTCCTCCTGTAAAATAAGCCCGCAACACGCTTCTACCCACTTTCAGGTAGCCCGACTTCCGGTAATCCGGCGTCATGTTTTCCTTACGTTTTTTCATTTTTTTCCGCTTTTTAGTTACTAATTTCAACGTGACAGGTAAAAGCGCGCTTTTGTGACAGATTTGAACTTCTGATTATCAAGTTTCAGATCAAGGTTACAAAACATTACTTCGACAGCGGTTTGTACAGCCTCTTTAATATAGAATAAATATTATTTATAATTAATACAAAGGGGCCCGATCAAAAATTTAATTCCGAACTCTCACGTCCATTTACCCGACAGCAGTAAATTTACATACGCCAGGCCATTCGACGGAGTACACGAAAAAACAAGTAAAAAAGAGTAAAGCACACTCATTCCCAGCGGATTATTTTTTTATTTCTTGAATTTTAGTGTACTAAACAAGCACTTAAACTTTGTTAAGACGTCCTCATATTCAGGAGGGATCTCATAAAACCATTTACGAACCGTCGAACGTTCCTGAGAAAAGCGGAATGCACCATACAAGGTATTTGTCAATTCGGTCGGGTTGCACCCGATAATTCCCAATTTCAACAATACCGACATTAGAGCGATAAAAAAACGCGGATAATGTACATCCCGGAGCGGCAGATTAAATATCTGACTTTCGTACCCGTAATATTGCATAATCGTATCACGATACTCGAGAAAAAAACGACCGGAGAATTTACACCATTGTTTATTGTCGACCTCTTCCGACTCACGCAAAAAAGCGGCTGTCTCCAACACGGTTTTTACCGGATCGGATTGTTTTTGCAAATTCTCTTTAAATGTCGGAAAAGATAACGGGTCTCCTCCCGCAAGCCTTGATAAATTTTTTTATTCATTTCAATTTAATTTAAGGCCGGGAATGAGTTGCTTATTTCCTAAAAAAAACACCTGACTTTTGATTTTAAAAGTCCCTTATTTTGTATTTAAAAGTCTGGTCTTAACATTTCAAAACACCCTTATTTTATAGACCCTTTTATTCATTCAAAACACGCAAATTCTCGCGTGCTAAACGAGGATTTTGCGGCATATATTTTCGGAAATAAGCAGTAGCAGATTCCTTGTCGCCATCCATCAAAGCCAATACTCCGAGATTATTATAAGCACGTGGGTCGTTTTCCACCCGACTCAAAAAATAACGGGCCGACTCTTTATCGCCCAACGCCAGGGATGCGGCAGCGGCATTCAGCTGGGCGACAACAGATGAAGGATAAGTATAAGCGGCTATCTCGTACACTTCACGGTATTGTTCCGTACCTGGACGATAGAGAGAAGCAACTCTGAGCAGTTCCGGCAACGACAACTTTTCAGGCTCAGTATATACCTGTTCAACCAAGCGGTGGTTATCCACAATAGCTTCCACAGCAATTTCCATTTCTACCATCAGCTCCATACGGCGCAAACGTGAGAAGAATGTTTTTTCGATATCTTTATACACCGTCCCCTTATCTATCGCTTTGAGCTGTTTGCGGCGGCTATCCGGATCGTTAGTCAACTGAAGGATTGCCTGCACACGGCTACCGTATGGCTTGCCGGATTCAACGATCAACCGTTGCAAACCATCCCAGTCTTCGCCCACCCAATCGATGGTAATCAGCGCCGGATCCGAGAATTTGAATTGCTTCTGCAGATAGTTTTTAAACTGGATAGCCCGGTTACCGGCCAGACGCTCGTTCTCTTTCGTACTGCCATCCGGCGAAGCATAACCGATCACACGGATTTTCTTTACATCCCCATTACCGGAACGAAGTAATGATTTTAATCGCTCTTCGAGCTTTGCCAACTCGGCACGGTTATTCCCGTATTTAGGGTTGACCTGAACGCTATTGGCCGGAAAATCGATATAGGCAGCCAGCTTCTCTTCCACGATTTTCAGAGCCAGTTCTTCTTCGGGAGTGATGTAGGTGAGCATCCGATTGTAGACCGACTGGGCATCTACCTGCCATTGTGGAATCAGAACGCTTCGGGCCGGCTGCTCCGAAGTTGGTACCACAACCGTTTCCACCTCTGTTTGTACTCTGTTTGCAGTTGCATAGACATCGCTGAATGTGGATTGTTTCCGGCTGCTACAAGCTGGTAGAACTGCCAATAAGCTGATGCCGGCTATTCCTTCTAAAATTCTTTTTCGCATGATTTAATTATCTATTTTATGTTTGGTTACACAAATTATTAGTTGTATATATACCTCTCCTCTTAGCCTCGGCAGCCAGGGCCGGAGTTACATCATATCCGCTAATAACTTTTTCAACCGAGTCATCCAGATTGAATATAGCTGTCGAGTCTACCGATATGGCTTTTTTTATATCACATCCCATGAGAAACAACAATTCGAAAGGACAGCAAAGATCAAGAATCATTGCTGTCGGAAAATAATATTGATAGTCTGTTCTTTCTGCCGGATGGGGTTTAATGATGACTTTCGACTCATCATAACCCGATAGCAATTTGCGGTACATTTCAATCTTTTGTTGTTCCGAAAAATTCCCCGATGAGAATTCTGTAAAAGGTTGCGTCAATAAAAAAATGTCATAGCCTGCCATTTTGCTGAAATCAAAGTCGGCCGGAAGAAACAACTGCTTTATTTCTTCCTGGCTCTTTCTATCCTTTTGATGCCACAACTGTTTCAGGTCTATAATTTCGACCTTATCAGCTATAATTTCCGGTATCGGCAAAATACCGGTAAGATAAATTTTTTGCACATTTCCGGACAGTCCTAGCCAGGGATGCAGATCACCATACAAAAGCCTACTTATCATCGGTTTACGTTTCCTGTAAACAAGCTGTGTAACAGTGGCTTCGCACTTATAAGAGAGGGTTCCGTCTTCCATATAAAATATATTTGTAAAACAGGATAAAAACTTATTAGTATATATAAGATCTCCACCCAGAAAGACAGGTATATACCGGTTTATAAAAACAGAATAATGAATCCTTAAAAAAGAAATAATCCGATCTGTATAGGATATATTTAATAAAAACACAGCATTCTTCATACGGATAGCAACCGGTACAGGAAATTCATCGTGTATAAAAAACAATGTATCCTCTTTTTTATAAGGCTCCAGTAGCAGGTATTGTAACAGCGAATAGAGATTAGGCAAATAAGCAATCGCTTTATATCTTTTAAATAACTTCATTTTATCGGTGGCTTTTATATTTCTCAAAATAATATTCTACCAACTCAAAATCTTCCCGTGTGTCAATATCCAAAAAGCCGAACGGATGATCGACAATCAGCGAATACAGGGAATCTCCCCGGATACGTCCGTTCAATATCAGGTCGCGGTGGCTGATATACAAAAGGCCGTTTTCGAAATAAAGCGTCTCCATATCCTGGCTGCGCTGGCCAAACGTGAAGTTCCAGGGAATAAATCGTCCTTCCGCCAAATGTCCCAGTTTACGAACCTGGGGAGTGACAGCGAACAGACTGTCGCATTTTTCCAATTCGATTATCCGCAAGGCTTCTTCCATCATACCCTCCGGACGAAGCGGATTGGTGGCTTGTATATGGATCATGTAATCAAACTCCTTTCCCTCCGAAAGGAGTTCTGTTGCAGCATGCTGCAACACGACATCGCTGGAACACAGATCCCCCGACAATTCCACCGGACGCTTTATCACTACTGCCCCATATTTGCGGGCCACAGCGGCAATCTCTTCGCTATCGGTCGACACATACACCTCCGTATCGGGTAGTACTCGCCGGCTATATTCGATAGAGTGCGCCAATAAGGGCTTTCCGGCCAAAGGATAGATATTCTTTCCCGGAAAACGCTTAGATCCTCCACGCGCCGGGATTAACATTACATACTTCATCGGATAAAAAGATTAGATCGGATAAAATGAAACCATTTACCCTTGTTAAATTAGTCGATATGATTATTGCGAATTAAAATTGTCGCTTTATCGTATTTTTCAACCAAAGATTCATTTTGGTGTATTTATTTATGTTAGATTAAATGTATTCAAGTCAGACTTATCCAAACAGAAGTTCAGCCTCCATGTTTATACACGGAACCACAAACAGATAGTTCTTTTCTTCTGGATTTATTCGGATTGTTTTGTTGATATTGTCAGTTATGGGTTCGGTTGGTTCCGGTATTATCAAATGTGACCGGTTTAATTATTGGCATATTTGAGCTATTTGTTTGTATTGATAATAGTGACAGATGGCAACTGTTTCCCCTCTTTGAGAGGGGAAAGGTTACTCCCGACGCTATAAATTTATAGCTCACCTTCTTCTAATTCTTAGTTTTCAAATTCACGCATCGCTACCGGTTGCCAGCCTTTATAGACGACTGCCAACAGACGTAAACGAGTATGGCTTGTGCTGCTGATAACTTTTTCATCGGAAACATAGCGAAGCAACTGGCTTTTCGCTTCTTCCAACAGCTTTTCAACATTCATCGTGTGATCGTCATGCTTCAGGTATTTCAATTCGATCAGATAAGAATATTGCATATCCGGATAATTCGCAAGGTTGGGCATCTGATATAGATCCGAAAAACCTCGTCCGGCTTCAAATTCCGGCCAAATAATGAAGTAATCCGTCAATCCGTAAGGTATTTTCTTTGCCATATTCTACTTTATTTATTCAATTCAAATCCATTCCTTCTGATAAGAATTATACAAAGATAACTAATTTCCCCAAAAGCGAACTTCAATTTTCAACTCTCAATTTTCAATTCTCAAGGTTCGCCCAGAAAACGAAATATCTGCCTGGTTTGTAACGGAGTGAACTTGCGCTGCCCCTTACGCCAGCCGGCTTCCTTAAGGGCCGTTGTCAGACCTTCGTTGAATGCGATCCAACGTTTGATCGCTTTGGCTGCCGAGTCGGGCTGCAAGGTCGGATTATATAACAAACCTAGTTCAGTAACTCCATAGCTTCGTACCGGTACATGTGTTTCCGCCTGTTCTGTATCCTTATTCATAATGCATTATTTTTATTTGATTTATGCATTAAATGTACAAAATATTCTGCAATATCACAAGCATTTACGACTTACATTTCAATGAATACAAAACAATATCCGGACTTATCGATACTTATCCGTCGATAACCGGACAGAACTGGAATTAACAGGAAATGCCTCTCCCCGACTGTCGTACCTTCGTATTGTTATCGATAACCAACCAATTATTCATTATTAATTATCAACGTTATGGCACTGAATTTCCATCTGGTAAAACGTCCCGACATGCGTAAAGACGCTGCCGCAGGTTCCGAACTGTATTATGCACAGGTTCGCGCTTTGAAAAAAATCAGCTTCGAAAAGTTATGCAGCATGATCGCTATGCGAAGCACCGCATTTATAGGTGATGTCATGTTGGTGATCGAAGGTCTACTCTCGGTCATGCAGGAACGTCTTGAAGAAGGCGATATTATTTGCATGGGCCGCCTGGGTAATTTCCGCATGGTGGCGGGAAGCAAAGGAGTCCCCGTTAAAAAGGATTTCGACACCTCTCTCTTCAACGATGCACGCATCGTATACGTTTCGGGCACTATGCTGGCCGATATCAAGCGAAATGCCAAGTTCGAAGAATTGAAACCGATCAAAGACCCGGATGCCGGCAGCGAAGGCGGTAGCGGTGAAGACGATCGTCCTGTTATTGAATAAATATGGAAAAGCAAGCATTTTTTAAAAAGTTCCTCCCGGCGGCAAAAGCTGCCGGGGAACATTTCAAACTGAATCCGCAGATAATCCTCGCACAAGCAGCCATCGAAAGCGGCTGGGGTGAAAGCGTCCTCTGCACAGTGTACAACAATTATTTCGGCCTTACCGGTTACGGGCAACCCACCCTCTACTGGAAAGGGGCGAAAACACTCAAAACGGAAGACGGAGGGATTTCCCACCTCCAATTTCGTATCTATGAATCGGTTGAACAAAGTTTCTTCGATTTTGCAAGGTTGATCCGCACGGTTTATCCGACAGCTGCCTCGCTCAGCTATTATCCTGAAGCCTATGCCAAAGAGGTCGCTTACAGCCGTTACATCAGTGAGGCAAACAGCGACAACCGCGAAGCTTACCGGCAGATGCTGATCAAAATCAGCCAATATATCAAATAAAATTATTATCATGAAATATCTTGAAGCTATCCTTCGTTTCCTGACAACGATTGCCCAATTATTTTTTCGGGGTAAAAGGAAACATATACCTGATCGACCTCTGGTTGACGATCCTGGCCATGCTGGCAGTGAACAACCGCAACACCGAAGTGGCCCTGGCGGCTATCGGAGCGATTCTCTCGATATCAGGGAAACCTTCCCGTCACCCGAAAAAATAATGGGTGGTGCACTGATCCTTTGTGCAACGGGAGGGTATTTGCTGAAATTGCTAGGATCATAAATTACAAATATCTATAATTTTACGGCATATTGCCAACGACTCCGGACGGTGGGATATGACCAGCAAGGTCAATCCCGGACATTCCTCCGATAAACGTAGTATGGACTCATTGATGGTATGCTCCGAGTTTTCATCCAGTGAAGAGGTAGCCTCGTCGAACATCAGGATTTCAGCTTTCTTATATAAGGCACGAGCTATGCCTAACCGTTGACGCTGACCTCCCGACAGAAGGCTGCCTCCTTCACCTACCGGAGTAAGGACTCCCTTGGGCAAAGTCGACACAAAACGTTCCAGTGAGGCCAAACGCAAGACCAGGGCGATCCGTTCCATATCCGGTTGTTTATCGACATCACCCATTACGATATTATCCAATAAGGTACCTTCTACCATAAACAGTTGTTGTGAGACATATCCTATCCGGCTTCTCCAGGAGGCCAGCTTGTCAGCCGACAAATTAACCCCGTCGATATAAATACCACCCGAATCCGGCTTCAGAAATCCCAGTATCAGATGAAACAAGGTCGATTTACCACACCCCGATTCACCACGAAAACCGATAAAGTCACCTTTATGAATCTCCAGGGAATAATATTCAAATACCGGCTTCACCTTATCGTATGAGAAACTAAGATCACGAATAGAGATCGAATGGTCGAATGCGATCGGATGCTGGTCAATCATTTCATGAGACACCTCTTCCAATTCCAGATCATCTAGAGCTTTGAAGACGAATGAATTTCCTCTCATAAGAAACAGATATCCTGTACCCTTTATAATGCTTGGCAATACCCGGTAAACAGCAATAGCAAATATACCGACGATCAATCCTAATGAGGGAAGCTCAAACAATTGCGTGGCTATAATCAAAACGATCACCGAGCAGACAATAGCTATTTCCAATACTCTTTGTAACGAATTGCTTAGTATCAACTGACGAACAAAAAAACGATTCTGCTCTGTCAATAGATTAGAAAAGCGTCGGATACTTTCCGGAAAAGTGTTATTCATTTCCATATCCGTAAAGCCAATAAAAGTTTGTTGCAATAACTTGCCCCTTTGAGGTATTAATAAGTACAGTTTTTCTCCATAAGCCTTTATCCGGGAACGGGAATAACGATAATAGATTAACGTTATGGGAACAAATGTCAATATAACCAAGAAAAAGACATACACATTAAATGCGATTAATCCAGCAAATATCGACACTGAAACAAAAATCTCACAAGCTAATGATGAAAACGGAACAAAATACCCCTTAATCAAATTTTCGGCTATACTATTGATCTGGTTAATCAATTTATGGCTATTATTCTGTTTTATAAACAAATATCCTTTGGAATAATAACAACTATACAGACGAATAGACAAATAAGAGGACAAAGAAAATAGTCGCTGATTCTGCTTATACTGTAACCAAACAGATAAACAAACACGCATAATTGTAAAAATCAAAATTGAAAAACAGATGAAAAAGACAAAGGAACGGATACTATCAAATCCGACCCAATGATAAAATAAAGCCAGATATTTATTCTCCAATACCACTTTTTCATTCAATACCAACAGTAATATAGGCAAGAGAACACCGATTCCCACCAAGTCAACAACAGCCATGATAAAAACGGATAAAACTACCCCCCACAAACGTTGCTTATACAGACGTGGTAACAATTTAAAAAACCGTATTATCTCATCAGGTATCAATCGAATCATATTAATCTATTATTTATATTTACTACTTTACCACACTCTGATAATAACAACCACAGGAAAAAACAAAGATAAGCTCCGGAAGCTATTACATATCCTTCAAAAATCATGTGGAACAAAAACAAAAATAAAAGAGAGCCTATAAAATATCCATTTATTCCTACCGATTCTTTTATAAACAAGAAATAGAGACTACGAAAAAAAAGAATCGAAAATGACAAAAAACCCATCAACCCCATTGACGATAATAAAAATAGCCAGCTACTTCCTGGCTCTATCGTTCCACTACCTGATTTTGAACTTCTACTTACAGCCTCCTTATTCATTGTTGCAAAACCAACTCCAAAAAATGGATATGCTTTAAATTCATCCATCCTTTTATTCCACAATCCATCTCTTGACATCGTCACACTCCCACCTTTCTCTCCAATCTCCATTTTTGAGCGTAATCTTTCTGTATGAATCCACCAGAAACTAGAAGTTAATAATGTAACACATAACACTGTAAAACAAATCTTTCCTAACCTCATCACATGATGACGATATATCCGACTATAAAAGAAAGCTGTGGCACACATCGTACTTCCTAAAGCAGAACGGGAACCCGCCAATATCAGAATCAACAACGAAACGATGGCAATTCCGACTTCAAGATACTTGCTTAACAATTTAGACGACAAATAAAAGCGATACAAACTATAAATGAAAGATATTCCACTTAATGTCCCCAGTAACATGGATTGATTGGTAAATCCTTCAAACCCACTCCTACCTTGCACAAGTTCCGGACGAATTATCCAGGCCTGAAATGTTAAAATCACAATCCAACGAATAAAAGTCAGACTATGCACAAATAATAAACGTCTCCATACTACTAATATGGGATTAACAAGAAAAGGACCTACAACCAAAGTGACAGCCATAAATCCGATTACTCTAAATCCAACTTGAAAATAAGCAGGTATATCATTTACCCAAACTGAAAATAATATGGAAATCAAGAAAGGTAACCAAGTATAAGTAAACGCCAATCCTCCCCTAAAAACCATCCAAAACAAAGCCGCGACGAAACTTGCGTAATAAACAGGGTCTGGTATTGCCGGTAAATCAGGGCTTACCTTCGTAAAAGACAGCAGAAGGATATTAAACAACAGAATACGGGATAAACTATCAATCGTTCCTGTCTTCATTTTTGCGAATGCATTCCCATCATCCGGTATCTTCTATAAAGAAACTCCAGATGATATCTGAGATATAATAACAATAAACAACAATAATCCATTATCCACGGAGATGTATGGAGCAGTAACTCACGAAAGAGTTTCTGGTGAATATCTTCCGGTGGAGTTTCTTTTACTATCTTCTTTAACATTGATGATGAGAAATAGTATGTTTGTATAATACATAAACGCTCTTTTCTTGACAACTTTGCGCCGGGCCGGTATAAAGTATATAAGAAAACCCGGTAATCACGGACTTTCATTTTTTGTAAATAATCGTCTGAAATCTTTTTATCTACTCGGAACTGACTAAAAAACGATTGAAATACTGCTTCTTTCTGTTTGTGTGCCTCCAGAAATTTGGGCCGGTAAGAAGAAATTATAGTTGGCACATCTCTACGCATATAATGATAATAGATACCCGGTAATATGCTAACAGCCTTGACTTCTTTCAATACTTCCAGATTAAAAGCTATATCTTCAAAAGGAGCTTCTACCTGAAAGGTCAACATCCGGTCTCTTAGAAGTTGTTTCCTATATATCTTATTGCAAGAATAATTAAACAAATGCAATTGCGAAAGTTCAACAAAAAGAGAATAAAAATTCATTGGATCCCGTTCTGTATATTCCTGACTTACCTTTTCAAGATATGTACAGTCATCTTTCGTATATTCAATTGCTACACTACAAACTACAACATCCGAATTTTCTCGTTTAGCGACTTTAAACATCGACAGAAACATATCGGGTTCTATCCAGTCGTCTGCATCTATAAAAGCTATATATTCTCCCGTAGCCAGTTGCATTCCGTTATTACGGGAAGTACTTAAATGTGCATTTTCTTGATGGATAACCCGGATACGGGGATCTCTTTCGGCATATCGATCGGCAATCTTTCCGCTACTGTCCGTTGAACCGTCGTCGACCACAATTACTTCGATCTCCTTTAGATCCTGGTTGATTATACTATCCAGGCAAGCAGGAAAGTATTCCTCTGCATTATAAACCGGTACTATTACTGAAACTAATGGCTTTTGCATCTTCATTATGTTTGATCCTGACATCCAGTAAATGATTCATCAAAACGGTGAGCAGGATATTTATTATCAAGATTATATTCAAATCAACCAGTTCTCCCAACCCCAAATTGACAAACAAGGTTACGACCGTATAACTAATCAACATGACTGTCGACTGCAAATGGCTGAAACCTGCTGCCAGACACTTATGGTGGATATGAGCACGATCGGCCAGAAATACCGGATGTTTATGATAAACGCGAACTATCATCACACGCAATGCATCGAAAACAGGTACAAAAAGAAGAGACAACGGGATAATTGCACAACGAACATCCATCCCTTCATTAGGGACAAACATCGCATATTTAACAGCAAAAAAAGACAATAGATAGCCCAGCGACAAAGAGCCGGAGTCGCCCATAAAAAGCTTCGTACCACGTTCTACCGATCCGAATATGTTATAATACATAAAGGGTAACAGACAACCCACAACAGCAAAAGCCAGCATCGAATAAATCCACTCTTCCCTCAAGATATAGAGCGTACCGAACGTAACAAAGCATACCAAAGCACCTCCGGAAGCTAAACCATCAATCCCATCTATCAAATTAACTGCATTCGTTATAAATACAATCATGACGATAGTAAACGGAACACCGATCATAGCAGGAACCTCATATATTCCGAACATTCCATACAGATTATTTATATATAATCCCGACATGGGAAACAAAGAGGCTACCAGAAACTGGGCTATAAATTTCTTACGATAACGTACTCCTATCAAATCATCTTTTACTCCGACAAAATACAAAAACAAGCTACCGGCTGCTAACAATAACAATTCCAGCAATGTATAACCGGTCAATTTATCGTTAAACGGAAAATTAAGTAAAAAGCGGATAGCTGTAGAGAAAGATAACGAGATCAGAGTGGAAGGAATAAATACCAGACCACCCAAACGGGGAACAGCCACTACATGACTTTTCCGGGCATCCGGATCATCATACAGGGCTTTTCGCTTAGAGATGATGATTATACGCGGAAGTACAAAAGCTGAAAACAAAAACGATAAGAAGAAACAAAGAGAAATGATAATTTCAGCTTTTGTCGCTTCTGCGTAAACAGAAAGAAAAGTGATTGGCATTGAATAAGTTGACATCTTTTCTGGATTTTGTTCTTTGCATAACAATGTTCGTCAGTCCCATTTATATGGATGACATACTAGTGTGTTTCTGTTTGACCCTTATTTATGGAATAAGGGTCATTGAGTACAAATCACTATATATCAATCACATACAACAGTGTTTTAAAAACTAAAAGAGGATAGTTGCTCACTATTTTCCGATTGAAAGTAAAATGCAATTCCTGAATTACTCATTTCAGAGTGGACGAGGATGAGAGAAGTAGAAAGAACGATATAGTAGTATTTATTTAGTAAAATAATATTTCAAACAACCCGAATTCATCAAATAAACGTCAAAAGGAGAGCTTTTGATTATTTTGTTGTTTCGCTAAGATCAGTTAAGAGATTTTTAGCGACAGACTTTGATTTTTACAATCTATTCATTTTTAGCTGTTTCAGTGTTACTTTTCCGTCAAAATAAACAGACTTGTTATAATTTTATTCTTTTTTAAGACACAAAAAAGCCTCCTGACTAAAGTTTTATCGATTTAATTTTTTTACTTTTGCCCTGTCTTAGATTTTCAAGCCTTTTGTGGTATAGGGTAGATTTATAAATGATTTTTCACCACTAATTTTAAGGCTATGACCCTTATTCCATAAATAAGCGTCAATTTCTAAATTTATCCCCTATTATCCACTTTTCTACACACCCAATGATTTTCATATTAACACGATCGATTAGCGATTGATCCAGGTTACTTAAATAAAAACGAGTCGTTTTCTCGGATGTATGCCCCAGGGCCTGCCCTATTATTGTTACGGATGCAGATTTCTCTTTCGCACACATCGCCCACGAATGGCGGGCTACATAAGAGGTCAGTTTTACCGGGGTAGATAACTTGTTACCGATAGCTCCCAAACGACGGTTATAGGTACGCAAAGCCACTTTATAACTCTCGTAAGAAGCCTCTACCGACTTTAGGACAGGAAACAGCAGATCTGAGTTTATATCGGCATATTTGTCAAGCAAACGGCGCATACCCGGCGTGATCGTCACACGGATCTCCGTTTTTGTCTTGACACGATAATAAACCAGTACATTCCCATGAATATTGATACGGGTCAGATGGGCCAGATCGACAAAAGCCATCCCGCAGGCCATAAAACTAAATAAAAACAAGTCTCGTGCAAAGTCCAGCCGTTTACTGCCTTTCAAATCCAAATGTGTTATCTCTTTGATCACATTTAAACCGACCGAACGTTTGTAGGTTTGGATAGGACGAAGATAAACCTTTCGAAACGGGTTCTCACCCGGAGTAATCAGATTATCCGAAGCTGCCGCATTATAAGCTGCACGAAAGATACTCGTGTAGTTACTAATCGAATTCTGACTTAGCGACAAAGACTGCAAATGGGTAACAAAGTCTTGTACGAGATGGCTGTTCACCCGTTTCAGATTAAACTTGCGCTTCCCCAAAAACTGTTCCAACTGACGACGGGTAGCTTTATACAAACCCGCTGTTCCTTTCTTTCCTGAGTCATATTTCTCTTTTTCAAGACAATCCATATAACTCAACACATTTCCACAAATGTGCGTTTTTTTTGCTTTCTCTTGCTGTGTTACCATAAGTATCATTTTTGAATTGGATTATAAATAACAAATGTAAGAGAAATGTTGTTGCGAATCAGTGGTTTTGAGAAAAACAGGAGCATTTATCACACAGCCCATATAATAAAAAGCCTCCCGGTTGAAACAAGTTCAACCGGGAGGCCATTTTATTTATAAAGTAATCTGTTTATCAGAAATTATATCCGACGCGCACAGCCAGGATGGGCTGGTCGAATGTCTTAATAATATTATACTTAAATTCTAATCCTACCGTTATCTGGTCAGTTGCATATACTTCACCTCCCAAACCGACGTTTGCTCCGAAGCGAGTAAAGTTCTGGCTAGCCTTTATTGTTCCTAATCCTTCAAGATTGTACTTTCCAGTTGCTTTCCAGAATGAAAGATCAAGACCAGCCAACGGATAGAAGCCGAACATTTCACTCAGTTTGAATACATAATGAACGTTCATATCGATAGCCCAGGCACTCAAACCATTATCCTTCACAAAATAAGTCAACGAAGGAGCAAAACGAACTTCATCAGTAAAATTATAACGATAATCAACTCCCAACAGTGCATTGCCATTATCATTAAACCCGTAACCAAGATTGAAACCGAATGACGATTGTCCTTGCTGAGTTTGTGCAAATGCACTCATGCTGATAATTGCCAGCATACACATAACAATTAATTTTTTCATACTCTCAATAATTTAGTTCAACATTATTCGCAAATATAATTATTTTACTTTAAGTCTGTCACCGGCACTTTTTACGATACTGCGATAGTAATCTTCATCGTAGCCAGGGAAATCAGGGTATTCAGACAAGCCGTAACCGTTTTGTTTGAACTGCCCGTTTTCTTCTTTCTTAACGTTTCCGTCCATATATTTTACTAACAGGTATTCACCGAGCTTCTTCCAGCGGGCAGTAGCTTGATCGGCTGTCGTGGTACTAAACCAGGTAAGGAACTTTACAGCCTCTGCCGGATTCTTAGCATACAATTCGGATGCAGCCTTATCGATAGCCGGAATTGCTTCTTTATAACTATTCTCCAACTCCTGCTGAACCGGACGGATATCCTTGATCATAAAGCTGTATTTCGAATAAGCCTGATTGGCTACCCAGTTATGAATCCAGAATGCAGAAGTCCAGGAGAAATTCATGATGTCCCCGTTACCTACCCGATAGCATTCGGGGGATTCCGTGATCGAACAATATAGCGGGGTGAATACAGCCATATCGGCATCGTCCACACCGAACCAAAGGATTCCACCAACTGCATCCGGCAACCAGTTACGCATCTGCGGAACGATTACAAAACCGGTCTGCTGCGTTGCAATGGCACGTTCGTTGGTGTATTCTTCACCATCTACCTTAAACGTCATCGGACGCCAGCGATACGGTACTTTATAGGAACCGGCACCGGCATCGTTTGTCATATCCAGATCTGTTCCTTCATAATGGTCACGCATGCCGTTCTGAACATCCTGTACGGACAAGAGACGGTTAGGCTTCACATACAATGGCATCGGCTCCTTAGAGGTGTCCCCTTTGATCAGATCGGTATACTTATCCATTGTGTTATCATATTTACGGAAGAAAGACCATACGCGGGCTTCACATCCTCTCAATCCACTGAAATCGTAAGGGCAATAGGCTTTCTGGAAGCTGAAGTCCTTATCTTTTCCACTGAAATAGCCCTTCTCACGGGCGAAAGAAACAACGTCGGGCGAATACATACAGTTCTCCTTGTCATCGAAGGGGATCTGCTGGATACGCGACTGGTTGGCATGTGCCGAGATGCAATCGTCCGGTACACGGATTGCCACCCATACCGCTCCTTTATTGCCTGTTCCCTTTCCAATCAGTTCCATTACCCAGGCTTCATTCTTATCGGCGATAGAGAATGTTTCGCCACTGCTGTAATAGCCATGTTCCTTCACCAGGTCGGTCATTACCTTGATTGCTTCGCGTGCCGATTTGGAACGTTGCAAAGCGATATAGATCAGGCTTCCGTAGTCCATGATACCCGTAGTATCCACCAACTCCGGACGTCCGCCGAACGTACTTTCCGTGATAGCGACCTGATATTCGTTCATGTTTCCTACCACCGAATAAGTCTGTTCCACCTGCGGGATCTGTCCCAGCGGTTTATTTGTATCCCATTCCCTTACCTCCAGCATAGCCCCTTTCGGCCAGGTTGCTGCCGGCCAACGGTAGAGCTCGCCATATAACGTATGCGAGTCTGCTGCATAACTGATCATGACCGATCCGTCGACCGATGCTTTCTTTCCAACCAGCAAACCTGTACATGCCATTGCATCCATTCCGGAAAGCAAGAGGGCGCAGGCTGCCGCGATAATCCAATTCTTTTTCATATAAATAAGTTTAAGCGAATAATAGCATATATACTGCCGCACCGCAAATATAACCAATCAATGCCAGAATTGAAAATCGCTTTGTATAGTACATGAAATCGATCTTCTCCAAACCCATCACCGTTACACCGGTTGCCGAACCGATAATCAAGATACTACCGCCTGTTACGGCACAGTAGGCAAGGAAAGTCCAGAAACCACCGTCGGCTACAAAATACTGGGCGTAAGGAGCCAGATCGGCTGTCTGCTGTACCACAGGGTACATACCCATAGTGGCAGCAACCAAAGCAACGTTATCCACACAAGACGACAGTACACCGATAACAAAACTGATCAGATACGGATCGTGCACATGTTTGTCGAGATAAGCGGACATCAGCCCCAACTGTCCGGATGTTTCCAATGCCCCTACGGCCATCAGGATACCCAGGAAGAAAAAGATGGTGGCTAAGTCTATATTGGGTAATAAGCGGGAAATACGTAACTTTTCCGATTCATGCACGTGCAAACGGCTATACATCAGATCGGTGTAGAACCACAGGATAACCAGTCCCAGTAATACCCCCAGGAAGGGAGGCAAATTGGTCAGCATCTGGAAGACCGGGACCAATGCTAAAGAAAGCACGCCGATCACAAAAATAGTACGACGAGCCCGGTTGGATATTTCCGGAACAAATTCGTCCGCCATTTCTTCTTCGCTCATCACACGCAACTGAGCGTCTTTCTTAAAGAGCCAGAAATGAGCGATCGTAAGCGGAACCAGCATATTGACCAGTGCAGAAAGGAATACATGCGATATCTGGTGCATCGCAGTTATATTTTTACCTACCCATAGAAGAATGGTAGTGACATCACCGATCGGCGACCATGATCCGCCGGCATTGGCTGCAATAATTACCATACAGGCATATTTTAAACGGTCGGTCCGGTCGGGAACCAACTTTCGGAGCACTGCCATAATCACGATGGCTGCAGCCAGGTTATCCAATAAGGCGGAGAAAAAGAAGGTTGCGAAACTGATATACCACAACAGTTTCCGTTTGTTGGCTGTCCGGATATATCCCGTAACAGCTCTGAAACCACCATGTTTGTCGACAATATCGACAATCAGCATGGAACACATTACAAAGAATAAGGTTTCCGCCACATTACCCAGATGATAGACGATAGAGCGGTTTGTTATGAAATTAATAAACTGGTCTTTGGCCGGCAGGTTTGCCATTTCCGGGTTTTGTGTTAAAAATTCGGCGAATAAAGGGTTAGAGCGTTCAACGAAGATGTTATAGGCGTCAAACATCAGGATCATCCATAAAGAAATTGCCATAAAGAGGGCGGTTGCGGCTTTGTTGATTTTAATCTTATCTTCGAGCGCAATTGCCAGGATGCCTGCAACAAAAATAATTGGCATTAATATAAACATAACTGTAATGTATTGTGGAAAAGAGGAGGCTTACAAAAGTGCCTCTTTCCCTTATTATATTATAAAGTGTATAAATAACTGATTTCCTCGGCCCAGATCGATTCGTCGGGAGTTTCCAGGATCAGTGGTATATCGTCGAAACGAGGGTCCTGCATCAACATAGTGAAAGTTGTCAGTCCCATCACTCCTTTTCCTATACTGTCGTGCCTGTCTACACGTGTGGCCAGGTCTTTCTTCGAGTCGTTGATATGCATTCCACGCAGATAGGAAAAACCGATCACCTCGTCGAAATGGCGGAAAGTCTCGGTAAATCCCTGCTCGGTCTTGATATCGTATCCGGCAGCCAGCGTATGGGCGGTATCGATACAGACACCTACACGCGACTTATCTTCCACTTTATCGATAATAGCTGCTATCTGTTCGAATGTATATCCCAGATTGGTGCCCTGACCGGCCGTATTCTCTATGACGGCACACACTCCGGTAGTCTGTTCCAATGTCCAGTTGATAGATTCAGCAATACGTGCCAGGCAATCGTCGACAGACAGCTGGTTCAGGTGACTCCCCGGATGGAAGTTCAGGCGGTCTAATTCCAGTTGTTCACAACGCTGCATCTCATCCAGAAAGGCTTCGCGCGATTTCTGCAATCCTTCGGGTTCGGGATGTCCCAGATTGATCAGGTAACTGTCGTGAGGAAGAATGTGTTTCGCTTCATAGCCAAACTCCTTACAACGTTCTTTAAAAAGAGAGATACTTTTCTTTGTCAACGGAGAAGATTTCCACTGACGTTGGTTTCGTGTAAAAAGGGCAAAAGCCTTTGCCCCGATAGCCTGGGCGTTCAACGGTGCATTCTCTATC
The DNA here is from genome assembly GCF_900128505.1 of Parabacteroides timonensis. Lineage (NCBI taxonomy): Bacteria > Pseudomonadati > Bacteroidota > Bacteroidia > Bacteroidales > Tannerellaceae > Parabacteroides > Parabacteroides timonensis. The sequence continues at coordinate 1,419,542 of NZ_LT669941.1, forward strand.
CCACCCGACGCACTTACATGAGCTCCTATATATTTCATCTGTTTTTCTTTTTGCTTTGTTTTTTTATCTACTATTTTTCATCTTCGGTCTTGCATCCGGCAAAATGGAACTGTTCCGTTGCCTGTTCCTGAGTAACAATAAAATATACGATGTCGGCACGCGAACAAAGTTCGTTTTGCGAATTATATATTTCTGTCTCAATAAAAATGGCATTCCGTTTTCGCTCTTTGATGCGCCCGCGCACCATTAAGCGTGGTTCCCGGGTCGAGATGCTTTTCAAGAAACGTGCATCCAGGCGGGAAGTCACTCCCGACGTTTGTAATTTCCTTAATACTACCCAACCGGCCAGTTCATCCATAAGTGTCGTCTGGATTCCCCCGTGCAATGTATTCAACCAGCCCTGATAATGACTTTCCGGTTCCCAGAAAGCTACTACATCATCCCCATCTTCATAAAATTCCATGTGAAGGCCCTGAGGATTTTCGGGTGCACACCCGAAACACATATAACCTTCCAGTCCCTCCCAGGGATTAATAATCTTTTTCATACAACAACAGCTTTAAACGGATTGTTTCTTAAATAAAGAAAATTTTATAGCATAAGTTCGTTACAAATATAACAAACTTACAGCGAGTTTTCGGGGATGGAGTAAAAAAAACAGAGATAAAGACGAAGCCTTACCTCTGTTTTTCATACGAATAATCAGGTATCTATTATCTTTATTCTTCTATTTCAGGCATCAAAAAATCCACGAAACACAGGGCAGCCAAAGCTGTACCGTATCTCTTTTCGATGGTAATACCTTCAGTTATAAAGTTAAGTTCACCCAGATAATACTTACCGTAAGTTTTCTGGTGAAGATCGTTGATTACACGAATCAGACGTGACTCCAACTCTTCAATACGATAACGGCCGCTAACCTCGCATACCAGTCCGCCAACCTTCTCATCGAAGTTTTCGTCCTTGTACATCCAGGCGTAAACCACACCGGCAGATACAAACTCATCCTGATACCCGTGAGACACGGCCATAATGGTCTTCAGTTCCGTACCAAATGGAGGAAGGTCAATCTCATCCATGGTAGCAAGATGTGCAGTGGCGGGGATAACAGACGAATACGTCATAATGTTAAAGTCTGAAATACCAGCATCATAAAGGGCCATGTGATAAGAACCTGCATGTTTTTCCAGATCCGAGTCGCCACTACCCTTTGTAATAAAAAAGGTGTTTGGAATTAAATTCCCAACTTTCTTTACCATCTACAAATATGTTTTACTTAATTAATAATATTGCGGGCACAAAAATAGGAACTTCTTTGGGATTATTTTCTTTACAAATGATAAAAAACCAACTTTTTACATATTATTTCCCTTTTTATTACATCTGCAACTAAAACAGGCTGATAAATAGCACATTTGGGAACAAAAGCCAAGCCTTATAAATCGCGTCTATCGATTGATCGAAAAAAGTTATAACAAATGAGGCCTCCCGGGGTGAACAAATCTTGAACTGTTAATGTTAGATTAATAGAAACAACATAAAACATATTGGTCATGCTTACATTATGTCTTAGTTTATTATTATTGGTCACAAATAACAGTAATCATAGTCAAACAACAAATAAAAAAGAAGAAATTATGAAATTCGAATTAATTCAATTACCCTATGCAGCCAATGCGCTGGAACCGGTTATAAGTAAAGCAACTATTGAGTTCCATCACGGAAAACACCTTCAGGCTTATGTAAACAACTTGAATAACCTGATCCCGGGAACCAAGTTTGAAAACGCTCCGTTGGAACAGATCGTAGCAGAATCGGACGGTGCCATTTTTAACAATGCAGGACAGATCCTTAATCATAATTTATATTTCACACAGTTCTCACCCAAAGGAGGCGGCAAACCGTCAGGCAAGTTAGCAGAAGCTATCGACAAGACCTGGGGTTCGTTTGAAAACTTCCAGAAAGAATTCAACACGGCAGGCGCCGGTTTGTTCGGTTCAGGATGGGTTTGGCTGGCAAAAGATAAAGACGGCAAACTTTCAATTACCAAAGAAGCTAACGGTAGCAACCCTGTTGCCAAGGGTCTGACTCCGATTCTGGGATTCGACGTATGGGAACATGCTTACTATCTGGATTACCAGAACCGCCGTCCCGATCACCTGACTGCCTTATGGAAGATCATCGATTGGGATGCCGTTGGCAAAAGGTATTAATTAATAGTAGTGTAGTTTAAACTAGATAAGGCCGTCCGGAGTATATTTCTCCGAACGGCTTTTTTATTCGTTGCGGCAAAGGAAATAATGTCAATTATTAAGGAAAAACAGCCAATTGTTACAGGAATAAAAGGTTGTAACTTTGTTATGTAATTAGAAGCACAATAATAACGAAAACAACAAGGAGTTATAATCATGAAAATTAACGAGTTAACAAAACAGGAATTCTTAAGTAAAGTAGCCAACTACGAAGCGAGTCCCGACAAATGGGTATACGAAGGTGACAAACCTTGTATCGTAGACTTCTTCGCAACCTGGTGTGGTCCATGCAAAACAATCGCTCCTATCCTGGAAGAACTGGCCGACGAATATGCCGGACAAATCGATATCTACAAGGTAGATACGGAGAAGGAAGAAGAATTGGCCGCCGCATTCGGTATCCGGAGCATACCTTCCCTCCTGTTCTGTCCGATGGGCGAACAGCCGCAGATGGCAAGAGGTGCCATGAGCAAGGCTGATTTCAAAAAGGCTATTGATGAAGTGCTTTTGAAGAAAGAAGAAAAGTAATTATACGCAATTTGAATAAACTCCTGATAGCGCAAACCCGGTAAACGGGGCGGCTATCGGGAGTTTTTTATTTCCGGGTATTATTATCCGTGCAGTACCCCCTGCATATCGATCACCGGCCAGGGTTTATAGTCGCGCCATGCACCACGTGTAAAGTCAGGTATAGCTACCGAACAACTCTTATTAAGGACGGAGCGTTCGCTCAATTCAACGATACATGACCAGGCGGCCGCATCGTAGACACTCTGGTCGAGCGGATAGCCGTTCTGCAGGCAATAGATCAGGCGCCAGTCCATGATAAAGTCCATACCGCCATGACCGCCGACCTTTTTTGCCCGTTCGCCGATGTATTTACTTAGCGGGTGTTCGTATTGAGCCATCACCTCTTTATGGTTACCCTCTTTCAGGAATGAATGCGTGTCGGGTTGCACAGCAACTTTCTGATCAGGGTATTTTACGGCCATACCTTTCGTTCCCTGTATCAGATGGATACGAGAATAAGGACGCGGAGAAGTGGTATCGTGCTGAATCATGATGGACTTACCGTTTACGGTATGAATGATTGTTGTATTCATATCGCCCAGCATATAACGTTCCGAATGGGTAATGCGTTCGTCGTTTTCCAGGTTATTCTTTGCCCAGAGCGAGAGACCGAACTGATTGGTGGAAACGGAAGAGAGATAGTCCATCCGGTCTCCCTGGTTAATTCCCATTATTTGAGCAACAGGGCCTAAACCATGAGTCGGATATGGATTTCCGGTGTGGTATTTACTGTATTCAAGCCGCCAGTGTTTGTAATAGCCTTTGAACTTTTCACCTCTCAGGTCATGTATATAAGCTCCTTCTCCGTGGATAACATCACCCAATAGACCCTGGCGGGCCATATTCAAGGTTGCCAGTTCAAAGAAATCATAACAGCAGTTTTCAAGCATCATGCAATGTAATTGGGTTTCTTCGGCTTTGTCGACCAAGGCCCAACAGTCTTTTACGGTAAGGGCAGCAGGAACTTCGATAGCGACATGTTTGCCGTGATCCATCGCATAGAGGGCGATTGGAACATGCAGTTCCCAGGGAGTTGCGTTATAAACCAGGTCGATATCGTCGCGTTCGCACATCTTTTTCCAGTCTTCTTCACCCGTATAAGCTACGGCTTCTTTGCGGTTACTGTTTTTCAGTGTTTTCTGGCTGTTGGCAACCCGGTTCGGGTTCAGATCGCAGATAGCAACGATCTCGGTGCCTTCTATCTGTGCCAAACGTTTTACGGCTCCGGCACCACGTCCAAGGCCCACTACGCCGATACGGACAGTGCTTAACGGTTTACAACGGAGTCCGAGTACCGACTTCCCCCTGGCGGGCGGGCTGGGATCTTCGCCCCGAAGCGGGAAAACTCCCACTGCAGCCGGAG